>CAZPXF010000086.1:0-1839 GCA_964590945.1 uncultured Lachnospiraceae bacterium | reverse complement strand
TAAGCCCCCGCGCCGGACGGTACGGCGGTTAATCCGCCGCCGCATCCCTGCGGTTATTATAGAGAAACATCAGGATCGCCATCCCGCAGATCACAAGATATCCGATCACACTGAATCGGTCCGGTATCTGTCCGAAAAGTGCAAATCCAAGCAGCGCCGCAAAGATGATCTGTGAATAATCATACACGGATACTTCACGCGCAGGAGCATAAAAATACGCCTGCGTAATACCGAACTGTCCTCCGGTTGCGGCAACGCCTGCTCCAAGAAGGATCAGAAGCTGCTGCGTGGTCATCGGCGTAAAATGAAAGATCAGATACGGCAGCGTCACAAGACAGGAAAACACCGAGAAAAAGAACACGACAAACGGACCTGCCACGCCCCGCTGTCCTAAAATCCGCACCATTGTATACGCAATGCCGGCTCCCAGTCCCCCGGCCAGACCGATCAGCGACGGGATCAGATCCATATTGGCAAACGTTGGCTTGATCACAAGAAGACTTCCTGCAAAAGCCCCTGTTACTGCAATCACCTGTACGATGTTCAGCTTCTCCTTCAATATTAAATAAGAAAAAATAATGACGAAAAACGGCGACATTTTATTCAGCATCGATGCATCCGAAAGCACCAGATGATCCACCGCATAGAAATTGCACAAAATTCCGAGCGTTCCGCAGATAGAACGGATCAGAAGATACTTCAGATTCCCTTCCCCTGTATGCATCGGCGTCCTGTTTTTCACGAGCACGCCAAAGGCAACGAACGCCGCTACCAGATTCCGGAAAAAGCTTTTCTCGATCGACGGAAGATCTCCCGCCGCCCTCACGCATACGTTCATAAGCGCAAAGCAAAACGCTGAAAATATAATACAGATAATTCCCTTTGTTCTCTGTTTCATAAAAATCCCCCTTTTCCTGACACACTTATTATATGCCGATTTCTCATTTTTGCAAGCTTCGGAATCCATTGCAGATCACACCTGCAGACCCGCTAAATATGATTAATTTTAAAAAAACCTTGTATTTATCGGCCAAACGATATACACTTATTAAAAAATTGATTATAAAGGAGATTTAAAAATGGCAAGAACAAAAGCTACTGAAGCTACAAAAAAAGCTGCCGATTCCATAAAGAAAACTGCTGAAAAGACGGTTGACATCACCGTCGAGAAGGCAGCTGTCGCCAAAAAGGCAGTTGAGGAATCCGCAAAAAAGGCCGCTGACAAAGTACCTGCTGCAAAGGAAACAGCAAAAAAAGCAATTACCGACACAAAGGAAACCGTAAAGTCCGCCAAGAGGGGCCGTCCTGCGAAGGCCAAAAAAGCAGCGCCGGTTGAGGAGACTTTCTTTGAATTCGAAGGCTCTCAGGTTAAGATTGAAGATATCGTGGCCAAGATCAAAGAAGCTTACAAGGCGGAAGGCCATCGCGTAAGCTCCATCAAATCACTCCGCACATACATTAACCCGTATGAGCGCAGAGCTTACTATGTCATCAACGATAAAGCGGAAAATAAATACGTTGAGTTTTAATTCTCCCAACGCGTATTTTCATTCAAATGTATTCCAAAATAAGACCGCTCGCATCACTGTGAACGGTCTTTTGTATGTAAACATTATGAAAATGGAATTTTTAGTCGAAACCTAAGCAACAGAAAAACGTATTTCGTAGTGCCGCCACCCGGCTTCTGTTTCATTGGATAGTTCATATTCTACTTCCAAAGTATGGAAAATTTGTGACACTTCCTTAAAAATTCCCTAAAACAAATCTTAAGATTTTTTGAATCCTGATATTTACAAAAGATTCCCAAGGAAATATCCCAGCTGCTTCTTCCACCAGTAC
>CAZPXF010000085.1:4016-9148 GCA_964590945.1 uncultured Lachnospiraceae bacterium | reverse complement strand
TATTCCTTCCTGAAAGCCCGGTAAAAGCTGGAATAATCCCCAAATCCAAAGGACTGGTAGATCTCGGTAATATTTTTATTTCCAAGAAGCGCGTCTCTGCAAAGGAGAAGTCTTTTCTTTGTAATATACTGATGAATCGATATTCCCAGATTGTCTTTAAAAAGATGGGAAATATAATATTTACTCACATAGAATTCCGCAGATAATTTCTCGAGGGATAAATCCTCGTCGAGATGCTCCTGTATATATACAGCAATGCTCAGATAAAGAGAGGGCTCTTCGTTTCTGGGCTTCGGAGTATTTCGCTCGTAGATCATCCGGCTCAAATGCAGGATCAGGCCGTTAACGAAGAGAGTAATCTGCGCCTCCCGGCCGAAACGGGTACTTTTCATTTCTTCAATGAGCCGCAAAATCCGGTTTTGTATGCTGTTAAAGCTGATATGGTCATTGTGGAAAAGATACGTTTTGTGGACCTGCACATATTGCATGAAGTATACATAATCCGGGGATAACTCAAGAAGCTGCCTGCAGTATTCACTGCTTATCCAGAAGACAAAGCGCCGATAAGGGCTGTCCAGGCTGTGTATGATCGGGCGGTGCGAGGTGCCCGGGGGGATCAGCATCATGTCTCCATATTTTACGGGATAGACGTCTTTGCCGATCTGCATGCTAACATCGCCTTCAAGAAAGAAATAAAACTCGTAATAATCATGTGTGTGAAAGCCGACCTTAGAAAGCGTGCGGTCATTATAATAATAGATTTCAAAATCGCGGGATAACATATGCTGGCGGGTGATAAATGCCGTTTGAAGCTCTTTTCTCATGGATATCTCCTCCCTCGTGCCGGGAATGTCAAGGTTTTCTTTCATATTATCAAAATACCACAAGATTTGCAATATATATAACAAATCTGTCAATAGGAATTCCCCAGGATATTTTGTAAAATCAAATCAGCAAAGAAAATGAATTTTCAAAAAGGAGGGTAACAATTTATGGAAATGACACTCAGATGGTATGGGAGCAAATTTGACACGGTTACTTTAAAGCAGATCCGTCAGATCCCAGGCGTGACCGGGGTTATCACGACTCTTTATGACACCGAGCCGGGTGAAGTCTGGAGCAGAGAGAGGATCCGAAAGATGAAAGAGGAGGTCGAGGCGTCAGGGCTTCACATTGCGGGAATTGAAAGCGTAAATGTCCATGACGCGATCAAGACCGGATCGCCGGAGCGGGAACAGTATATTGCAAATTATATTGAGACATTGGAAAATCTGGGCAAAGAAGACATTCATCTTGTATGCTACAATTTTATGCCGGTTTTCGATTGGACAAGAACCGAGCTTGCAAGAGTGCGCCCGGATGGCTCTACCGTGCTCGCCTACACACAGGAAGCGGTAGACGCGCTTGATCCGGAGAAGATGTTCGACTCGATCGCGGGAGATATGAACGGGACGGTGATGCCGGGATGGGAACCGGAGAGGATGGAGCATGTAAAAGAGCTGTTTGAGCTTTACAAGGATGTGGATGATGAAAAATTATTTGATAATCTGAAATATTTCCTTGAGAAGATCATGCCGGTCTGTGACCAGTATGATATCAACATGGCGATCCACCCGGATGACCCGGCATGGAGCGTATTTGGGCTTCCGCGTATTATTATCAACAAAAAGAACATTCTCCGGATGGTGAAGATGGTGGACAATCCGCACAACGGCGTCACCTTCTGTTCCGGATCCTATGGGACGAATCTGGAAAACGATCTTCCGGATATGATCCGTTCTTTAAAGGGAAGAATTCATTTTGCACATGTGCGTAATCTGAAATTCATCACACCGACAAACTTTGAAGAGGCGGCGCATCTGTCTTCGGATGGAAGCTTTGATATGTATGAGATCATGAAGGCGCTGTATGAGATCGGATTTGACGGGCCGATCCGCCCGGATCACGGACGTATGATCTGGGACGAGGTAGCAATGCCGGGATATGGGCTCTATGACCGCGCACTTGGGGCAACGTACCTGAACGGTCTGTGGGAAGCAATTGAGAAAGGAGCGAAATAATATGAAATTAAATGCAAGCGGGCTTGCTGATAGGAAGCAGTGGGAGGAGGCGGGATATTCCCTCCCGGAATTTGACAGAGAGCAGGTGACAAAGGCAACGAAGGAGAATCCTTTCTGGATCCACTTTGGGGCGGGAAATATCTTCCGCGCGTTCCAGGCAAATGTTGTGCAGAATCTCTTAAATAAGGGCGTGCTTGACCGGGGGCTGATCGTCGCAGAGGGGTTTGACTATGAGACCGTGGAGAAGATGCACCGTCCGCATGACAACTACACGATCCTTGTCACATTAAAGGCAGACGGCAGTGTAGAAAAAACCGTTGTCGGAAGCGTTGTGGAGTCCTGTGTCTTAGACTCTGAAAATGAAGCGGAATACGGCCGCCTGAAAGAAATTTTCCGCAAGGATTCCCTGCAGATGGTAACCTTTACGATTACGGAAAAGGGATATAGCCTTGTAAATGGCAAGGGCGAGTTACTTC
Organism: uncultured Lachnospiraceae bacterium; assembly: GCA_964590945.1. Taxonomy (GTDB): domain Bacteria; phylum Bacillota; class Clostridia; order Lachnospirales; family Lachnospiraceae; genus CAZPXF01. Next base: position 6,612 of record CAZPXF010000085.1, on the reverse strand, counting down.
CCGCGGTAGAGGAGGATTTCGCAAAGGGGCCGGATAAGCCGTCAAGTTATATCGGAAAGGTGACGTCTCTTCTGTATACGCGCTACCAGGACAAAAAGAAGCCGATTGCAATGGTCAGCATGGATAACTGCTCACACAATGGGGATAAGCTCTATGCGGCTGTCAATGCGTTTGCGGAGAAATGGGTGGAAAACGGGCTGGCTGAGCGCGGATTTTTAGAATATGTCAACGCAAAGGATAAAGTGACCTTCCCCTGGACCATGATTGATAAGATCACGCCAAGACCGGATGCGTCTGTAGAGGATATCCTGAAAAAAGATGGCGTGGAAGACCTGAAGCCAGTTGTCACGTCCAGGAATACGCATGTGGCCCCATTTGTCAATGCAGAGGAATGTGAATATCTTGTCATTGAAGACGCGTTCCCGAACGGAAGGCCGGAGCTGGAAAAGGGCGGGCTGATGTTTACAGACCGCGAGACGGTAGATAAAGTAGAAAAAATGAAGGTCTGCACTTGCCTGAATCCACTTCATACGACGCTTGCAGTATACGGATGCCTTCTGGGATATCAGAAGATCTCCGATGAGATGAAGGATCCGGAGCTTACAAAGCTGGTGGAGAAGATCGGCTATGTAGAGGGTCTTCCGGTCGTTGTAAACCCGGGCATCCTCGACCCGAAAAAATTTATTGACACCGTGCTTCAGGTCCGTGTGCCGAATCCATTTATGCCGGATACGCCGCAGCGGATCGCGACAGATACGTCTCAGAAGCTGGCCATCCGTTTTGGCGAGACCATAAAAGCTTACCAGGCGAGCGCACAGCTGGACGTAAAATCCCTGAAGCTGATTCCGTTAGTATTTGCAGGATGGCTGCGTTATCTGATGGCTGTTGACGACGAAGGAAAGAAATTTGAACTTAGCCCGGATCCGCTCCTTGACACCATATGCCCATATGTTGCAGGGCTTGAGCTCAAAGAGGATCAGGATGTGGAGTCGGCTGTTGCGCCGGTCCTTCGCATGAAGCAGATCTTTGGCGTTGACTTATACGAGGCAGGGCTTGCAAAGACCGTGTGCGGATATCTCAAAGAGCTGACGGCAGGGACCGGGGCGGTGCGTGCTACCTTGAAAAAGTATGTATAAGGAGGCCATGTTATGAAGGCATTTATGGATAAAGATTTCCTGCTGGAGACAGAGACTGCCAGGACGTTATACCATGAGCATGCTGCGAAGATGCCGGTTTTAGATTACCACTGCCACATCAATCCCCAGGAGATCGCAAAAGACCGGAAGTTCGAGAACATCACGCAGGTATGGCTTGGCGGCGATCACTATAAATGGCGCCAGATGCGCTCAAATGGGGTAGAGGAATACTATATTACCGGTGACGCCCCTGACCGTGAGAAATTCCAGAAATGGGCTAAGACGCTTGAAAGAGCGATTGGAAATCCGCTGTACCACTGGAGCCACCTGGAGCTCCAGAGGTATTTTGGATACTATGGAGCGCTGAACGAAGAGACTGCGGAAGAAGTCTGGAACCTGTGCAATGCGAAGCTTCGGGAGGATTGTATGAGCGCCAGGAACCTGATCCGCCAGTCGAGGGTCACGCTCCTGTGTACGACCGATGATCCGGTCGATTCCCTTGAGTGGCATGAGAAGATCGCCGCAGATGACAGCTTCGAGGTTCAGGTACTTCCTGCGTGGAGGCCGGATAAGGCGATGAATCTGGAAAAGGCAGACTATCTGGATTATCTGGAGAAATTAAGCGCTGTCAGCGGCGTGAAGATCGACAGCTTCCAGACTCTTGTGGAAGCGCTCTGTAAGAGGATGGATCACTTCGACGCGCATGGCTGCGTCGTATCTGACCACGGCCTGGAGTATGTGATGTACGCGCCGGCTGGCCCGGAGACTGTGGAGTCCATCTTTCAAAAACGTCTTTCCGGGACGATGGCAAGCCGTCAGGAGGAGCTTCAGTTTAAAACTGCTTTTATGATCGCGATGGGCAGGGAATATCACAGAAGAAACTGGGCGATGCAGCTTCACTACGGGGTAAAGAGGGATAACAACCAGGTGATTTTCCACCGTTCGGGGGCGGATGCAGGTATTGACTGCATTAATAATTATGCGCCGTCCGCCGAGATCGCAGATTACCTCAATGCGCTTGTAGTGACGGATGAGCTTCCGAAGACGATTCTCTATTCCCTGAATCCGACGGACAATGCCGCGATCGGGACGATCATCGGATGCTTCCAGGACGCGGGCGTTGCAGGAAAGATCCAGCAGGGGAGCGCGTGGTGGTTTAACGATCACAAGAGGGGCATGACCGATCAGATGACCTCACTTGCCAATTTGGGGCTTCTTAGCAACTTCATTGGGATGCTGACGGATTCCAGGAGCTTCTTGTCCTACACGAGACATGAGTATTTCCGCCGGATCCTGTGTAATCTCATCGGCGGCTGGGTAGAGAATGGAGAGTATCCGGCAGATGAGAAAGTATTGGGACGGATCGTGGAGGACGTTTCTTATCGGAATGCGGTGAGATATTTTGGATTTGATCTGGAGATTTAGCGTGTAGGCCCAGGCCGCCTGTGTTTCACAGACAA
>CAZPXF010000085.1:0-3916 GCA_964590945.1 uncultured Lachnospiraceae bacterium | reverse complement strand
CTGTATTCCTTCGGCGTTTTTCCCACAAACTTTTTGAATGTTTTTGTAAAATAATTCACATCCGGCATCCCGCATTGCTGCGCGACTGCCTGAATCTGTAGATTTGTGGAGTTCAGCAGGAAGATGCCGTGATCGATCCGCTTGCGGTTTACATATTCTGTGAGTGTAGACCCGGTTTCTTTTTTAAATAATGTTGAGAGGTAGCTTGAATTGACATTCAAAAGCTCAGCCTCCGTTTTCAGGCTCAGATCCGCAGTCAGGTCAGAATCAATCCTGGTAAGGACCTTCTGGATCAGAAGAGAATAGCCCTTCATCGAGTGATTTTTCACGAGCAGACAGTACTTATATATCATTTTTTTCTGCAGTGCGTAGATGGCGTCTTTTGAGGTGAGAGACTCTATTTTCCGGGCAAAGCGGGAAGATAAACTATCGATATGGAGCGGGTGGACAGCGCCGGCTTCCGCGGTCTTGCGCAGCAAGGTGTTCAGGATGATCGTGTAATTTTTTAGATTTCGGACAGGAGTGCTGGCGCGCTGCTCCATAATTGTGTGCGAGAAACTGCCAAAATACATTTCCGCCTTATGCGTCTGTCCCTGTGAGACTGCCAGCATAAGATTGTTTTCTAATGCATACCGGTCTTCCAAAACCTTCATACTGAGGAAAGCATCCTCGGGCTCTTTCGTATCCGGACGCTCTGCCACCGGTTCTATATCTGCGTAGATCAAATGATGGATATCCTGTAAAGAAAAATTATCCAGACTGCCCCAGATATGCGCGCCGAGGGTATTTACCATAGTGGTCAGCAGATTCTCGTCAGGGATGACGGGGAGTCCCTGATAGAAAACCTCCAGCCCGGAGCGCATCCAGGATGGGATCAAAGGCCGGTCTGTGCCGTCAGGCGTCTCCCCGGCCATAACATCAGTCAGCGCATACGGGCCGATCACGGCAAAGAGAGGGCCGTCTGTTTCCGGTAATTGAAACAGAATATAATGGCATAAAAATTCATCGGATATTCGATAGATTGTATTTGGTTTACATGTCCGGAATATGTATTGTATGTTTTCAAAAATATCCGCATGTTTTTTTATGTCTGTTAATTTTAACAGCTCTGCGGTGATGCCATATTCGGATACTGAATCCAGGGAAGCTGGAAATGGAGTAATGTGACAGGCAATGTGGGCATTCTCTAAAAGCTCCATACAAAAGTCAAGTTCCTTTTTGTATTGCATAGGGATCTCCTTAACCGTTTTATTTTCACCTATTATCGTACAATTTTCAGGAGAATTCAAGAAATAACAAAAAAAATACGGAAATATCAAAAAATTGCACACATTACGAAATTATTAACATGTTACAATATCCGCGGGAGATTTTGTGTAAAGGAGGAGAAAAATGAGTGTAACACTGGAAACCTATACAAAGAAAAAGGAATATCTGATTTGTGTAGATTCTGACGGATGCGCGATGGATACGATGGATATTAAGCACATCCGCTGCTTCGGGCCATGTATGGTTGATGAGTGGAAGCTGGGCGAATGGAGGACGGCTATCCTGGCCAGGTGGAATGATATCAACCTTTATACCATGACGCGTGGGATCAACCGCTTCAAGGGTCTTGCGAAAATGCTCCGGGAAGTCCATGACGAATACATAAAAATTGAAGATATAGACACCCTGGAGAAATGGGTGGAAGAAAGCGACGAGCTTTCCAACGCCGCATTAAAACGCGCGATCGATGAGACGGACAGCATTTGCCTGAAAAAAGCGCTTTCGTGGTCTGAGAAGGTCAATGAAAGCATCAATGCGCTTTCCTTCGATGAGAAGAAACCATTTGAAGGGGTAAAGGAAGCGCTTGAATATGCGAACCAGTATGCGGATATCGCGATCGTATCTTCTGCAAATCTTCAGGCAGTTGTGGAGGAGTGGGAGCTTTATGGGCTTCTGGACCATGTGGATATCATACTCGCCCAGGATACGGGGAGTAAGGCGTTCTGTATCCAGGAACTGGTAAAAAAAGGGTATGACACAGGACATGTCCTTATGACCGGAGATGCGCCGGGCGATTATGAGGCGGCGAAGAAAAACGGCGTATTCTACTATCCGGTCCTGGTCCGCAGGGAGAAGGAATCCTGGGCTGAATTCAGAAAGGAAGCAGTGCCCAGATTCATTTCCGGGAACTATGAGGGAGAATATCAGGAAGCAAAGGTAACCGCATTTATGCAGAATTTAAGTAAATAAAGAAAGGAGAAGGAAGATGGTTGATTTAAAAGCGAATCCTTATTATCTGTCAGATGAGGATTGTAAATGGGTGGAGGATACCATTGGCGGGATGAGCGATGAGGAAAAGGTCGGGCAGCTTTTTTTTCAGCTTACGGGTTCTTTTGACGATGCATATTTAAAAGAACTGATGGAGAAATATCATCTGGGCGGATGCCGCTATAATCCGGCGCCGGGAAAGGCAGTACAGGAACAGAACCGCAAGCTTCAGAAGTATGCGAAGATTCCGGTATTTATCGCCTGCAACACAGAAGCCGGAGGGGACGGCGCGTGCGCAGATGGCACGGCAATCGGTTCCGGTGTGAAGATCGCAGCGACGGACAAGGATGAGTATGCATATGCGCTCGGCAAAATGTCCAACGAGGAGGCGGCGGCAATCGGGTGCAATATGGCGTTTGCGCCGGTATGTGATATTCTTTATAACTGGGAAAACACAGAGGTCATCAGCCGCGCGTTTGGAAGCGACCCGGACCGTGTGGCGAGGATGAGCGCGGAATATCTGAAGGGGGCGCATACCATTCCGGGATTTGCGTGTGCGGCAAAGCATTTTCCGGGCAATGGCCAGGACTTCCGGGACGCGCATCTTTCCAACAATGTGAACTATTTTGATGTGGAGGAGTGGGACGCGACTTACGGAAAGGTATATAAAACCCTGATTGACAATGGCCTGGACGCCATTATGGGCGGGCATATTCTGCTCCCGAAGTATGCGAAGGCGATCAACCCGGACCTTCAGGACGACGACATGATGCCCGCGACATTGAGCCCGGAGATCATGACAGGGCTTTTGAGAGACCGATTGGGATTCAATGGGATGGTAGTCACAGACGCCTCCCATATGGTAGGCATGACCGACCGGATGAAACGGGCGGATATGCTGCCGACGGCAATCAACGCGGGCTGCGATATGTTCTTATTCTTTAACGACCCGGATGAGGATTACGCGACGATGCTTGCTGCTTACCGCAATGGAATCATCAGCGAGGAGAGGATGACAGAAGCGTTGACGCGCATTTTAGGCCTGAAAGCGCACATGGGCCTTCACAGGAAGCGCGCGGAGGAATTAGTTCCGGCGCCGGAGACAGCCGACGCGGTCCTCGGTAAGGAAGAGTACAAGGAGATGCAGAAAGCGATCAGCAGAGATTGCATCACACTGGTCAAATACAAGGATCAGGAGGTGCTTCCGATAACGCCAGAGCGTTATAAGAGAATCATGATCGTCCACATCAAGGCCGCAGAAGGCGGAATGTCCGCCCTGATGAAAGCTATGGGCATGGCCGGGAGCAATCCTGCGGAAGCGCTGAAAGAGAAGCTGTGTGCGAAAGGCTTCGATGCGTTTATTTACGAAAGCCCTCTGGATATTATGAAAAAACAGGTCGAGGCGGGCGAAAAGCCGAGCCTGAATCTTTATTTTGCGGGGAAGAACGCGATCGCGGACTTTGTGAAAGATATGGATCTGGTCATCACGCTCTGCGATGTATCCAGCGGCCGGCCAAGCTTCGGCCTGTCAAAGGGCGGCGGCGAGATCCCGTGGTATGTATTTGAACTGCCGGTAGTAGTGGTGGGATGCGGACAGCCGACCATGCTGGCGGACATCCCGCAGGCGCGCACATATATCAACACTTATGACGCGAAGGAT
>CAZPXF010000084.1:0-9403 GCA_964590945.1 uncultured Lachnospiraceae bacterium | reverse complement strand
TGCAGTTTTAAGCTATAATTAACATTATGCAGATATAGTTCATCGGTAGAATACCAGCTTCCCAAGCTGGGGAGGCGGGTTCGATTCCCGTTATCTGCTGTGATAAGCCGGAGAGCGTTGATGTTCTTCGGCTTTTTATTTAATAGAACAAAATCATATCAGCGTCAGCGGGGAGAGATTTTATGCAGAAAATATTGATCGTAGAAGATGATGGAAAGTTAAGGCGTGAGCTGGAGATTTTTTTGGGAAGGAATGGATATGAGGTGGAAGGACTGGAGCAGTTTGATAACCCGCTGGAGGATATCGTAAAGGCGGGCGCAGATCTGGTTCTGCTTGATATCGGACTTCCGGATATGGATGGAGAATTTATCTTAAAAGAGCTAAGAAAGACCTCGGATATTCCGGTTATCATGATCACCAGCAGAAATAATGAGATGGATGAGCTGCTATCGATGCATTATGGAGCGGATCATTATGTTACGAAGCCGTTTCACTCGCAGATTCTGCTTGCGAAGATCATTGCTGTTCTGAAGCGGGCCGGAAATGCGGCCGGGCAGGAGAAGATCAACTGCGGTTCTTTCGTTCTGAATCTGTCCAGGAGCTGTGTCGAAAAGGACACAAGGACAGCGGAGCTTACCGCTAATGAGCTTCGTATCATGAAATGCCTTGTAAATCGTAAGGGAAATATTGTTTCCCGTGAGGATATTATGAATGAACTGTGGGACAGTGAAGCGTTTATTGATGATAATACTTTGACGGTGAATATTGCCAGGATCCGGAAGAAACTGGAGGGGATCGGCCTATGGGAGGTCATTGTGACAAAAAGGGGACAGGGGTATCTTTTGCGGTAACATATCCGGCGGCTCCTGGAATGCATACTTGTGTGATTTTCGCCGGGGACAGGAGGGATCATGAATTTCAGAAGATATTTGACTGACCGCTGGAAAACGCTTTTTCTTTTATTTTTCGCGGTTATCACTATAGAGATTTTTCTGCTGGCATATCCGGTTCAAATGCTGATGCGCATATATATTGGAATGATCGTGCCTCTGGTGTTTTTGCTCGGCGTTTTTGCGGAGTACCGGGCGAAAAAGGCTTTTTATGACGACGCCATGGGAAAGCTGGATGGTCTGAAGGAAAAGTATATGATCGTGGAGATGCTTGGATCGGGAGACTATATAGAGGAAGAGCTGCTTGAGGAAATCCTGCGGGATTCCAACAAGGCGATGATCGAGAAGGTCAATGAATACAGGCGGATTCAGGAGGAATACAAGGAATATATAGAGCTTTGGATACATGAGGTGAAGCTCCCGATCGCAACGTCAAGGATGATCATAGAAAATAACCGTAATGATGTCACAAAGCGTATAGAGGAAGAGATCGCGGAGATCGAGGCATATACGGAGCAGGCGCTTTATTATGCCAGGAGCAGTCATGTGAGCAGGGATTATTATGTGACGGAATGCAATCTGAGAGATATTGTAAATGAGGCGGTCAAAAAGAATAAACAGAGCCTGATCCGTCACAGAATGCGGATCGTCATAGAGGACATTGATCATAAGGTTTATTCGGATCCGAAATGGTGTCAGTTTATACTGGGACAGATCATCGATAACAGTATGAAATATAAGAAGGATAAGGATCCGGAGATATGCTTTGGGGCCGAAGAAAGAAAAGATAGCGTGATCCTGTATATCCGTGATAATGGAATCGGGATAATAAAGGGCGAGGCGGGCCGGGTATTTGACAAAGGCTTTACCGGTACAAATGGAAGAAAGGGAAAGAAGTCAACCGGGATCGGCCTGTACCTGTGCAAAAAGCTGTGCGGTAAGCTGGGGATCGGGATTGAAATGGAGGCAGAGGAAAATGCCGGATGTACGGTAAAGCTTATATTTCCGAAGAATAGCTTTTCGCTGTTAAAATAGAAGGAAGGGGAGAAATATTACAAAATTGTAAGGTTTTCGTAAGGCGCATCGATGGCAGGTAAGGTAAGAAAAGTTTATGATTTGGGAAAGAAAAGGAGGAACACAAATCATGAAACGTGTGTTAGAAGTAAAAGAAATCGAAAAATATTACGGAAACAGATCGAATCTGACCAGGGCCATTGATAATATCAGCTTTACAGTAGACGAGGGAGAATTTGTCGGCATTATGGGCGCCAGCGGAAGCGGGAAGACAACGCTTCTCAACTGTATTTCCACGATCGACCGGGTGACGGCAGGACAGATCCGGATCGGCGGACAGGAGATTACAAGGCTGAAAGGGAACAAGCTGAATCAGTTCCGCAGGGAAGAGCTGGGATTTATTTTCCAGGACTTTAATCTGCTGGATACATTGACTGCCTATGAAAATATTGCTCTGGCGCTGACGATACAGAGAGCAGATCCGGAGCAGATTGACCGCCGCGTGCGGAAGATAGCAGCACGCCTGGGGATCCTGGACAGCCTGAACAAATATCCATATCAGGTATCCGGAGGACAGAAGCAGAGGATCGCCGCGGCGAGAGCCATGATCACAAATCCGAAGCTGATCCTTGCCGATGAGCCGACAGGGGCGCTGGATTCAAAGTCTGCGCGGCAGCTTTTGGAGAGTATGGAAGGGTTAAATCAGACGCTTGGAGCTACGATCCTGATGGTTACGCATGACGCGTTTACTGCAAGCTATGCGGGGAGGATCCTGTTCATAAAGGACGGACAGATCTTTAATGAGCTTATAAAGGGAAATGACAGCAGAAAGCAGTTCTTTGAGAAGATCATCGAGGTGGTCACACTTCTTGGAGGTGAGCTGAGCGATGTTATTTAGATTATCCATAAAAAATATAAGAAAAAGCATGAAGGATTACACGATTTATTTTCTGACGCTGGTCTTAGGCGTTGCAATCTTTTATATGTTCAACTCACTGGAAAGCCAGGAGGCCATGTTAAAAGTCAGCAACTCCACGAGGGAGATCATCCAATTGATGATAGAAATGCTGAAATGGGTATCCGTATTTGTAGCGGTCGTACTGGGATTTCTGATCGTCTATGCAAATAACTTCCTTATAAAAAGAAGAAAGAAGGAGTTCGGCCTTTACATGATGCTCGGCATGGGGAAATGGCGGATTTCCGGTATTCTGGTGATGGAGACATTGATAATCGGTCTGTTTTCTCTGGCAGCAGGAATCGTGATCGGAGTGTTCGGCTCGCAGTTCATGTCTGTTCTGGTGGCAAAACTATTTGAGGCGGACATGACGGAATTTACCTTCGTATTTTCTGCCGGCGCATGCATTAGAACAGGTATCTATTTCGGAATCATGTACGCGGCAGTTATGATCTTCAATACCTTTGCGATATCAAGATATAAGCTGATCGATCTTCTGACGGCAGCTAAAAAGAATGAAAAGGTGAAGATGAAAAATCCGCTGCTGTGCGTGATCGTATTTGTAATCGCTGTTATAGTGCTTGGATACGCATATTATCTTGTTACGTCTGGATTTGAACAATTAAAAACTGCCGATCAGATCATGTGGCCGATATTGATGGGAATTGTCTCAACATTTCTCATTTTCTGGTCATTATCCGGATTTATCCTGAAGCTGGTACAATCCAGGAAACAGGTTTATCTGCGGGGATCCAATGTATTTGTGCTCCGTCAGATCCACAATAAGATCAATACGACCTTAATGAGCATGACGATCATCTGCCTGCTGCTTTTTATGACAATATCTGTTTTGTCTGCGGCGCTTTCACTGAACCGGTATCTGACAGAGGATCTGAAGGAAATGACGCCGGTGGATATCAATCTTTTTAAAACGGCCAATCTTCCGGATAACGGGGAGTATTCAGATGTTCAGATCATGAATTCCAGACAGAAGATCAGCGATACGCTGGAGGAAAATGGTCTTCATACGGATCAGATCCTGAAGGATGTTGAGGAAATGGAAGTCTACGCTGCGGATGACTGGACATGGGCGGATTCTCTTGGGAATGTATTTGAAGAAGTAAAGAAGGAAAATCCGACGCTTGCGTATGACACGGCGGAAAAGCTGGTCCGGGTATCGGATTATAACCGGATCGCGAGGCTGTATGGAATCACGGAGTATGAATTGGAGGATGACGAGTACATTGTACTGTGTGATTTCAGTAGTATGGAGGATATAAGAAACCGCGCGCTTCAAAGTGGGGAAACAGATATGACCATAGCGGGCAGGACGCTGCATTCCAGATACAGGGAATGCAAGGAGGGGTATATTCTGATGTCCAACAGTCATACGAATACCGGGATCATCCTTGTTCCGGATAATTGCGGACTTTCGGAGGATATGAAGGAGTATTATGTTCTGGCGGCAAATTACAATGCGGAGGACGAAGCTGGAAAAGAGAAGATCGAGGATATTTTTACGAATTACGGAGATGAAACGGGTTTTTTAGACCAGCTTGAGAGAAAAGGCATTGAGCTTGATGGTGTGACGAAAATTAATTTGCAGGAATCAAGCAAAGGAGTGGCAACGATTATTACCTTTATTGCAATCTATCTGGGGATCATTTTCCTGATCGCAAGCTCTGCGATCCTGGCTCTGAAGGAATTGACGGAAAGCTCCGATAACCGGCAGCGGTATGACATACTGCGGCAGATCGGTATGGACGGGCGTATGATCAATCAGGCTTTATTCCGGCAGATTGGAATCTTCTTTATCCTGCCGCTCGGACTGGCGGTCATCCATTCCATTTTCGGCATTCAGTTTGCGTTAAAGCTGTTTTCCGTTCAGGTAAAACCGGCGGAATTGCTTCCTTCTGTCATTGCAACAGCAGTATTTCTTGTGCTGGTGTACGGAGGATATTTTCTGGCGACATATGTGGGAAGTAAGAACATCATTTTGAACAAATCATGATCTTTCAGGTGTACCGAAAGAGCCAATATTATATATACAAATATACGAAACGCGCAAGGCCTGCGGGGGGTGATGGAATTCATCCCGCCGCAGGCTTTGCGCGTGCTGTCTTTTATTCCCGGTACGTAAAAAAAGAACCCTTGAAGATCAAGGATTCCTCATCAATTCTGTAATGCAGGAAAAGGGACTTGAACCCTCATGAACGTAATGTTCACACGGACCTGAACCGTGCGCGTCTGCCAATTCCGCCATTCCTGCATAATTGCTTTTGTCGGCAACGAATTGATTATATAACAGAATGATTGTATTTGTAAAGTATTTTTTTGAAAAAAATTCACATACTGTAGAAAAGGAGGTTGAAGAGGATGTTAAAGCATATACCAATTTCAGATATTTATGCCAGAGAAGTTTTGGATTCACGCGGGAATCCGACGATAGAAGTAGAAGTTTTAGCAGAAGAGAAGGTGGGACGTGCACAGGTTCCTTCCGGGGCGTCTACAGGTCTTTATGAAGCAACGGAGCTTAGGGATCGCGATGAAAGATATGGTGGAAAAGGCGTGCAGAAGGCGGTCGACCATGTGAATCATGAAATTGCAAGAGAGATCATTGGAGTCAATGTGCTGGACCAGATGCAGATTGACAGGATACTGAAGAAAATCGATCAAACAGAAAATAAAAACGGGCTTGGGGCAAATGCGATACTTGGAGCATCGATCGCGGCGGCAAAGGCGGCGGCCAGAGCGATAGGACTGCCGCTCTATCAATATATGGGCGGAGTCCATACGACAAAGCTTCCGGTGCCGATGATGAATGTTATCAACGGGGGCGTCCATGCGGATAATACGCTGGATATTCAGGAATTTATGATCATGCCGAAAAAATTCTGCTGCTATAAGGAGGCCCTTCGCGCAGGAGCGGAGGTTTATCATACCCTGAGTGAGCTGATGGCGGAGAGGAATGTAAACCGGAATGTCGGCGACGAGGGAGGATTTGCCCCGAATCTTACCGGAACGAGAGAAGCGCTGGAGTTTTTGACCCGGGCGATCGCAAAGGCGGGATATAGACCGGGAGAAGAGATTGCAATTGCGATGGATGCGGCGGCAAGTGAATTGTACGATAAGGATAGAAATGCATATTATTTTCCGGCGGAGAGTACCATCGAGGAGAAGGATGTTGTCCGTAATACCGGGGAAATGATCGATTTTTACAGAAGTCTGACGGCGGATTTCCCGATCGTATCCATTGAAGATCCGCTGGATCAGGATGACCTGGATGGGTGGAAGAAGATTACGGAATGCCTCGGAAAGGATATCCAGCTTGTGGGAGATGATCTTTTTGTTACCAATCCAAAACGCCTGAAAATGGGAATTCAGAAAGGCCTTGCCAATGCAATTCTGATCAAGCCAAATCAGATCGGAAGCCTCTCTGAGACGATGGACACAATACGTATGGCAAAAGAGGCCGGGTATAAAACCATTATTTCCCACAGATCCGGCGATACGGAGGATGCGTTTATTGCGGATCTTGCAGTAGCGTTCAGCGCCGGGCAGATTAAGACCGGAGCGCCATGCCGTGCGGAGCGCACGTCCAAGTACAACCATCTGCTCCGGATTGAGGGCTGGCTTGGGGAGAGCGCAGAATATCTGGATCCTTTCAGCTGCTAGAGCATGAGGATGCTTCGAACAAAAATTCGAACAAAAATCAGCGCAAAAATTGGAAAATATCTTGAAATCATGAATCTGCTATGATAGAATACCCTTGTTGCCATGAATCCGGAGGATAATTCCGGTGGAGGCTTCTATGGGTTTATTGCAGGAGGTGCAAGGATGGATATTTTAAAGATCGTGCTGACAATTTTATTAGTTATAGACTGTATCGCATTGACAGTAGTTGTTTTGATGCAGGAAGGTAAGACGCAGGGACTTGGTTCGATCGGCGGCGGTTATACCGGAGATACGTATTGGAGTCAGAACAAGGGACGTACGCGCGAGGGTATGCTTGTTAAGCTGACGAAGTTGATGGTTTTTCTTTTCTTTGTTCTTGCAGGGGCATTGAACCTGAGTATTTTCGCATAGGAACAATTAAAACACACGAAGATGAATGTAGAAACACTCTTAGATCGTTAAGGGTGTTTTCTTTTTCTACAGGAACTGTAGTTTCCCGTAGAGGAAACCTTCGGGGGAAGTTACCAAAGGAATTTGAACCAATGAATGATTTTGAAGGAAAGGTGCATTTGACGCAGAAGAGAAAATATATGAAGGAGCCGCCGGAGCAGCCGACTGACGTATGCCAGTCTCATACGCAGGGATTATCCGGAGGTATAACGCGGATCGTCGGATATTTTCAGAAGAATAAGACGTACGGCTTTGTGATTCCGGATAACCGTAGATTTACGGAGGATATTTTTATTCCGGGCGAGAAGACTATGGGCGCGGTGACAGGACACAAGGTCGTCGCAGAGCTTACGTCATACGGCGGCGGGGGCAGGAAGCCGGAAGGAAAGATTGTTGAGATCCTGGGGCATATTGACGACCCGGGAACGGATATACTTTCTATTATAAAAGACTTTGGAATCCCGGTGGAATTTGGTGATAAGATCCTGCGGCAGGCTGCGAATGTGGCAAAAGAGGTTTCTGCGGCGGATATGGCGGGGCGGAAGGATCTGCGCAAGGTACAGATGGTGACGATCGACGGCGAGGATGCGAAGGATCTGGATGATGCCGTGTCTCTTACAAAGGAAGGGGATATCTGGCACCTTGGAGTACACATTGCAGATGTTGCCAATTATGTGCAGGAGAACAGCGCGCTGGATCGGGAGGCGAAATTGCGCGGCGCCAGTGTTTACCTTGTAGATCGTGTCATCCCGATGCTCCCGCATAAGCTGTCCAATGGGATCTGTTCCTTAAATGCGGGCGAGGACAGGCTTGCGCTGAGCTGTCTGATGGACATTGACAGTAAAGGCAATGTGATCGGGCATGAGATTGCTGAGACGGTGATCTGTGTAGACGAGCGCATGAGTTATACAAGCGTGAAAAAGATCCTGACAGATCATGATCCGAAAGAGACTGACAGATACAGGGCGCTTGTACCGATGTTTGAGGAAATGGCTGAGCTGGCGTCTGTTTTGCGGGCAAAACGCAGAAAAAAGGGCGCGATCGACTTTGATTTTCCGGAGACAAAGGTTATACTGGACGAAGAAGGCCATCCGGTGGACATGAAACCTTATGAGAGAAATGTTGCAACGCGGCTGATCGAAGAGTTTATGCTGATCACGAACGAGACGGTTGCCGAGGACTATTTCTGGCAGGAGATCCCGTTTCTTTACCGTAGCCATGAGGCGCCGGAGGAGAAGAAGATGAAGGAACTGGCGGCATTTATCCGGAATTTCGGATATACGATGCATATCCGTCAGGATCCGATCCACCCGAAGGAAGTTCAGAAACTCCTGGATAAAACAGAAGGCTCTCCGGAAGAAGCGCTGATCAGCAGATTGACGCTCCGCTCTATGAAGCAGGCCCGGTATACGCCGGAGGCTGCGGGACATTTCGGATTATCCTCCCGCTATTATTGTCATTTCACGTCGCCGATCCGACGGTATCCGGATCTTCAGATACACCGGATCATCAAGGATAATATCAGGGGCCGGATGGACAACCGGAGGATGGAGCATTATGCCGGTATCCTGGATGAAGTGGGCAGGCACAGCAGCGAGATGGAGAGACGTGCGGACGAAGCGGAGCGTGAAACCATTAAGCTCAAAAAAGCCGAATATATGAAGCGGTTTATCGGCGAGAGCTTTGAGGGTGTGATCTCCGGTGTGACGAAATGGGGCATCTATGTTGAACTTCCGAACACGGCAGAGGGTCTTGTACATGTGACAAGAATGCACGATGACTATTATAACTATATTGAAAATATGTATCAGATGGTGGGTGAACGTACCGGAAGAACGTATAGCCTTGGACAGAAAGTCCGGGTGAAGGTGGCCGGTATCGACACGTTAAGCAGAACCATCGATTTTGAGCTGGACGAAAGGGAGGAGAGTCACAGTGGCAAAGGAACAGGTAAAGCTTATCGCCAATAATAAAAAAGCATATCACGATTATTTTATCCTGGACACTTATGAAGCAGGGCTTGCCCTTCACGGAACGGAGGTCAAGTCCCTGCGGATGGGAAAGTGCAGTATCAAGGAATCCTTTATCCGCATTGAAAAGGGAGAGGTGTTCATATATGGTATGCATATCAGTCCTTACGAAAAAGGAAATATCTTTAACAGGGATCCTATGCGTCCGAAAAAGCTCCTGCTCCACAAGACCGAGATCAATAAGATACTCGGCAAAACAAAGGAGAAAGGAATGGCGGTCGTGCCGCTGAAGGTCTATTTCAAAGGGAGCCTTGTAAAAATGGAGATCGGTGTCGCGCGTGGTAAGAAGCTATATGACAAGCGTCAGGATATAGCAAAGAAGGATCAGAAGCGGGAGGCGCAGAGAGACTTCAAGGTGCGCAACCTTGGGTGATAACTGAAAAGATGTA
>CAZPXF010000083.1:0-9602 GCA_964590945.1 uncultured Lachnospiraceae bacterium | reverse complement strand
AGATATAAGAAAATCTGATAAGAGCAGATGGTATTTTTAAGATAAGTAAGGAGACGGATCATGCAGAATATATTGATTGTTGTAGATATGCAGAACGATTTTATAGACGGAGCGCTTGGGACTGCGGAGGCTGTGCAGATCGTGCCGCGTGTAAAGAAAAGGATCGAAGATTTTGACGGAAAAGTAATCTTCACCCGGGATACACACGAAGAAAATTATCTGAGTACCCAGGAGGGACGCAATCTTCCGGTGGAGCACTGCATCCGAGGAACGAAGGGATGGGAGATCCATCCGGAGCTGGAAATGCTCCGGCACGGAACCGGAACAGGATGCAGGCTTGCTATGCCGGAAACGATCGATAAGGTTACTTTTGGCTCTTCGGAGCTGCCGGAGGTTCTGAAAAGGCTGGATCAGGAGGATGCGGTCCAGAGTATCACGCTGATCGGGCTCTGCACGGATATCTGTGTGATCTCGAATGCGATGGTGATCAAGGCATTTTTCCCGGAGGTGGAGGTTCTTGTGGATGCTTCCTGCTGTGCGGGCGTGACGCCGCAGAGTCATCAGACGGCGTTGGAAGCAATGAAGATGTGCCAGATCAAAGTGATTTAAGGAGGCATGACGGATGATCAATATTGTACTGCTTGAGCCGGAGATTCCGCAAAACACAGGGAATATCGGGCGGACCTGTGTTGCGGCCGGAGCGCGGCTTCATCTGATCGAGCCTTTGGGGTTCCGTCTGACGGAGAAAGCGCTCCGCCGGGCGGGAATGGATTACTGGGACCGGCTGGATGTGACCCGCTACGATGACTACGAAGATTTCCTTTGGAGGAATCCGGGCGCGAAGATCTATATGGCGACAACGAAGGCAAAGCATATTTACACGGATGTCCAGTATGAAGATAATTGCTATATCATGTTCGGCAAGGAGAGCGCGGGGATTCCGGAGGAAATTCTCGTGGAGCATGAGGAGGACTGCATCCGGATCCCGATGATCGGGGATATCCGATCGCTGAACCTTGGAAATTCCGTTGCGATCGTGCTGTACGAGGCGCTGCGGCAGCAGCATTTCGGAGGGATGAACATGGAAGGAGAGCTGCACAGGCTCTCCTGGAAGTAGAGAAAGTTTCCGGAAGAATTTTACGCGCGTAAATTTGCCTGGAAATCAAAGTCTGACAAAAATTTGTTAAATTTGAATAAAAAATAACAAAATGTGCTTAAAAAAATACAACAAAATGGCTAGACAAGCTTAAGCGAAATGGTATAATTATAAAGGATAATTTTGAATGCGGATGGAGTGAACTGGGAATTATGAAGAAGAACAATAATGTCTGGAAGTCCTTTGCACTGGTTACTCAATTAGGGCTTACTGTGCTTACTCCACCGGTATTATGTGTCGCTGCAGGTTATTTCCTGCAGGAGAAATTTTCAGTAAATTTCATGCTCCCGCTTTTGATCATCGGGATTCTTGCGGGATTTCGCAATGCATGGAGCCTGTGTATGCAGATGATTTCAAAGGATGATGATGAAGATGAGGACTGACGAGGGCGATAAGACACAAAAGAATCTGATCATCGGGATCGTGCTTTATGGAATCGTTGTCCAGATCGTTCTTTTGGTTCTCCACAGGGATCTGCTGTGGTATTCGGCGGGACTCTGGATCGGAGCGCTGTCGGCCTGTCTGATGGTATGGCACATGAGGCGTTCTATTGAAGAAGCTTTGGATATGGGGGAGGAAGGGGCTCTCGGACATGTCAGGAAGACGTATGTGATACGTCTCATCGCCCTTATTGCAGTCATTGTGATCACAATGCTTCTTCGTATCGGGAGTATACTTACCCTGTTTATCGGGGTTATGGGTTTGAAAGTATCGGCTTATTTACAGCCATACCTGAATAAATTTTAAAAATTCGGGATGGCAGACCGCAGGGCACGAAAGTGTGCAATTCGGCCATTCTGAAAATAAAATAAAGAAAAGGAGGTTGATCATGTGGGAAACATCGTAGGAGTGTTGGCATCGGCAGACGTCGATTTCATGATTCACGGGTTGATCAAGCTGCACTTGTTCGGACAGGAATTGTGGATCACGACAACACATGTCAGTGTTCTGATCGTGTGCCTTGCACTCATAATTTTTGCCGTGATCGTCAGGGTGAATCTCAAGGATGACGGCGGCAAACCAGGCGCGCTGCAAAACGTCGCGGAGCTGGGTGTTGAGATGCTGGACAAACTGGTTCAGAGCAACATGGGAAGCCATTGGCGCAAATACGCGAACTATATCGGCACGTTGTTCTGCTTCATTTTGCTGAGCAACATCTCGGGACTTCTGGGGCTAAGGCCGCCTACAGCAGATTACGGTGTGACATTGCCGCTCGGTTTGATGACATTCTGTATTATCCAGTACAATAACATCAAATACAACAAGTTCTCTGCATTTACGGATTTGTTTAAGCCGCTGCCATTCTTGTTCCCGATCAATCTGATCGGCGAGATTGCAACACCGTTTTCCATGTCATTGCGTCTGTTCGGTAACGTTCTTTCCGGAACCGTTATGATGGCGCTGATCTATGGATTGCTGTCCAGGATTGCAGTTGTATGGCCTGCATTCTTGCACATTTATTTCGATTTGTTCTCCGGAGCGATTCAGACATACGTATTCTGTATGCTGACAATGGTATTTACAAGCCAGAAACTGCCGGAGGATTAGGACAGCGAAGCGGATTTAAGCTGCTGTTCGTCAGTAGAGAGAAGCTACAAAAATTAAATATCAAAATAAAATTTCAGGAGGAATTACATTATGAGCAATATTACAAACGAAGGTTTAATCTTAGCTTGTTCCGCAGTTGGCGCAGGTCTTGCAATGATCGCAGGTATCGGTCCTGGCGTTGGTCAGGGTTACGCTGCAGGTCAGGGCGCCGCTGCAGTAGGAAGGAATCCGGGGGCAAAGGGTGATATCACATCTACGATGCTTCTTGGACAGGCCGTTGCCGAGACAACAGGTCTTTATGGTCTGGCTATCGCCTTCATTCTGTTATTCGCTAACCCGCTTCTTGGAAAGCTCTAAGATTCAGGCGGATTTCATAACAGACACGCGGAACAGTTCCGCGGTGAAGAGAAGGAAAGAAAGGAGGCTGGACCTTGGAACGCTTATTTAACCTTGATGCGCAGCTTCTGTTTGACGCGGTCGTACTGGCGATCAGTGTGCTGGTACTGTTTACAATTCTCTCCTATCTGCTCTTCAATCCGGTAAGGGATATGCTGGAGGCAAGAAGACAGAGGGTTGTGGATGAACAGCTGACTGCCAGAAAAGAGAAAGAAGACGCCATCGCTTATAAGGCTGAGTACGAGCAGAGGCTGAAAAATGTCGAAAAAGAAGCCCAGGAGATTTTAAGCAATGCCCGTAAGAAAGCTTTAAAGAATGAGAATCAGATCATTGCCGAGGCAAAAGAAGAAGCCGCCCGTATCGTCGACCGTGCAAATGTGCAGATTGAACTTGAGAAGAAGCACGCTGCGGATGATATGAAGAAAGAGATGATCACCGTTGCATCTGCAATGGCAGGAAAGATCGTTTCCGCTTCGATCGATATGGATAAGCAGGAAAGTCTGATCAATGAGACTCTGAAAGAAATGGGTGACAGCACATGGCAAAGTTAGTTTCAAAGACCTATGGGGATGCATTGTTTGAGACCTGTATGGAGATGGGTTCCCTGGATCAGATGTATGAAGAAGTGAAAGCTGTGCTGGAGATTCTGAAGACAGATGATGATCTGAACAGATTTATGAATCACCCAAAGGTAATAAAGGAAGATAAGATCAAAGTGATAGAGGAATCGTTTAAAGGGCGGATCTCAAAGGAACTCATCGGACTTATGACGCTGATGACCGGCAAAGGCCGCTACACGGAGATGGCTTCTGTTTTTGAGTATTTTATCGACCTTGTAAAAGAAGAGAAGAAGATCGGAATGGTTCATGTGACAACCGCTTTTGAGCTGAACGATGCCAGAAGAGCGGAGATTGAGGAGAAGATTCTGTCTACGACAAAGTATGAGAGTCTTGAGATGGACTATGTAGTTGATGCAAGTCTGATCGGCGGTATGGTGATCCGTATCGGAGACCGTGTAGTTGACAGCAGCATCAAGACACAGTTGTATGAACTTTCCAAAGAATTATATAAGATTCAGTTAGCATAATCTATAAAGAAAGAAGGTGGATTCGCTCCATGAACTTAAGACCAGAAGAAATCAGTTCTGTCATTAAGGAACAGATTAAAAGATATGCATCAGAACTGGAGGTTTCTGATGTAGGAACGGTTATTCAGGTAGCCGATGGTATCGCGCGTATCCACGGACTGGAAAATGCAATGCAGGGAGAGCTTCTTGAGTTCCCTGGTGAAGTATACGGAATGGTATTGAACCTCGAGGAAGACAATGTTGGAGCCGTACTTTTAGGCGCGGACAAGAACATCAACGAGGGCGATACTGTTAAGACGACCGGACGAGTGGTAGAGGTTCCGGTTGGAGATTGCATGCTGGGACGTGTAGTAAATGCGCTCGGCCAGCCGATCGACGGCAAGGGTCCGATTCAGGCAACAAAACATCGTCAGATCGAGAGGGTTGCATCCGGAGTTATTTCCAGAAAATCCGTAGATACGCCTCTTCAGACAGGTATCAAGGCTATAGACTCCATGGTACCGATCGGACGGGGACAGCGTGAGCTGATCATCGGCGACAGACAGACCGGTAAGACAGCCATCGCGATCGATACGATCATTAATCAGAAAGGCCAGGGCGTAAAATGTATTTACGTCGCTATCGGGCAGAAGGCTTCCACAGTTGCTTCTATCGTACAGAAGCTGGAAGAATTTGGCGCGATGGATTATACAACGATTGTTGCATCCACGGCCAGCGAGCTGGCGCCGCTGCAGTACATCGCTCCGTACTCCGGATGTGCGATGGGCGAGGAATGGATGGAAAATGGAGAAGATGTACTGGTTGTTTACGACGACCTCTCCAAACATGCTACGGCATACCGTACCCTTTCCCTGCTGCTCAAAAGACCGCCGGGACGTGAGGCTTATCCGGGAGATGTATTCTATCTGCACTCCAGACTTCTGGAGAGGGCAGCCCGCTTAAATGACAGCCTTGGCGGAGGTTCTCTGACAGCGCTGCCGATCATTGAGACACAGGCAGGAGATGTATCTGCATACATCCCTACAAATGTGATTTCCATCACAGATGGTCAGATCTATCTTGAGACAGAGATGTTCAACTCCGGTTTCCGTCCGGCTATCAATGCCGGCCTTTCCGTATCGCGAGTTGGCGGGAATGCGCAGATCAAAGCTATGAAAAAGATTGCAGGACCGATCCGTGTGGATCTTGCACAGTACCGTGAGCTTGCTTCCTTTGCACAGTTCGGTTCCGAGCTGGACGCAGATACAAAGGAACGTCTGACACAGGGTGAGATCATCCGTGAGATCCTGAAGCAGCCGCAGTACCAGCCGATGCCGGTTGAGTTCCAGGTTATCATTATCTACGCGGCTACAAAGAAATTCCTGATCGGAATTCCGATCGACCGTATTCTCGAGTTTGAGTCCGGACTTTTCGAGTACGTCAAGACGAACTATCCTGAAGTACCGGAAGCAATCCGCGAAGAGAAGGTTATTTCCGAAACAACGGAAACGGCCCTTGTCAAAGCGATCAACGAATTCAAGGCAGAATTCTGATAATATATAGAAAGGAAGGTGATATTCATGGCTTCCATGAGAGATATCAAGAGACGCCGCAGCAGTATTCAGAGCACGCAGCAGATTACGAAAGCCATGAAACTCATTTCCACTGTAAAGCTTCAGAAAGCAAAACAGGGCGCCGAGAATTCAAAGCCATATTTTGAGTGTATGTTAAAGACGGTATCTTCCATGCTTGCCAGGGCGGGAAATATCAATCATCCGTATTTGAAAGGCAAAGAAGGCGGAAAGACAGCGGTCGTAGCGATCACTTCCAACCGCGGACTTGCCGGGGGATACAACTCAAATATTGTGAAACTGATCGACAGTAGTGGAATCGACAAGGAAAATGTGAGATTGTATACGATTGGACGAAAAGGAGCCGATCTTCTGAAACGCCGCGGCTATGAGATCGCGCAGGACTATTCGGATGTGATCGAGGCGCCGACATACGGCGACGCTCAGCAGATATCCAAACAGCTCCTGACAGATTTCGCTTCCGGCGAGATCAGCGAGATCTATGTTGCCTACACAAAATTCAAGAACACCGTTGTCCACACTCCGATGTTTACCAGACTTCTTCCTATGAATATAGAAGAAAAGGAAGAAGAGCAGCAGAATGCGGAGCCTGCAGAGGAAACAGCAGAGGCGCGTCTCGACAGGCTTACCCAGATGAATTTTGAACCGGCAGAGGAGGAAGCGCTTGACCTTATCGTCCCGAAGTATATAACAAGCATTCTCTATGGTGCGTTTGCAGAAGCAGTTGCGAGTGAAAATGGCGCGCGTATGACGGCCATGGATTCCGCAACGAACAATGCAGAAGAAATGATTAACGATTTAGGATTGAAATATAACAGAGCACGTCAGAGCTCGATTACACAGGAACTGACAGAAATCATAGCCGGAGCGAACGCTGTAGGTTAATCAGTATTTGCTTCGCGCCAGGAAAAGGAGTAAATCGAATGGCAGAAAAAAATATAGGTAAGATCACCCAGGTCATAAGCGCCGTTCTCGATATCAAGTTTACTTCCGGCAGCCTTCCGGAGATCAATGAAGCGATCGAAGTTCCGAAGGAAGACGGCAAGAAGCTTGTTGTAGAGGTCGCACAGCATCTGGGGGATGATATAGTTAGATGTATCGCCATGGGACCGACGGACGGACTTGTCCGCGGTATGGATGCGATTGCAACCGGAGCGCCTATTACCGTGCCTGTCGGGGAAAACACACTGGGACGTATTTTCAACGTACTCGGTGAGGCGATCGATGAAAAGCCGGATCCGACAGAAGTAGGTCATGCGCCGATCCACAGACCTGCCCCGACATTTGAGGAGCAGTCCACACAGGCGGAGATCCTGGAGACAGGTATCAAGGTCGTTGACCTTCTCTGCCCGTATCAGAAAGGTGGAAAGATCGGCCTGTTCGGCGGCGCCGGCGTAGGTAAAACTGTATTGATTCAGGAGCTGATCCACAATATCGCAACAGAGCATGACGGATATTCTGTATTTACGGGCGTAGGAGAGAGAACCCGTGAGGGTAACGACCTTTACTATGAGATGCAGGATTCCGGTGTTATCGATAAGACAACAATGGTATTCGGACAGATGAATGAGCCGCCTGGAGCACGTATGCGTGTAGGTCTTACCGGACTTACAATGGCAGAGTATTTCCGTGATAAGGGCGGTAAGGATGTGCTTCTGTTCATCGACAATATTTTCCGTTTCACGCAGGCTGGTTCGGAAGTTTCCGCGCTGCTTGGACGTATGCCTTCCGCCGTAGGTTACCAGCCGACGCTGCAGACAGAAATGGGTGCGCTTCAGGAGCGTATCACATCCACAAAGAACGGTTCCATTACATCCGTACAGGCTGTATACGTACCGGCCGATGACCTGACAGACCCGGCTCCGGCGACAACATTCGCACATCTGGATGCAACGACGACACTGTCCCGTTCCATCGCGGAGATGGGTATTTATCCGGCTGTTGACCCGCTGGATTCAACATCCCGTATTCTGGATCCTCATATCGTAGGCGAGGAGCATTACAATGTTGCCCGCGGCGTACAGGAGGTTCTTCAGAAATACAAAGAGCTGCAGGATATCATCGCAATGCTCGGTATGGAAGAGCTTTCCGAGGAAGACAAGGTTACGGTAAGCCGCGCGAGAAAGATCCAGAGATTCTTATCTCAGCCATTCTTCGTGGCAACACAGTTTACAGGTATGCCGGGACGCTATGTTCCGCTGAACGAGACGATTCAGGGATTCAAAGAGATTCTCGAAGGTAAGCATGACGACATTCCGGAAGGACATTTCCTCAGCGCAGGGAATATTGACGACGTACTTGCCCGCGTGAAGTAGGCGAGGGGCGTCAAATCGTAAACAGGAGGAGGATGTCCTATGGCAGATAATAATTTATTTGAACTGAACATCATCGCGCCGGACGGAGCATTCTATCAGGGAGAAGCTGATTTCCTTGAATTTACATCCGTGCTTGGACAGATGGGCGTATACAAGCAGCATATCCCATTGACTACGATCCTGCAGCCTTGTGTGATGAAGATCCACAAGGACGGCGAGGTGAAAAAAGCAGCGGTGCTTGGCGGATTTGTCGAGATTTTGAAAGAAAAGATCACGGTTCTTGCCGAGGATGCACAGTGGCCGGATGAGATCGATGTGGAGCGTGCGAAGGCTGCGAAGACGCGTGCAAAAGAGCGTATCGACAGCAAGAGCGAAGGCATTGATATGGTGAGAGCCGAGGCGGCGCTTCGAAGGGCGATCGCCAGAATTGAAACTGTAGATTAAGATGTAAGGATTTGGCATAGCCGGAGTGTATCGGCTATGCCTTTTTTCAAACAGGAGGGATGGATCATGAGAAAGATTAACTGGGGTGTAATGGGAACAGCGGGAATCGCAAAAAGCTGTACGATTCCCGGAATGCAAAAGGCAGAGAACTGCAATCTGTATGCGATCGCGGGCAGAAAGGAAGAGAAAGTAAAAGAGTACCAGCAGGTATTTGGATTTGAGAAGGCATATGCAGGTTATGACGCCATGCTCGATGACCCGGCTGTGGAGGCCGTGTACATACCGCTGTCCAATGATCTGCACCGGGAATGGTCGATACGTGCAATGAAGAAGGGAAAGCATGTATTGTGTGAGAAGCCTCTTGGGGTGACTCCGGCACAGATGCGGGAAATGATGGATGCCGCAAGGGAGAATGGTGTATATCTTATGGAGGCATTTGCATATCTGCACAGTCCGCTGATCGCGGCAGTCAAGGCGGAGATAAAGGCCGGGGCGATCGGCGAGGCGGCGTATATGGATACTGCATTTATCACCTCCAGGCCCGAACCTCAAAATATACGTATGAGACGGGAAACCTTCGGCGGAAGCGTATATGATGTCGGATGCTATAATACAAGTCTGATACTGTGGATGTTTGAGGAGATGCCAAAGGAGGTTCAGGCTGTCGGAGCATTTACAGAGCAGAAGATCGATATTCATACTGCTGCACAGATGGAATTTTCAAGCGGAAAGAGAGCCTCCTTCACATGCGGAATGTGTCTGAACGGCGGAAGGATCGACCGGTTTTCCATCTACGGAAGCAGAGGTTATATCAAGTGCGAAGAAGAATTTAATGCGGACGGAGAGCTGTCTTACCGTATTTGTACGGATGGAAAAGAAGAAGTGCGTACCGTGAAGGCGCCTCATAATTATATGCTTGAGGTGGAGCAGTTCGGACGTTGTATTGCAGACGGCGAAGAGCCGCATGTGTCTCATGCGTTCACACTGGCAAACGGAGAGCTTTTGGAGAGAGTCCTGAGGGAAATTCATTACAGCATGTAGGAAATCCGCAGGATTTGCAAATAAAATCAAAAAACGGTTGACAT
>CAZPXF010000082.1:8379-9777 GCA_964590945.1 uncultured Lachnospiraceae bacterium | reverse complement strand
ATAGCGAAATCCTACGCTTTGCACCCTTCCGTGAAACACAATTCTTTTTCTGATATCAGCCATCATAAACTCTCCCGTTTTTCTATCAGCCATGAAAGTATTTTTATTCATTATACTCCCAAAGCACTGTAATTTTATTCATTTTATCATCTTTTTGATAATAATAATTCACCCGGCGCAGAGAATACTTCCGGCAGAGATATTGCGCGCCCTCCGCTGCCAGTTCATGGTCGATCAGGCTTTCGCAGGCTTCTTTGTATGCGGATGCGTTCGCATATTTGAAGATCGTTTCCTCTTCCTTTTGATCGATCGACGCCTTCATCGCATCGTAAGCCTCATTTTTATCATATTCCTCATAGAACATACCATTAAGCCGGTAGTAATTCAATTTCTCGGATACACATTCCGGATACTGGTATTTGCTGTCCGCATGGTGCGTTGTGTAAAGCTCGTCATCGGAACAGCAAAGATAATCATAAACAATATGATTGTCCTTGATCTTATCCGACTGATGCGCAAATACAGGATCTCCCCACGTAGCATCCACATTATAATATTCTCCGCCGCATTTCACGATATTCCAGGCATGCGCCTCCCCTCCATCCACGGTTCCTGCCACATATATGCAGAAGATCCCGATCCGGTTCAGAAGATACTGCATCGTTTTCGCATATCCCGCACAGACAGAACTTTTTCCAACCAGAACGCTGTAAATATTCTGATTATCTTCCGAATTGATATCATAATCCGTGGAATCAATGATATATTCGTAAATAAATTTTACTTTTTCATAGTCGGAATCGTTGTCATCCATCTTTTGGATAATTTCGGACGCCGCAGTTTCGATCTTCTTTTCACGAGCTTTGGATTCTTCCTCTGAGTAAGCGTATTCCGGTTCGATCTCCGCATATTCCGCCGCCCCTGTATAAGCCGTTGTCTTCGCGCTTCCGCTGCACCAGAAATATTCCGGAAAATCCATCAAAACACATTGGTAGATCTCATTCACCTGCTCTGCATCCGAAAGCTCTACTGTGATCTTGTCCTTATGCTGGCGCACACCGTCAAGGATCGCCTGATAAGCCTCCTGCTCCGACTTATCCACGCTTCCATAGTAAAATCTGGAATCCAATCCCAGATCCAGCTCCTGTATATGCTTCACCGCCTGCTCTGTCTCTTCCTGACGCTGATCCTTCTCTTCATGCAGATTCCAGAGTCTTACCACACGGCTTCCAGCGCCCAATATGATGATTGCACATAATAATACGATACTTATCTTTTTCATAACCCGATCAATCCTTTAATATGCCGCGGCATGATATCCGCTGCATTTTCACCTTACCATGAAGGCCTTGTTTTCGCAAGATAAAATGAACGGCGACAACGGCAAAATGTGTCGTA
>CAZPXF010000082.1:0-8279 GCA_964590945.1 uncultured Lachnospiraceae bacterium | reverse complement strand
GCAACATTTTCCATCCTTTTGCATATACTGAAACAAAATTCATGTCAGGAAAATGTCCATGCAAAAACAAAACGTTGATACTGGCCGTCTCCGCATTGAAGTCCTCTCGGAAGCCGGACAGATTCCCCTTCCAAACGCTACCATAGATATCTCCTCCACCGGCGAGCCGGATGAGATCACAGAAGAGCTTTCCACCAATTCCAGCGGCCAGACTGAAACCATCGACCTGGAGGCGCCCCCTGTAGAATACAGTCTGGAGCCCGAAAATGAAACGGTCCAGCCATATTCCGAGTATAATCTGACCATCCGCGCCGAGGGTTACGAGTCCCTCACCATTTCCGGCGTTCAGATCCTTTCTGAGGAGACCGCTATCCAGCAGGTACGGCTCACCCCTTCTGGCACTCCGGGAGCAGCGGAACGCCCTGCCGTCATCGACGCTCACACGCTCTGGGAGGAATACCCTCCGAAAATTCCGGAAAATGAGATCAAACCGGTCGCCGAGACAGGCGAGATCGTACTGAGCCGCGTCGTTATCCCGGAGTATATCGTCGTCCACAATGGCTCTCCGCGTGATTCTACCGCCAATAATTACTATGTGAAATATAAGGATTATATCAAAAACGTTGCATCCTGTGAAATCTATTCTACATGGCCGGATGCGGCTATCCGCGCAAACGTTCTCGCGATCATGTCTTTTACGCTGAACCGGGTATATACCGAATGGTACAGAAATCAGGGATATGACTTTACGATCACAAGCTCCACTGCCTACGATCAGAAATGGTCCAGAGACCGGAACATATTTGAAAGTATTTCGCTTGTAGTGGATGAAATGTTTGCAAATTATCTGTCGCGTCCGAATGTGCGGCAGCCTGTTCTGACCCAGTACTGCGACGGCCGGAACGTGACCTGTCCGAACTGGCTCTCCCAGTGGGGTTCCAAAGCCCTCGCCGACCAGGGCTACTCTGCCATCGAGATCATCCGCAATTACTACGGAGATAGTATGTATATCAACTCCGCGCCGGAGATTTCCGGCGTCCCATCCTCCTGGCCCGGCTATACGCTGTCAAACGGCTCCTCCGGGGATAAGGTTCTGCAGATACAGGAGGAATTGAACGTCATCGCCGGAGCCTACCCATTGATCCCAGAGATTGAGGAAGACGGGATCTACGGGCCGCGTACCGCGGAAGCCGTCCGTGTCTTCCAAAGCGTCTTTGGTCTTCCGCAGACCGGAACCGTGGATTATTCCACATGGTATAAGATCTCCGAGATCTATGTCGGCGTGTCCCGCATTGCGGAATTACAGTAAAATCAGGCACGGCCTGCTCCTGGTCAGGTCGTGCCCGCATAAATATTTACACGTTTTGTTATAATGCAGTTATCTTTGCCTTATGATGGATCTTAGGAAGAAATTTATTCAAAAGGTCTGCTGTTTTCATTTTCAGATGGGCCGTATTGATTCCCGGATTGCAGCCGAACCATTCTTCGTCCGCAACCTCCTTATCGACGATCAGCTGCACATAATCATCCTCATCATTTACCAGTCCCATCACCGATGCAGAACCCGGAAGCGCGCCGAGTAATTCCTGCATGGATTCGGCTGAAGCAAATGAGAGCTTTGAAACGCCGATCTTACTTTCAAGAACCGCCGTGTCCAGCGACTTTTCAGCCGGCAAAACAACCAGAAAGAAGCTGGTCTTCTTCTTATTGCACAGGAAAATGCTTTTTCTGATCTCCGTGCCGAGCTTCTCGTCAATTTCCCTGCATTCTTCCATCGTCTCAACCACATCGTTTGTCACGCACTCATATGGTATCTTTAATTGATCCAGCATCCGGAACACTTTCTTTTCTGTCGGATTTGCAATACCATCCGGTGCACTTGTTCTGATATCACTGATATATGTCATAAAAACGTCTCCTTCCTTTGAACTGCCTGATCGCATATCTCTCTTTCCGATTATACTGGATCGAAGCTGTTTCTACAACATTCTATTTGTATTTTTTGTTTTCGTTTCCGCCGGATAATGTTATACTATGCCGTGAAAGGATGTGATGATTTTGAATACATCAAAACTGGAAATTGGAAAAAGCGGGATCAAAGTACCGTTTCTCGGCCTTGGTACCTGGGCCATCGGCGGCGGAACCTGGTGGGGCGATAATGACGACGCGCTGTCGATCCGCACCATCCAGACGGCCATCGAGCGTGGGATCGTCTGGATCGACACCGCTCCAATCTATGGTCTTTTCCACAGTGAACAGGTCGTAGGACAGGCGATACGGGAACACCGCCACGATATCGTCCTCTCCACAAAATGCGGACTACAGTGGAGACACGAGACGCCGATCCATCACAAGGATGTTGACGGGGCCTCCGTCTACCGCGATCTCTCCCCGAAAAGTATCATCGAGGATTTGGAACAGAGCCTTTTCAATCTGCATACGGATTATATTGACGTATACTATACACACTGGCAGACTACAGATTATGATCTCTATCCGATCGAAGAGACTATGGATGCGCTTATGACTTTAAAAAAACAGGGCAAGATCCGCGCCATCGGCGCGTCGAACGTCACAGAAGCAGATATCCGCGAATATTGCAAATACGGACAGCTTGACGTCATTCAGGAAAAATACAGTCTGGCCACCCGGAGAATCGAAGAAACGCTCGCTCCGGTCTGTCAGGAGCTTGGCGTCTCTATCCAGGCGTACTCCCCGCTTGAGCAGGGACTTCTCACCGGAAAGGTCACAATGGAAACCACCCTCGCCCCGGGCGACGTGCGCAACAACAACCCATGCTGGAAGCCCGAAAGACGCGCGCAGATCCTGCGTATGCTGGATAGCTGGTCAGACCTCTGTGAAAAATACAACTGTTCCATCGGGAATCTTGTCATTGCATTTACCGCTTCTATGCTTGATTCCCTGCATATCATGTGCGGCGCAAGAAAGCCGGAGCAGATCGAGGATAACGCCGCCGCGCTTTCCATTCAGATTGAAGCTTCCGATTTGGAAAGAATGCGAAAAGATGCAGATATTTTGAAATAGTGCGCCGGATCAGCGAATTTCAAAAAGGGCGCCCGAACCGGACGCCCTTTTCATATTGCAGCTATCACATGATAATATTCTTGATATCGTTAAACATAACGACAACCATCAGTACCATCAAAAGTCCAAAACCGATCAGATGAACGATCCCCTCCTTTTCCGGCGGAACACGTTTCCCCCGGATCGCTTCAACGATCAGAAATACAAGTCTTCCGCCGTCCAAAGCCGGGATCGGCAGCAGATTCATAACCCCGAGGTTCGCCGTCAGAAGGATCGCAATATTCATCAGATTCAGCACGATCACGGCAAGGCCGTACGATTTGCTCTGGTCATACGTATCGTCCACGTAATTCACGATTCCAACCGGACCGGACATCTGATTGATCCCAATCGCCCCCGTCACCAGCTCCTTCAGGCTGCTAAGAGTTGTACAGATCCAGTATTTGACCTCGTAAATTCCGTACTCTATAACCTGAAACGCATTTGCTTTTGAATACGCTGTCGGCCCGATGACGCCGATCATGTATCTCTGTTCCTCCTCGTTGAACTTCGGCTTCAGAAGCGTTGTCTTTTTCTCTCCATCATGCATGTACGTCACATTCAGATCCTCGCCTGTGTGGAACTGGATATAAACGGTGACTTCACGATATATATTGATATGCTTATTGTTGATCTTTACGATCTCGTCTCCTGCCGTCAGTCCCGCCTCCTGCGCCGGATATCCTTCCGTCACGTCGCTGATGACCGGCGGATCAAAGCCAAGCCACGCCACAACGATCGCCGAGAGAATGAATGCGAGGATAAAGTTGAAAAACGGCCCCGCAAAAATAACAGACATCCGCGCCCAGACGGATTTGCTGTTAAAGCTTCCTTCGGACATATCCTCATCGTCCTCTCCCATCATACAGGAGCCGCCAAGCGGAAGCAGTTTCAGACAGTATTTTGTCTCGCCGACCTGTTTTCCGATGATCGTCGGACCCATGCCGATGGAAAACTCATCCACCCGGATCCCATTATATTTTGCAAGCAGAAAATGCCCCAGTTCGTGTATCAGGACAATCGCGCCAAATATCAGAATTGCCAGTATAATTCCCACTGAATCTACCACCTGCCTTCTATCCATTCATAGACAGCCTGCTCCGTATCCAGAATCTGTTCCAGATTCGGATCTTCCACAACTTTATGCGCATCCATGCAGGCCTCGATTATATCTGTAATTTCAAGATACCGGATCTCCCGGTTCAGAAACTTTGCAACTGCTTTTTCATTTGCCGCGTTAAATACGGTCGGCATCGAACCGCCCGCCCCGATGGCTCGAAGCGCAAGCGGAAGTCCGCGGAACGTCTCCATATCCGGCTTCTCAAATGTAATCTGCCCGATCTTCGCAAAATCCAGCCTCTCCCCCGGAAGATACCTCCGCTCCGGATAGTAAAGCGCATACTGGATCGGAAGCTTCATATCCGGCGTGCCGAGCTGCGCGATCACAGCGCCGTCCTCATATTCCACCATGGAATGAATGATGCTCTGCGGCTGCACCACGACTTCGATATTCTCCGGCTCCGTATCAAAGAGCCACTTCGCCTCGATGACCTCAAGTCCTTTGTTGACAAGCGTCGAAGAGTCGATCGTGATCTTTCTTCCCATCGCCCAGTTCGGATGCTTCAGCGCATCCTCAGGCTGCACATGTTCAAGCTCCGCCCTTTTCTTTCCCCTGAACGGCCCTCCGGACGCAGTCAGAAGGATCTTTTTGAGCTTCTGAGCGCCCTGCAGGGACTGGAAGATCGCGCTGTGTTCGCTGTCCACCGGAAGGATAGACACTCCGTATTCCTTTGCCATCGGCATGATCAGATGTCCCGCCGTCACAAGCGTCTCTTTATTTGCAAGGGCGATATCCTTTCCCGCCTGAATCGCCGCGATCGTCGGACGTATCCCGATCATCCCGACAATGGCCGTCACGAGGATCTCGCTCTCCGGTATGACGGAAACCTCCAGAAGCCCATCCATACCCGATACGATCTTCACAGGAAGATCTGCAACCTTTATCTGTAATTCCTCCGCCTTCTTCTCATCCCATACAGCCGCAAGCTTTGGATGAAACTCGCGGATCTGCTCTTCCAGAAGCCTGATATTACTTCCGGCCGCAACCGCCACAACCTCTAAATCTCCATTTCCCCGGACAATCTCAAGAGTCTGCGTTCCGATGGAACCGGTCGAGCCGAGAATTGCTATTTTCTTCATTGTCTGTTACCTCATCATATATACTGCAAGATAATAAATAATCGGCGCGGTAAAGATCACACTGTCGAAACGGTCAAGAATGCCGCCGTGGCCAGGGATCAGTCTGCCATAATCCTTTACTTCATGGTTTCTCTTGATACCGGACGCCGCCAGATCGCCAATCTCAGAAATCATTCCGCCGACGCCGCAGATAACCGCATAGATCAACGGACTTTGCGCCGCGCCCCCGGCAAAATGGTTTAACGCCGCCGCATAGATCGCGCCCAAAAGCGCCGCGCCCAATATGCCGCCAACGCCTCCTTCTACGGATTTCTTCGGACTTAAGACCGGCGCCATTTTGTGTTTCCCGATCAGAGAGCCGACGCAGTATGCGCACGTATCACAGCCCCAGGAGCTGAAAAATACGAGCCATACAACAAACTGCCCCTCGATCCCTTTCATTTCACGGATCAGATAAATATGCGACATCATGACAGCTACATAGAAAACGCCGAAAAACGCAAGGATCAGCTGATCTGCATGATATTTCGGAAATGAAAATACATAGACTGCCATCAGAACTATGATCAGTATGATCACAAACGGAGCCATGAATTCCGTGTTTCCGTTAAAAATCGTGATGTAATAGCCGATCGCTGCCAGATATCCGACAACAGCCAGCGCTGATCTTCTCATATCCATCACCTGATACAGCTCGCTCATACCGATCAGACTGATCGCCAGAAGCACGCCATAGAGAAGCGGGCCTCCCGTGATGATCGTCACCAGTGCGATCAGTACCAGAACAATTCCACTTATCAATCTTGTCTTAAACATCAGAAGCCTCCTTTATGCCGCCATACCTCCGGTCACGCTTTTCATAAGCCGCAACCGCCTTTTCCAGATCTTCCCTGGAAAATGCAGGCCACGGAACATCTGTAAAATAGAACTCCGAATATCCAAGCTGCCACAGGAGAAAATTGGATATCCTCTGTTCGCCGCTTGTGCGGATCAAAAGATCCGGGTCCGGCATCCCTGCCGTGTCCAGATAGGACTCGATGACAGCCTCCGTAATGCCATCCGGCTCCACACTGCCATCCTTTACATCCTTTGCCAGCCTTGTAACTGCCCTTCTTATCTCATCGCGGCTTCCGTAATTGATCGCGATCGTGAAATTCAGGCCCTGATTATCCCTTGTCGCTTCCTCAAGCTCCGCGATGGACTGCTGAATATCCGCATCCAGCTTCGTCTTGTCGCCGATGACGCGGACACGCATGTCATTCTTCTGCGCGCGACGGATGCAGTTTTTCATATAATCGCGCAAAAGCTTCATGAGCGCCTGCACTTCATCCGCAGGCCTGCTCCAGTTTTCCGTAGAAAATGCGTAGACCGTAAAATATTTGATCCCCATATCCCATACGATCTCGCACATTTTTTCGACATTTTTCGCGCCCTGCGCGTGGCCGAAATTACGCGGCATCCCTTTTGATCTCGCCCATCTTCCATTTCCGTCAAGTATGATCGCTACATGCTGCGGTACACCCATAACTCACCTCCGGACTATATAGCAATAAAATGGGGGAGTACGTTCCCGCATCCCCCTCGATCCCCACTCTATACTGTAAGAATCTCTTTGGATTTTACTTCAACTGCCTTGTCTACTTCTTTGATGTATTTATCTGTCACCTTCTGAAGTTCTGTCTCAAGATCCTTGATCTCGTCCTCAGAAACCTCCGATGCTTTCTTCATCTTTTTCAATGCGTCGTTGCCGTCTCTGCGGATGTTGCGGACAGCAACCTTTGCAGCCTCGCCCTTCTTCTTGACGTCCTTAACAAGCTGCTTTCTGCGTTCCTCGGTAAGTTCAGGGAAAACAAGGCGGATCGTCCTGCCGTCATTTGTCGGGTTCAAGCCAAGATCAGAGGTAAGGATCGCCTTCTCGATCACTTTAACAAGAGAAGCCTCCCATGGCTGGATCTGGAGCATACGCGGCTCGGGAACGGAAATATTCGCTACCTGCTGAAGCGGCGTCTGCGTCCCGTAATAATCTACCGTGATCCTGTCCAGTACATGCGGATTGGCTCTTCCGGCGCGGATCGTGCCAAACTCCGAATCCAGGTTCTTCAATGACTTCATCATCTTGTCTTCATATTTTGCTAATCTTTCATCCATAATATTCCTCCGTTCCGCCGCCTCCTCAGGCGGCTCAAAAAATGTATGCTGCCGACCTATACGGTCACTTTCGTTCCGGTAAATCTTCCGGACATCGTCTCTACAATACTGTTCTCTTCATTCAGCCCGAATACAAGCATCGGCATCTTATTTTCCAGACACAGGATCGACGCTGTAAGATCTACTGCCGCAAGCTTCTGATCGATGATCTCCTGAATAGAAATCTCGTCGTACTTTTTCGCCTCCGGATTTACCTTCGGATCGCTGTCGTAAATTCCATCGATAGCCTTGGCGAGGAGCATCGCATCCGCCTCAATCTCGATCGCCCGGAGAACTGCTCCTGTATCTGTCGAGAAATACGGATGGCCTGTTCCGCCGGCGAAGAAGATGACCTTTCCCTCTTCCAGCGATTTAAGCGCCGCGTCTTTAGAAAAAAGGCTTGTAAACGCCCCGCATACAAATGGCGTAAACACTTCCGTCTTCATCCCTGCATAGCGGAAAATATCGGATACATAAATACAATTCATCACAGTTGCAAGCATCCCGATCTGATCTGCCTTTGTGCGGTCGATCGTCTCGCTTGTGCGTCCTCTCCAGAAGTTGCCGCCCCCGGTAACGATCGCGACCTGAAGCCCGTCATCCACAAGCTTCTTTACCTGCCTGGCAACCCCGATACAGGTCGCCTCATCAAATCCCGTCTTTTTCTCTCCGGCAAGCGCCTCTCCGCTTAATTTCAATAATACTCTTTTCATTCGTCTGCTCCTTGTGTTACAGAATCTGTACATAAGCACATTTTTGTATATTATAGCATACCCGGATTAAAAAAGGAACCAGAGATTTCTCTGATT
>CAZPXF010000081.1:0-10079 GCA_964590945.1 uncultured Lachnospiraceae bacterium | reverse complement strand
CTGTCTTCCTTTTTGGATAAAAAGCATTTGACAATAAAAAAACTTTGTGGTACGATTGAAAATGCACTATTGTGGAATTGTATGCACAATCATACCGGAAATCCCGGCAGCGCGAAAAAATATATAAGGAGTGAAACGTCAATGGAGAAGAACAGAATCCGCCCTGTTGCCAGCGGGAAGAGTCTGCGCATGAGCTATTCCCGACAGAAAGAAGTACTTCAAATACCGAACCTGATAGAAGTTCAGAAGGACTCTTATCAATGGTTTCTTGACGACGGATTAAAGGAAGTATTTGAAGATATTTCACCGATCACAGACTACAGCGGTCAGTTGAGCCTCGAGTTTACCGATTTTACATTATGCGAAGACGATGTGAAATATACGATTGAAGAGTGTAAGGAAAGAGATGCGACATACGCAGCTCCGCTTAAGGTGCGCGTGCGTCTGCACAATAAAGAGAATGACGAGATCAATGAGCATGAGATCTTTATGGGGGATCTTCCGCTGATGACAAAGACAGGAACGTTTGTTATCAATGGCGCTGAGCGTGTTATCGTCAGCCAGTTGGTCCGTTCTCCGGGTATTTATTATGGAATTACCCATGACAAAGTCGGTAAGAGACTGTTTTCTTCGACAGTTATTCCGAATCGTGGCGCCTGGCTTGAGTATGAGACAGACTCTAATGACGTTTTTTATGTGCGCGTAGACAGAACAAGAAAGGTGCCGATCACAGTGCTGATCCGTGCATTGGGCATTGGCACGAATTCTGAGATCATCGATCTGTTTGGTGAGGAGCCGAAGATTCTTGCAAGCTTTGGCAAGGATACGGCGGAGAATTATCAGGAGGGTCTTTTGGAATTATATAAGAAGATCCGTCCGGGCGAGCCGCTTGCAGTTGACAGTGCGGAAAGTCTGATCACAAGCATGTTCTTCGATCCCAGAAGATATGATCTTGCAAAGGTCGGACGTTATAAATTTAACAAGAAACTCCTTCTGAGAAACAGGATCAAGGGTCAGATCCTGGCAGAGACCGTTGCAAGCGCGATCACAGGAGAGGTGATCGCAGAGGAAGGAACAAAGATCACAAGAGAACTGGCTGATGAGATCCAGAATGCAGCCGTTCCATATGTATGGGTACAGGGGGAGGAACGGAATATTAAGGTTCTCTCCAATATGATGGTGGATCTGCAGGCGGCTGTCGGTATCGATCCGAAGGAAGTGGGCGTGAAAGAGCTCGTCTACTATCCTCTTCTTGCCGATCTTCTTGAGAAGACCGCGGGAGATATCGATGAACTGAAGGTTGAGATCCGCAGAAATATCCATGAGCTGATCCCGAAGCATATTACAAAGGAAGATATTCTGGCGTCGATCAACTACAATATTCATCTTGAGTATGGACTTGGCAACGACGACGATATCGACCATTTGGGCAACAGACGTATCCGTGCGGTCGGAGAGCTTCTCCAGAACCAGTACAGGATCGGTCTTTCCAGACTGGAGAGAGTTGTCCGCGAGAGGATGACGACGCAGGATCTCGATACGATCTCCCCGCAGTCGCTGATCAACATCAAACCGGTGACGGCGGCGGTAAAGGAGTTCTTCGGTTCTTCACAGTTGTCCCAGTTCATGGATCAGAACAACCCGCTTGGCGAGCTGACGCACAAGAGACGTCTCTCCGCACTTGGTCCGGGAGGTCTGTCGAGGGACAGAGCCGGATTCGAGGTTCGGGACGTCCACTATTCCCATTATGGAAGAATGTGCCCGATCGAGACTCCTGAGGGTCCGAATATCGGCCTGATCAACTCCCTTGCGTGCTATGCAAGAATTAACGAGTATGGCTTTATTGAGGCGCCATACCGTAAGATCGATAAAACAGATCCGAAGAATCCGGTTGTCACAGACGAGGTTGTTTATATGACGGCCGATGAAGAGGATAATTACCATGTAGCACAGGCGAACGAGCTTCTGGATAAAGACGGGCATTTTATCCGTAAGAACGTATCCGGCCGTTACCGTGAGGAGACGCAGGAGTACGAGAGAAGCGCGTTCGATTATATGGACGTATCTCCGAAGATGGTGTTCTCCGTGGCTACAGCTCTGATCCCGTTCCTGCAGAACGACGATGCGAACCGCGCCCTGATGGGTTCCAACATGCAGCGTCAGGCCGTACCGCTTCTGACAACAGAGGCGCCGGTAGTCGGTACGGGAATGGAAGCGAAATCCGCAGTTGACTCCGGTGTGTGTGTGGTTGCAGAGAACTCCGGCGTTGTGGAGCGCGCTGCTTCCAATGAGATCGTTGTTCTTGAAGAGGACGGCAACAGAAGGAGATATAAGCTGACGAAGTTTATGAGAAGCAACCAAAGCAACTGCTACAACCAGAGACCGATCGTATTCAAGGGCGACAGGGTTGAGGCCGGAGAAGTCATCGCTGACGGCCCTTCCACGTCCAACGGCGAGATGGCTCTTGGGAAGAACCCGCTCATCGGCTTCATGACATGGGAAGGCTACAACTATGAGGACGCGGTACTTCTCAGCGAGAGACTGGTGCAGGACGATGTATATACATCGGTTCATATTGAAGAATATGAGGCGGAGTCGCGTGATACGAAGCTTGGTCCGGAGGAGATCACAAGAGATATTCCGGGCGTCGGCGACGATGCGCTCAAGGATCTGGATGAGAGAGGCATCATCCGTATTGGCGCGGAGGTTCGCGCCGGCGATATCCTTGTCGGTAAGGTTACTCCGAAGGGAGAGACCGAACTGACCGCGGAAGAAAGACTGCTCCGCGCGATTTTCGGCGAGAAGGCAAGAGAGGTCAGAGATACTTCCCTCAAGGTGCCTCACGGCGAATATGGTATCGTAGTGGATGCGAGAGTATTTACAAGAGAAAATGGCGACGAGCTTTCACCGGGTGTCAATCAGGCGGTTCGTATTTATATTGCGCAGAAGAGAAAAATCTCGGTTGGCGACAAGATGGCCGGACGACACGGCAACAAGGGCGTTGTTTCCCGCGTGCTTCCTGTGGAGGATATGCCGTTCCTGCCAAATGGACGCCCGCTGGATATCGTGCTGAATCCGCTCGGCGTGCCTTCACGTATGAATATCGGACAGGTACTTGAGATTCATCTGAGCCTTGCTGCAAAGGCGCTGGGCTTCAACATTTCGACGCCGGTATTTGACGGTGCAAATGAGATAGATATTATGGATACGCTCGATCTGGCGAACGACTATGTAAATCTGGAATGGGAAGAGTTCGAGAAGAAGCATGGAGAGGAGCTCCTTCCGGAGGTTCTCCAGTATTTGTCAGACAACAGAGAGCATAGAAAGGTGTGGAAAGGCGTTCCGATCTCCAGAGACGGAAAGGTTCGTCTGCGCGACGGACGTACCGGAGAGTATTTCGACAGTCCGGTAACGATCGGACACATGCATTATCTGAAGCTGCATCACCTTGTTGACGATAAGATCCATGCGCGTTCCACAGGCCCTTATTCGCTTGTTACGCAGCAGCCTCTGGGCGGCAAGGCCCAGTTCGGCGGACAGCGTTTCGGTGAGATGGAGGTCTGGGCCCTCGAGGCTTACGGCGCTTCCTACACATTGCAGGAGATCCTGACAGTGAAATCCGACGATGTGGTCGGACGTGTGAAGACCTACGAGGCGATCATCAAGGGTGAGAATATTCCGGAGCCGGGTATACCGGAGTCCTTCAAGGTGCTCTTAAAAGAGCTTCAGTCCCTCGGTCTTGACGTTCGTGTGCTGCGCGACGATATGACAGAGGTTGAGATCATGGAGAGCGTGGATTACGGCAATACGGATCTTCGTTCCGTGATCGAGGGAGACAGAAGATACCACTCAGACAAAGAAGAATCCTACGGGGAGCATGGCTTCAGCAAACAGGAATTTGACGGGGAAGAACTCGTAGATATTGAGGAAGAAGAGCCGGAAGAGGTTATCGATTTTGATGATGATATGCTTGAAGATGAAGAGTAATCTAAGAAAGGAGCGCCATCATGACAGCAGCAAATAATGAAACTTATCAGCCAATAACATTTGATGCAATCAAGATTGGTCTGGCATCTCCGGAGAAGATCAGGAGCTGGTCCCACGGAGAGGTCACAAAGCCGGAGACTATCAATTACCGTACGCTCAAACCGGAGAAAGACGGTTTGTTCTGCGAGAAGATCTTCGGGCCAAGCAAAGATTGGGAGTGTCATTGTGGGAAATATAAAAAGATCCGCTACAAGGGCGTTGTCTGCGACCGCTGCGGAGTAGAGGTTACAAAAGCTACCGTGAGACGTGAGCGCATGGGCCATATTGAGCTTGCGGCGCCGGTATCGCACATCTGGTATTTCAAGGGAATCCCGAGCCGTATGGGACTGATCCTGGATCTGTCCCCAAGAACTTTGGAGAAGGTTCTGTATTTTGCGTCTTATATTGTACTGGATGCAGGGGAGACGTCCCTGATGAAGAAACAGGTGCTTTCTGAGACCGAGTATCAGGAGGCAAGAGAACAGTGGGGCAGCAAGTTCCGTGTAGGCATGGGCGCAGAGTCCATTATGGAGCTTTTGCAGGAAATCGACCTTGAGAAGGAATATGCGGAGCTGCAGGCAGGACTGGAAGGCGCTTCCGGTCAGAAGCGTGCAAGAATCGTAAAGCGTCTGGAGGTAGTCGAGGCATTCCGTGAGTCCGGCAACAAACCGGAGTGGATGATCATGACGGCAATTCCTGTCATTCCGCCGGATCTTCGTCCTATGGTACAGCTCGACGGCGGCCGCTTTGCAACGTCCGATCTGAACGATCTGTACAGAAGGATTATCAATAGAAACAATCGTCTGAAGAGACTCCTTGAGCTGGGGGCTCCGGACATTATTGTAAGAAATGAAAAAAGAATGCTTCAGGAGGCTGTCGACGCATTGATCGACAACGGCCGCCGCGGACGTCCGGTGACAGGTCCGGGAAACCGCGCCCTGAAATCTCTTTCCGATATGCTGAAAGGAAAATCCGGACGTTTCCGTCAGAACCTGCTCGGAAAACGTGTGGACTACTCCGGACGTTCCGTTATCGTTGTCGGACCGGAGCTTAAGATTTACCAGTGCGGTCTCCCGAAGGAGATGGCGATCGAGCTGTTTAAGCCATTTGTAATGAAAGAGCTTGTTGCAAATGGGACTGCTCACAACATTAAAAATGCGAAGAAGATGGTAGAGAGACTCCAGCCGGAGGTGTGGGATGTGCTTGAGGATGTTATCAAAGAACATCCGGTTATGCTGAACCGCGCCCCTACGCTGCACAGACTTGGAATTCAGGCATTTGAGCCGATCCTTGTAGAAGGGAAAGCGATCAAGCTTCATCCGCTCGTGTGTACAGCGTTCAACGCCGATTTCGACGGGGATCAGATGGCTGTACATCTCCCGCTGTCTGTGGAGGCTCAGGCGGAGTGCCGTTTCCTTCTGCTCTCCCCGAATAACCTTCTGAAGCCGTCGGACGGAGGCCCTGTAGCCGTTCCTTCGCAGGATATGGTTCTTGGTATTTACTATCTGACACAGGAGAGACCGGGGGCGCTCGGAGAGGGGAAACACTTTAAGAACGTCAACGAAGCGATCCTCGCATATGAGAATGGATATCTGACGCTGCATTCGCGGATCACGGCCCGCGTCACAAGGACGCTTGACGATGGAACAGTGAAGACCGGCAACGTAGAGTCTACGCTCGGAAGATTCATTTTCAATGAGATCATCCCGCAGGACCTTGGATTTATCGACCGTTCCGTAGAGGGCAACGAACTGCTTCTGGAGGTTGATTTCCACGTAGGAAAGAAACAGTTAAAGCAGATCCTTGAGCGGGTTATCAATATACACGGCGCTTCCCAGACGGCGGAGGTGCTGGACAATATCAAGGCGACCGGTTATAAATATTCCACACGCGCGGCGATGACGGTATCGATTTCAGATATGACAGTGCCGCCGCAGAAGCCGGAGATGATCCAGAAGGCGCAGGATACGGTAGACCGCATCACAAAGAACTTCAAGCGCGGCCTTGTTACCGAGGAGGAGCGTTACAAAGAGGTTGTCGAGACGTGGAAGAATACGGACGATGAGCTGACGCACGCTCTGCTGACCGGTCTGGATAAATACAACAACATCTTCATGATGGCGGATTCCGGCGCCCGTGGATCTGAGAAACAGATCAAGCAGCTTGCCGGTATGCGCGGACTTATGGCTGATACGACAGGCCATACGATCGAGCTGCCGATCAAGTCCAATTTCCGTGAAGGACTGGACGTACTGGAATATTTCATGTCCGCACATGGAGCGCGTAAAGGACTTTCCGATACCGCTCTGCGTACCGCCGATTCCGGATATCTGACAAGACGTCTTGTCGATGTATCCCAGGAGCTGAGTATCCGTGAGGTGGACTGTGCAGAGCCGGGAGAAGAGATTCCGGGCATGTATGTACGGGCGTTCATGGACGGCAATGAAGAGATCGAGAGTCTGGAGGAGCGTATTACAGGACGCTATTCCTGCAGCAACATTTACGATAAAGACGGAAACGTACTGGTAAAAGCAAACCATATGATCACGCCGGGCCGCGCGCAGGACATTGTGACGAAGGGCGTGTCAGAGAACGGCGGCAAGATCAAAAAGGTTAAGATCCGGACGATCCTGACATGCCGCTGCCGGGTAGGCGTTTGCGCGAAGTGCTATGGCGCCAACCTTGCGACAGGCGAAGCCGTTCAGGTGGGCGAGGCTGTCGGCATTATCGCGGCGCAGTCGATCGGCGAGCCGGGTACACAGCTTACGATGCGTACCTTCCATACAGGCGGCGTTGCCGGCGGAGACATCACACAGGGTCTTCCTCGTGTGGAGGAGCTTTTTGAGGCAAGAAAGCCGAAGGGCCTTGCGATCATTACCGAATTTGGCGGCGTTGCGACGATCAACGATACAAAGAAGAAACGCGAGATCATCGTTTCCAATCCGGATACGGGCGAGTCGAAAGCTTATCTGATCCCATATGGATCCAGGATCAAGATCCAGGACGGCGCTATCCTTGAGGCCGGCGACGAGCTGACAGAAGGTAGTGTGAATCCACATGATATCCTGAAGATCAAGGGACTCCGTTCCGTACAGGACTACATGCTCCGCGAGGTGCAGCGTGTATACCGTCTGCAGGGCGTTGAGATCAACGATAAGCATATCGAGGTTATCGTGCATCAGATGCTGAAGAAGGTCCGCGTGGAAAATAAAGGAGATTCCGACCTGCTTCCGGGCTTCATGATCGATGTCCTGGAGTTCGAGGATATCAATAAAAAGCTTATCGAAGAAGGAAAAGAGCCTGCAGAGGGCGAGCAGATCATGCTTGGTATCACAAAGGCTTCTCTGGCAACAGATTCCTTCATGTCAGCAGCCTCCTTCCAGGAGACGACAAAGGTTCTGACAGAAGCGGCGATCAAAGGAAAGGTCGATCATCTTGTGGGCCTGAAGGAGAACGTTATCATCGGTAAGCTGATCCCTGTAGGAACCGGTATGCGGCGTTACCGTGATGTGAAGCTGAACACAGAAACCGCGATGAATGAGGAGATCGATCTGGACGACGAGATCCCGGATGAGGATCTTCCGAAGGAAGAGATCCCCGAGGAAGAAATTCCGGACGATGAGAGCGTAGATGTGGAGATCAGGGAAGAATTTGAGGCGGCTGCCGAGGAAGAAATTGCTCTGGAAGAGGAATTGCAGCTGACGGAATAAGCTTATAGAATAATAGGAATAAAAGGCTGCTGTAGAGGTGCGCGGTTTGACCGTTATGATCCTTTGCAGCAGCCTTTATTTGGAAT
Source organism: uncultured Lachnospiraceae bacterium (assembly GCA_964590945.1). GTDB lineage: Bacteria > Bacillota > Clostridia > Lachnospirales > Lachnospiraceae > CAZPXF01. The sequence goes on along the minus strand of CAZPXF010000081.1, from coordinate 2,257 downwards.
ATAGGGATGTTTTGACATTTTGTGGTTCCAATGTTATCATTATGAAAATAAAAAAGAATTCAGAACATAAAGGTCTGTAAATTGGAGGGAAGGGCAATGATAAAAAACAGGAAATTCGGACATTTGGGAATGGCATCAAGTGACATTGAGGCAACAGTCGCATGGTATACGGAAAATTTAGGATACAAAGTGACTGGAGATTTTATGGCGCCGCCGATAGGACGCTTTGTATTTATTGAGAATGAAGAGGGCAGTATCTATGAGATCTATCCGGCGGGCGAGAACGAGGAAGCTGGCGCGCATGGGAAAATTGCACATTATTGTTTCGATTCGGAGGATATCGAGAAAGATTATGAATATTGTGTGGAAAAAGGATATTCATTCACGACAAATGGAATTGAGGAGCTACCTTTTTGGGATAACGGGATAAAGTATTTTAAAATCAGCGCTCCTACAGGGCAGGAGATTGAATTTTGTCAAATCTTATAATATGCATGAAACATACGGGCCACCTCGGTGGCCCTGTTTTTTTCAAATCTGCAAAAAACTGATACAGATCCGGTATCCCGTAAAAAAGTGACGATACAGTCTGGGGAAGGATTTCATAAATGGGAGAAACACATCAAAATATCTGTATATGAATTAAAATTATTTTGAAAGGGTGTCACAAACCTCTTTTTAATTTCGTTAAGATTATAGGAGAAGAAAAATGCTTGTATTTCTTGCCGCCATTGATACGGAGGAAGATAAATCTAAATTTGAACTTATTTACAACAAATACAATAATGTAATGTTTTGGGCGGCATATGGAATCATGCGCGAAAAACAAAGCGCCGAGGATGTTGTATCCAAATCACTATTTAAGATCATTGAACATTTGGATAATATTAGAGAGATTGACTCAGGGGCTACAAAGAGATATATTATCAGGATCGTTGAAAATACAGCGATAGATGAATACAGAAAATTACACAAAAAGCAATTTGTACAACTGGAAGAATGGGAAGTTCATTCCAGCTATGAAGAAACATTCCATGATGGGAACGATATGAACGATATCATCTCCGCTATCAATAGCCTTCCGGTTAATTATAGTATTGTTTTCAGACTAAAATACAGTGAGGGTTATAGGGATGCGGAGATAGCAGAGATTTTGAATGTTTCTCAGGCAAATGTTCGTAAGAGAATTGAACGCGGAAAAAAGAAGCTGGAACAAATCCTGAGGGAAAGGGGACTGTGGCAGTGATGGTAAAAAATATTACGGATGAAATGCTTTGCCAATACATGCCAAAGGCAGAGGAGCAGTGGATTCGGACGATCGATGCTGCTGCTGAGGATAATGGAAAGCATATCTATTCAGAACGATTTCAAAAGACACTGAAAAAACAGATACGATATGCGAAGCGGTCGGAACTGACACACAGCCTGATTCGTTTTTCAAAAAAAGCCGCATCATTTGTACTGCTTTTCGGATTGATCTCTTTCATCGGATGTATGAGTGTAAAAGCCACAAGGACGATGCTCATAGATTTTGTGAAAAAGGTTTATTCGGATTGTACGGATTATATGTATAGTCTGAAGGATGAGGGTAACAACGAGTTTCGTCTGACAGAGCCGGATTATATCCCGGAAGGATATACAGAAAGTGAGAGGGAAAAAATCTTTGAGCGAGGCATTTACATTTATTATGCTACGGAAGATGCATCGAAGGAGATTGAATACAATCAGGTTGTGGGAGACGGCCTTACGGTCATGCTTGATACGGAAGGGGCAATGATCAAAAGGAAAGATATAAATGGTATTGACGTGGAGTATTTCACAAATAAAGACGTAGGCTATGTATACTGGACAGAAGGTAATTGTTATTATAGATTTATGGGTCCGGTAGATGTAAAAGAGCTTTTGAAGATGGCGGAATCCATCATAAGAAAAGAAAAATAAATATTTTCAGATTTTTTTGAAAAAAGTGTCACAAATGGCCTTCCTGTTTCGTTTTGATAATAAATGGATGAAAGGAGGGTCATTTTTATGAGAAGGAAAGTCTTAATGCTGCTATTGGCCACTGTGTGTACCGTGTATACAGTGTGTGAGGGGAATATAGCAGCAATGGCGGCAGAAGGTAAAGTGACTGAGGTGGCTGACGTCAAGGTAGAGATGGAAGAACCGACAGTTTCAATCATGACAACGTATATTTCTAATTCAGATGTTAATTTTGCAATCAACAATGCTGACTGTGCATCTGTCAGTTGTAAAATAT
>CAZPXF010000080.1:0-10294 GCA_964590945.1 uncultured Lachnospiraceae bacterium | reverse complement strand
AAGCGGTAAGGCACAGGACTTTGACTCCTGCATTCGCTGGTTCGAATCCAGCTAGTCCAGTCCGCTGCAAGGTTGAACTGCTGGCGGTGATCTGATTGCACACAAGTGAATAAGACATGGAGCATTAGCTCAGGTGGTAGAGCACTTGACTTTTAATCAAGTTGTCCGGGGTTCGAATCCCCGATGCTTCAGTAGTAAAAAGCGGAGATCCTTTTCAGAGATTTCCGCTTTTTGTCGTAGTGCGCCCGGCGGGACAGCAAGCATGGTCATTGAGGTGGAAGATAAAACAGTATGTGCTGTCCCGGAATATTTGACTCTGATCTTATGGCCAGATGGCGCGCGCAGTTTTTGCATCGACAACACGTTTTACAGCGATCAGGTAAGCGCCTGTACGGAGTGTTGTGTTTTTTTCATGGGCGATATTCCATACCGCTTCGAATGCAGGATCCATGATGTTTTTCAGCTTCTCATTAACTTCCGCCTCCGTCCAGCTCACAGACTGGATGTTTTGTACCCACTCAAAGTAGGATACGACTACGCCGCCTGCATTGGCGAGGATGTCCGGTACAAGGATGATGCCCTTCTTTGTGAGGATCTCGTCGGCCTCTGCGGTTGTAGGCCCGTTGGCAGCTTCGACGATTACCTTTGCCTGAATGCGGGCGGCATTGTCCTCATTGATCTGGTTCTCAAGTGCTGCAGGAACGAGTACTGTGACGCCAAGCTCGAGGAGCTTGCTGTTGGTGATCTTTGTCATTCCGTCCTCGTGATAATTCTCAAGCAGGTTCTTCCGGTCTTTCGACAGATATTCAAGAATTGCAGGAATGTTGAGCCCGTCCGGGTTGTAAATGCCGCAGGATACATCGCTGACTGCAACGACCTTCATACCTTCCCTGTGAAGAAGCTTTGCGGTGATGCTTCCGACATTTCCCATACCCTGAACAGCTACGGTTGTTCCCTCAACGGGGATGTCAAGCTTCGATAAAATATTCTTTGTTGTGAACATGACTCCGCGTCCGGTTGCTTCATTTCTTCCAAGGGCGCCGCCAAGTTCGATCGGTTTTCCCGTCACAACGCCGTGGATGCAATGCCCCTTCAGCATACTGTATGTATCCATCATCCAACCCATAACGGCCGGGTTCGTTCCTACATCCGGCGCCGGGATATCCTGCTCCGGTCCGATCAGCGGAGCGATGGCCGCTGTATAACGTCTTGCGATCGCGCGGATCTCATTTTCAGACAGTTCGTTCGGGTCGCAGACGACACCTCCCTTGCCGCCGCCATAAGGAATATTTACAACTGCACACTTGAAGGTCATCCAGGCGGAAAGCGCTCTTACTTCATCGACATTTACTGCCGGATGAAAACGGATTCCGCCCTTTGCAGGTCCGCGTGATGTGGAATGCTGGATACGGTAACCTTCGAATACGCGCGTTGTCCCATCGTCCATACGGACTGGAATAGAAACCTTGAGCTCGCGCTCAGGATATTTGATTGCCTCAATGTCACTTTCAGAATAGCCGAGGATATCGGCCGCATCTTTGACAACCTTTAATACGTTATCATATGGATTGTATGTCTTAGCCATAGTCTGTTATCTCCTTTGTTTTATTGTTTGAAATCAGTTTTCGGAAGTATGCAGAAGCTGTTCGTACCCGGCGATCTTCACACAGAGAACAAGGATCTCCATAGCTTGCTGCAGTTCTTCCACGGTCGGGTAGGATGGTGCGATACGTATATTGCTGTCCGTATCGTCTACTCCGTACGGATAGGTAGCTCCGGCGTCCGTCAGGACCACGCCGGCATCCTTTGCAAGTGAGACGGTCCGGGCTGCGCATCCCGGAAATGTGTGGAGCGATACAAAGTATCCGCCCTTTGGTCTGCTCCATGTGGCAAGCCCTGTGCCGCCAAGCTCCTTTTCCAGCGTCTGAAGAACAACGTCGAATTTCGGACGAAGTTCACCGGCAAGCTTCTTCATGTGCGCATGGATTCCTTCCGGGGTTCGGAAAAACTGTACATGACGGAGCTGATTGATCTTATCGTGGCTGATCGTCTGGGCAGACATATGTCTTTTCAGCTCGGCAATATTTGCAGGGCTGGATGCAATCAGAGATACGCCTGCCCCCGGAAATGTGATCTTCGCTGTTGAAAAGAAATAATAAGCGCGGTTCGGGTTTCCGCACCTTTGGCATTCATCCAGAATATTCAGCAGCGGTACGTCTTCGTAAATATGGTGTACTCCATAGGCATTGTCCCAGAAGATCCGGAAATCCGGCGCAGCGGTTTTCATGGAAGCAAGCGCATGTACGGCCGCGTTGCTGTAGCAGACGCCCTCCGGGTTGGAATGCAGCGGCACGCACCAGATGCCCTTGATGTCAGGATCATTTGCAGCAAGCTCCCTGACCAGCTCCATATCCGGACCATCTGGAAATAACGGGATCTGGATCATTTCGATCCCAAGCTCCTGACAGATACGGAAATGTCTGTCGTAGCCCGGCACCGGACAAAGAAATTTGACCGGGTGACCGTGATAGCGGCACAGGCTCCAGGGGTCACAGCCAAGAGTTCCGAACATATAGAGCGACGCCATTGTATCGAACATCAGGTTCAGGCTGGAAGCTCCTCCCATAACGATATGGTTCGGATCGATACCAAGAAGCTCTCCGAACAGTCTGCGGCATTCCATAATTCCTTCCAGTCCTCCATAATTTCTTGCATCCATACCATCCTCGAGCCGGAAGCTTTTCGGATAGTCAAGAAGCTCCATGGATAGATCAAGCTGAGATGGAGCCGGTTTTCCTCGTGCCATATTCAGGTTCAGATGCAGATCACATACATCCTGGTATCTCTGCGCCAAAGCCTTATATTCATCCTTCAATTCCCCGGCAGATAATTCTGTCACAGGTTTCATAGCGGCTTTTCCTCCTTGTGTAAGTTTTTCTGAGGCACATTATAGTGGCGCTTTTTTTGATTTACAAATACCGAAAAGCGTATATGAAACATAGATAAAAAACTATAAATGAGAGCAAAAAACGCGGGTGAATTGTATAATTTGTATATAGAAAAAACCGAAAAACAATGCAAAATGACCGAAAGTATAAATAAAAATCTATGACAGGTATAAATATTTATGTCCTTGTCAATCGAAAAAAAATCTTTTAATCTAAATTCAGGGTAAAGGGTAGAAAGGAGGATTTCGCAGTGGAAGAAAGATGGCGGTCTCTTTTGGAGAAGGACTTTCTGACCAGAGCACAGAGAAAAGAGATCTGTAATGCGGTGATGACGACAGAGCCTCAGATGGAACGGCTGATCATGAAATACTTTTCTATGGAAGATTTTCAGGAGATCGTGACCCGGAAGATCGGCGGCGGAATGATCGGCGGAAAAAGCTGCGGACTTTTGACTGCGCAGAAGCTGATGCAGATCCGGCTGCCGGAATGCGAGGACAATCTGGAAAAACAGAGCTCCTGGTATATCGGAACGGATGTGTTTTCACGCTATTTGGAGAAGGGGATCGAATATGCCTTTGAAGGGATCGAGGATCAGCTCCATGCGATGCTGGAGGAATTCGGTGACTTACCATATGTCGTACGGTCCAGCAGCATTCTGGAGGATGGTTATGACAGCGCTTTTTCAGGCAAGTACGAGTCGGTCTTCTGTGTCGGAGGTGGAGATGAAGCCGCGCGCTTCGACAGTCTGAAAAATGCGATGCAAAGAGTGTTTGACAGTGTAAAAAATGCAGCTGCGGTCGAGTACCGGAGAAGAAGGCGTCTCCTTGAAAAGGATGAGAAGATGGCGCTGCTGGTACAGAAGGTAGCAGGCCAGCAATTCGGGGATCTGTATTTCCCTGTGGCGGCAGGTATGGGCTGCTCCTACAATCCTTATAAGTGGATGGAGCATATAAGCCCGGAGGCCGGGATGATCCGTATGGTCATGGGACTTGGAACCCGCGCAGTACAGCGGACACCGGGAGATTATCCAAGGCTTGTGGGGCTGGATCGGGCGAGAGCTAATCTCAGGTCAACTGTGGCGGAGCAGCATGAGTATTCGCAGAGAAAAGTGGATCTGATCGACAGACGGAACGGATGTATCTGCACGAGAGTGCTGGAAGAGGTGATCGGGGAATTGCCGGAGTACATCAGGAGAAGAGTGCTGAGCCGGGACAGTGAGGCAGAGGAGCTGCTGGCGCAGCGCAGGGTCTACCGGAAGATCTTTTTTGCGGACTGCCAGGGAATGGTCGAGAACCGGGAATTTATCGACCTTATGCGCAGAAGCCTGAAGATGCTGGAGCAGGAGTACAAAAGACCTGTGGACATCGAATTTGCAGTGACGGAGGAGGAGCCGGGAGAATGGAGGCTTCACCTTTTACAGTGCCGTCCGCTGCAGAATGCGCCGAATGAGGAGATACAGATCCCGAAGGATGCGGATGAGCGAATGCTGTTTGATGTGCGAAGGACTTCCATGCGCCGTTCCAAGAGGGAGCCGGTGGACTATATTGTATGGATCGATCCGCAGAACTATTATGAATGTCCGTATGCGCGCAAATCAGAGGCTGCACGTGTGATCGGCAGGATCAACGACCATTTTAAAGGAACGGATGCACATCTGATGCTGCTGTCTCCGGGACGGATCGGTACTTCGTCGCCGGAGCTTGGAGTTCCGGTATCCTATGAGGAAATCAGCTGTTTCGACGCTGTGTGCGAGGTGGCGTACGGAAAGGCAGGATATCATCCGAACCTGTCCTATGGAAGCCATATGTTTCAGGATATGATCGAGGCGGATGTGTACTACGGTGCACTGAGCGAGAACAGTAAGACGAGGCTGTATCAGCCGGAGCTTCTGAACGCAAAAAAAGAGATTTTAGGAGAAATACTTCCAAAGGAGGCGGCATGGACCGACATCGTAAAGCTTTATGATGTCCGCGGATGCGGCGCAGCGCTGATACTGGACTTTGCTGCGGGAAGAGCGGTGTGCATACTGGAATCCGGTCAGGAGAAGAATGTCTGAACACCGGCGGCGCAAAGTATTCGATTTTGTTGTGCGCGCATTCGTTTTTCTTATTGGGAAGCAGGAGAGATTCCGTTTAATATTTATAGTAAGACGGATATTTCTGAAAACAGACAGAGAGAAGGAATGAATCGTGAAGAGTGTATTTTCCAATATGGAATATATATACGAGGTATACAAAGAGGGCAGCTTTTCAAAGGCTGCGGCGAATCTGTACATATCCCAGCCGTCCCTGAGTGCAACAGTCAAAAAGGTGGAGGAGAAGATCGGTGCAAAGTTGTTTGACCGGGGAATGAATCCGATCCGCCTGACCGAGTGCGGGAAAAAGTACATTAAGATCGCGGAAAAGATCATGGGCATGGAGGAGGAATTCACCTGCTATGTAGGCAATCTGAACGGGCTTGCCACCGGGAAAATGAGTATCGGCGGGACGTATCTTTTTTCGGCGTTTGTGATACCGGAGATCTTACAGAGATTTGAAAAGAAATTTCCGCAGGTGAAGGTGAGCCTCGTGGAGGGGCATACCTCACAGCTGGAAAAGAAGCTGTTCTCCGGGGAACTGGATGTTCTGCTGGAAAATTATCCGCTGGATTCGGAGATATACGACCGGCGCTTTTTCAAGACGGAGCATCTTCTTCTTGCGGTTCCGGCGAATTTCTCCGGCAATGAAGGGGCGAAGAGCTGGAGCCTTACGATCGATGATATCCGCGCCGGGGTGCACACAAGGCCGGAAGTACACGGCGTACCGCTGAAGCTGTTTGAAGAGGAACCGTTTGTGGTTCTGCGGGCTCACAATGATACAAGAGAGCGCGTGGAAAGCATATGCAAGCGCGCGGGAATCACACCGAAGGTAAGCTGGAAGCTGGATCAGATGCTGACAACGTATCATCTGACAGAAAGGGGGATGGGAATATCATTTATCAGTGATACGGCAGTGGAGAACCTTCCGGCGAATCCGAATGTCATCTACTACAAAATAGACGATCCCGCAGCGAAAAGAAATGTCTATTTTTATTACCGGAAAAACAAGTATTTTACAAGAAGTATGGCAGAGTTTATGAAGCTCGCCGCTTCAGCCTCAGAAAACGAAAAAAATGAGGAAGAACTATGAATAAAGAAAAAGTTATTGAGAGGGTTTTATGATGTCAGATACAAAAAAGATAAAATGGAGCGCCATGGCTATGATGGCATTCTCCACAGTTTGGGGTTTTGGAAACGTAGTAAATGGATTTGTATATTTTAATGGTATCCAGGTTATTTTAAGCTGGATCCTGATGTTTGCACTGTATTTTGTTCCGTATGCGCTGATGGTGGGAGAGCTTGGCTCCGCTTTCAAAAATGAAGGCGGCGGCGTCAATTCCTGGATCCATGAGACTATGGGAACAAAGCTTGCATACTATGCGGGCTGGACGTATTTTGCCTGCCATATCACGTATATCGCAAGTAAGGGAAGCGGCGGCCTGAAGGCACTGAGCTGGATGGTCTTCCGGAATGCAGAGACATACGACAGCTTTCCGACGATTTACGTACAGCTTGCGACGCTGGCAGTATTCCTGATTGGATGTTTTGTGGCGAGCAGGGGCTTAAATCCGCTGAAAAAACTGCTGACACTGGCTGGAACCTGTATGTTTGTCATGTCGCTGCTGTATATTGTCATGATGATCGCAGCTCCGGCTATCAATCCGGGGGCAGAATATGTTACAATGGATATCAGCTTAAAGAATCTGATCCCGAATTTTAACCTTGGGTATTTCACGTCCCTGTCGATCCTTGTATTTGCGGTCGGCGGCTGTGAGAAGATCTCTCCATATGTAAATAAGGTAGAGAACCCGAGCAAAGGCTTCCCGAAGGGCATCATTGCGATGGCAGGTATGGTTGTGGCCTGTGCTGTTCTTGGTACGATCGCCATGGGGAAAATGTTCGATCCGGCTGTGATCAACAGCAGTGAGGAGGCATTTAACTCATATGTGGCAAACGGCGCTTACTGGGCATTCCAGAAGGTGGGCGAATACTATCATGTAGGCAATCTGTTCCTGATGCTGTATGCGCTCTGCAATGCGATCAGCCAGTTCTCCGTGCTGATCCTCAGTATCGACGCTCCGCTGCGTATGCTTTTGGACAATGAACATACGAAGCAGTATATTCCATCGAAGCTGACGAAGAAGAACAAGCATGATGTATACAGCAATGGCATCTGGCTGGTTGTGATCCTGTCAGGGGCGATCATCGTTGCACAGATGGTATTCCCGGGAGCGGATGTGGTGCTTCAGAAGCTGACGAAGCTGAATTCCGTATGTATGCCGATGCGTTACATGTGGGTATTCGTAGCATATCTGGGGCTGCGTAAATCCATGGACAAATACCCGGCGGAGTACCGGTTTGTGAAAAATCAGGGAATCGCGAAATTCTTTGGCTTCTGGTGTTTTGCAGTGACTGCGGCCTGCTGTCTGATGGGTGTTTACAGCGACGACTTGTATACGATGGCGCTGAATATCATTACACCGATCGTCCTGACGGCTCTTGGAATGATCCTTCCGCATATCGCAAAGAGAGAGCAGCAGAAATAACAGGATAAAAAGAGGGTGTTTTGGATGTATGAGACATTAACAGAAGAGCTTTTTGCTTTTATCAAGGAAAGTCCTACCGCTTTTCACGCGGTAGGCACGATCAGTAAGATTCTGGAGGGGAACGGCTTTCACAGACTTCTGGAGGGACAGAGCTGGAAGCTTGTCCCGGGAGGCAGATATTATGTGACGCGGAATCATACAAGTGTGATCGCCTTCAAGGTCGGCAGAGAGCTTGACAATTACAGCTTCCATGTGGCGGCCTCTCACAGCGATTCTCCGACATTTAAGGTGAAGGAAAATGCAGAGATCACCGTGCGGGATAAATACACGAAGCTGAATACAGAGGGTTACGGAGGAATGCTGTGCGCCACCTGGTTCGACCGTCCGCTGTCTGTTGCGGGGCGTGTGATCGTAAAGGAGGAGAATGGCTACCGGACGGAGCTTGTGAACATAGACCGGGATCTCCTTATGATACCGAATATGGCGATCCATATGAACCGCCAGGTGAACGACGGTTACAAATACAACAAACAGACAGATATGCTTCCGCTGATGGGCGGAAAGGCCATGGAAAAAGGCGCGTTAAAGAACCTGATCGCCGGAGAACTTGGCATCGGGGCAGACCGGATCTATGGCATGGATCTGTTCCTGTATAACCGGATGCAGCCGAGTATCTGGGGTGCGGACGGGGAATTTATCTCCTGCCCGCAGCTGGATGATCTGGAATGTGCTTACACATCGCTGAAAGGCTTTCTTCACGGCGGCAACGAGAAGTCGGTTCAGGTATTTGCCTGCTTCGACAATGAGGAGGTCGGTTCCGGCACGAAGCAGGGAGCGGGTTCCACGTTCCTCTATGATGTGCTGCGGCGTGTCAATAAGAGTCTCGGGAAGGATGAGGAGGAGTACTACCGCGCGCTGGCTTCCAGCTTTATGCTGAGCTGCGACAATGCACATGCGGTGCATCCAAACCATACGGAGAAGACGGATGAAAACAATTGTGTCTATATGAATGATGGAATCGTTGTAAAATCCCATGCGGGACAGAAGTACACCAGCGATGCGGTGAGTATCGCGATCTTCCGCGGAATCTGCGAGAGGGCAGGGGCGCCGATCCAGTTTTTCGCCAACCGTTCAGATGAAGCCGGAGGAAGCACACTCGGCAACATTGCCATGTCGCAGGTATCTATGAACAGCGTAGATATCGGATTGCCTCAGCTTGCGATGCATTCATCCTATGAGACGGCTGGAGTGAAGGACTGCATGTACATGGTTCAGGCGTTGACGGAATTTTTCAGTAGTCATATTGAGGAAAAGAGTGGAGAATGCCTGGAGGTTTTACAGTAAATCGTTTCTTTAAAAAAGAAATACCCTCTGCATGAGATTTTGCGGAGGGTATTTCTGTACCGGAAGGAATGCGTAAGGGAGCCAGGGCGGAGTTCCGTTTTCGAAAAGAAAGGCCAAGAGGGATTGCAGGAGGAGAGAGAATGAAGAAGATACTTATGATAGGAACCGGGGGAACAATTGCATCGAAGCAGACTGATTACGGTCTGGCGCCGGGACTTTCGGCGGCGGACATTCTGGAGTACATTCCGGCGGTGAAGTCTATCTGCCAGGTGGATGCGGTGCAGGTGTGCAGCATCGACAGTACAAATGTGACGCCGGAGCACTGGAAGCTTCTTGTGCGGACGGTGGAGGCGAATTATGAAAAATACGATGGTTTTGTCATCTGCCATGGAACCGATACAATGGCATATACGGCAGCGGCGCTTTCCTATATGATACAGAATTCAGAAAAACCGGTTGTCATAACAGGGGCGCAGAAACCGATCTATATGGATGTGACGGATGCCAAGACCAATCTCCTGGACAGCTTTATTTACGCTGCAGACGATGAATCTCAGGGGGTGGATATCGTCTTTGACGGAAAGGTGATCATCGGGACACGGGCGAAAAAGGAGCGGGCGAAGAGCTATGACGCGTTTTCCAGCATCAATTTCCCATATCCGGCGGTCATTCAGGATGGGATGATCGTGCGATATGTGCCGACAATTCCGTATCAGGAGCCGGTTCGCTTTTACCATGAGATGAAGAACAGCGTCTATGTGTTAAAGCTGATCCCGGGGATGCAGCCGGAGATCCTGTCCAGTCTTTTTCTGCATTTTGACTGCCTTGTGATCGAGAGCTTTGGCGTAGGAGGAATCCCGGAGACACTTGTGGGAAGATTCTATACGGAGATGGAACGCTGGAGGGAAAAGGGAAAGCTCGTCGTCATGACGACGCAGGTGGCAAATGAAGGAAGCAATATGACGGTCTATGAGGTGGGAAAACGTGTGAAGCAGAAGTTCAAGCTTCTGGAGGCATATGATATGACGCTGGAGGCGGTGATTACGAAGCTGATGTGGATCATGGGTCAGGGCGAGACAGATTACAATATGAAGAAAAAAAGTTTTTACAAGTGTATCAATCATGATATTTTATTTACAAAAAGACTGGAAAAGGAAGAGAAGGATGAGTTTCGAGAAGTTCAGTAAAGTTCTGGAGATCGGCGGGATAACGATCAACAGGAATCCGGTCGGCGTTTATGCGGGACAGGGTTTGTCTCCTCTCATGAAAAAGGCCTGCACGATTCCCGGACTTATGCATATGACGAATAGGCGGTAGCCGGCCTAAGGTATAAACCACCTTGCCACAACGGAATAGAAAAGCTCCGGAACTGCAACTCC
>CAZPXF010000079.1:0-10304 GCA_964590945.1 uncultured Lachnospiraceae bacterium | reverse complement strand
GCCCATTCGCGAAGAATCTGTTGCCTTTTGGAAAAGTCGTGGTAAAGTATTAGTAAGACAACAGATAAAGTGCTGTTAGAAGAGGAGGTACAGCATGTGAATTTGAATCTACCGGTAGATATGTATGTGGTCGGATGGCTGGGTCTTCTGGCGCTTCTTCTTATCATCGAGATTGCGACGGTCGGACTGACAACGATCTGGTTTGTGGCAGGCTGCGTTGCGGCGCTTGCTGCATATGGACTTGGTTTCGGGATCATAGTACAGATCATTTTATTTTTAGTCGTTTCCTTTCTGCTTCTGTTTTTTACCAGACCGTGGGCTGTTCATTATCTGAACGCAAGCAGGATAAAAACGAACTATGAGGGAATCATAGGTAAGGTAATCAAACTTCAGGAAACCGCAGATAACCTGAATGAGACTGGAAAAGCTGTGGTAAATGGTGTAGACTGGCTGGTGAGAACGGAAAAGGACGGTATAGTCCTGGAGAAGGGAACTCTTGTGAAGGTGATCCGGATCTCGGGCGTCAGACTGATCGTTGAGGAGTATAAGGAGGAATAATTTATGTTTGGCTTTCTCGCGTTTTTATTTTTAATTTTAATCGTCATATTTATTTTGGTTTCATGTATCAAAATCGTGCCGCAGGCGAATGCATATGTTATCGAGCGTCTCGGCGGATATCAGACCACATGGGGCGTCGGCCTTCATTTTAAAGTGCCGATCATTGACCGTGTTGCAAAGAAGGTTCTTTTGAAAGAGCAGGTTGTTGATTTCGCGCCGCAGCCGGTGATCACGAAGGATAACGTAACGATGCAGATCGATACGGTTGTATTTTTCCAGATCACGGATCCGAAGCTTTTTGCTTACGGCGTTGAGAATCCGATCCTTGCGATCGAGAATCTGACAGCGACAACGCTTCGTAATGTCATCGGCGACCTGGAGCTGGATGAGACGCTGACGTCCAGAGAGACGATCAACACAAAGATGCGCGCGTCGCTGGATGTTGCGACAGATCCCTGGGGCATCAAGGTAAACCGCGTGGAGCTGAAGAACATCATCCCGCCGACCGCGATCCGTGACGCGATGGAGAAGCAGATGAAAGCGGAGCGTGAGAGACGTGAAGCGATCCTTCGTGCGGAAGGGGAGAAGAAATCGACGATCCTTGTGGCGGAAGGCAAGAAAGAATCCGTAATTCTGGATGCTGAGGCAGAGAAGCAGTCCGCAATCCTTCGTGCCGAGGCGGAAAAGGAAAAGAGGATCCGCGAGGCGGAGGGCCAGGCGGAGGCGATCCTTAAAGTACAGCAGGCCAATGCGGATGGTATCCGTTTCCTGAAGGAAGCAGGGGCGGACGAAGCGGTCCTTACAATGAAGAGCCTGGAAGCATTTGAAAAAGCTGCAGACGGAAAGGCGACAAAGATCATTATTCCGTCGGAGATCCAGGGCGTTGCGGGACTTGCCAAAGCGCTGGTGGAATCCGTAAAAGAATAATGCAGAAATGCCGTCGTGTTATTTTACTATGTGGTTCTGAATGATCGAGCGTATACAGTCATTGAGATACGGCTTTAATTGCTCAAACGCGACCGGGTCTTTGTGGAGAACCGTACTGTAACAGGTGGAGCTTGCAAGCTCCACGATCATAAAAAGCATGATTTCAGGGTCGCGCAGCGTGAGCCCGTAGCCATTTTCCGTGAGCAATTTATAAATACTGTCAAAGCTGATATTTGTATGCTCGGAATACGTATTGATAGCCTGATGAAAGATTCCCCAGCTTAAATTTTTAGAAATAAAATGAAGAATGATTTTATTTTTGGATAACTGTGTTATAATATGATCTACAAGGAAAATAATCTCATCCTCGAGGGAATCAAAAGAATGCTTTTGAAGTTCGGAAAATGCACGCCGGAAGAGCTTGCTGGACGTCTGGGCGATGAGGAAATCCCGGAGCTCGTATTTGTCTTTGAAATAGAGATAAAAGGTGCCCTTGGCAACGCCGGCGGCGCTCGTGATATCGGAGATGGATGTGTGCTCAAAGCCTTTCGACAAAAAAAGTTCATTTGCATGTTCTACAAGCTTATTGAATTTGCGCTGCTTATTCTCGGATACTTTTCCCAAAGAAATTCCCCCTTTGTGTATAGCGGACAGGACGTTTCGTTATTTTCGTAATTGAGGTTATTATATACTTAATGAGAGATGATTGTCAAGAAGAATTGACCGATGGTCAATTATGTGGAGGATTCAATGACAAAAAAGAGAAGAAGAAGAAGGCGCAGAAGCGGCAGGAAGACAAGGATCATCAGTACAGTCATTCTGATCGTATGTCTGGCGGTATTTCTCTTTGCGGGATATAAGCTGATCCATATTTTCCATGAATACAACAAGGGCGACAACAGCTATGATGATCTGCAGGGCTTCCTTGAGATTCCGGATGATTCGGACGATGCGGAGGACATCTGTATCGATTTCGAGAGCCTCCTGAAAGAGAACAGCGATCTTGTGGCATGGATACGTATCGAAGGAAACATCAATATCAGTTATCCGGTCATGCAGAGCGATGATAATGACTTCTACCTGCGGAGATTGTTTAACAGGACAAAGAATATTCTCGGGAGCATTTTTGTGGACTACAGATGTGATGCGGATCTGACGGATGAGAATACGATCATTTACGGACATAATACCAAAAACGGATCCATGTTCGGCGGACTTAAGAAATGGATGGAAAAGGAAGAATACGACGTTAATCCGTATTTTTACATATACACGCCGGATGGAATGGTTCATGAATATCAGGTCTGCGCAGTCGTTGTGACGGATGATCAGGCGGATGATTACAGGATTGAATTTGAGGATTCCGACGCTTTCCGGAGCTGGGAGAAAGAGATTCTGGAAGGATCCCTGTATGATACGGGTGTTGAACTTGATGAAAATTCGCAGATCGTAACGCTGTCCACCTGTACCAACCGGACAGAGTCAGAGAGACTGATTGTACATGGAGTAAGGACTGGAACAAGGGAGTGTAAGAAATAATGCCAGTAAAATGTGAAGTCGGCGATGTGATCCGAATGAAGAAGAAACATCCCTGCGGGAGCTTTACGTGGGAGGTTCTGCGTGTGGGCGCAGACTTCCGCCTGAAGTGCGAAGGGTGCGGGCATCAGATTATGATCGCGCGTAATCTGGTCGAGAAAAATATAAAAGAAATCCGGAAAAAAGCTTGAAAGAATTTCCTCCCGATGGTATAATGCCAAATTGTGATATATTATTCCTTGTTCCTGAACAATCAGGAGCCAGAGACCATAAGGAGGTGCAAGTGACATGAACAAATACGAGTTAGCAGTTGTTGTCAATGCGAAAATCGAAGACGAAGAAAGAGCAGCAGTTATCGAGAAAGTAAAAGATTACGTTGCTCGTTTCGGTGGTACTGTTACCGATGTTGATGAATGGGGTAAGAAGAGATTAGCTTACGAAATTCAGAAAATGAGAGAAGGATATTACTACTTCGTTCACTTCGAGTCTGATACTACTGTTCCGGGCGAGATGGAAAAACGTCTCCGCATTATGGACAATGTGATCAGATATTTATGCGTAAGACAGGATGCATAAAGAAAAGAGGTAAATAATGAATAAAGTAATTTTGATGGGACGTTTGACGAGAGATCCTGATGTCAGATATTCACAGGGAGCCAATGCAATGGCAGTTGCAAGATATACATTAGCAGTCGACCGCAGATTCAAGCGCGACGGTGATCAGACAGCAGATTTTATCAACTGTGTTTCCTTTGGAAGAACAGCCGAATTTGCTGAGAAGTATTTCCGCCGGGGACTGAAGATCGTTGTTACGGGACGTATTCAGACGGGAAGCTATACGAATCGCGACGGTGTAAAGGTCTACACGACAGATGTTGTTGTGGAGGATCAGGAATTTGCAGAGAGCAAGGCCGCAAGTGACAGTCATTATCAGTCAGGAAGTTATCAGTCAGCGGAGTATCAGGCAAGTCCTGCTCCGGCGCCGTCAAGTGATGCGGGTGATGGCTTTATGAACATTCCGGATGGAATCGATGAAGAATTACCGTTTAACTAATTCAGGAGGTAAAAACGATGGCTTATGATAGAAACAGATCCGACTCTCCGATGAAAAGAAGAGGCGGACGCAGAAGGAAAAAAGTTTGTGTATTCTGCGGAAAAGAGAATAATGAGATCGATTACAAAGATGTAGCAAAGTTAAGAAAGTACGTATCTGAGCGCGGGAAGATTCTTCCAAGAAGAATTACAGGAAACTGTGCAAAGCATCAGAGAGCACTTACAGTTGCGATCAAGAGAGCTCGTCATATCGCTTTGATGCCATATGTAACAGACTAATAAGATCATCCGATTCCCTGTAAACGTAGGATTTACAGGGAATTATTTTTTACTGTATAAATGAAGGGATTTCCTTTTGGAAGAGGAAGAGAAATGAAAAAAAGACAGATCAGGAATTCACTTTTGCTTTTCCTGACGGCTACGATCTGGGGGTCTGCTTTTGTGGCGCAGAGTGTGGCGATGGATCTCATTGGCCCTTTCACATTCGTATGTGTCCGGAATCTCATAGGAGCGGGCGTTCTGCTTCCTGTCATCTGGTTTATGAACCGGGGCAGAGAAAAAGCCTTGCGATCCAGGGAGGACTTTCGGGCAGGCGCTCCGGACGGGGCGCTCAGGGAGCAGTCCGGCAGCCGGAAGGATCTGATCCTCGGCGGGATCTGCTGCGGTTTTTTCCTGTTTACGGCAAGCATGGCTCAGCAGATCGGGATCATGCATACCAGCGTAGGCAAGGCAGGATTTCTCACCGCATGCTATATTTTGATCGTGCCGGTTTTGGGAATATTTACAGGAAAGAAATGCGGGAAGCTGGTGTGGCTCGGCGTTGTATTTGCGCTTGCCGGCCTGTATCTTCTGTGCATGACGGAGAAATTGACGATTGGGACAGGCGATGTGTGGGTGCTTGCATGTGCAGTTCTGTTTTCCTTCCATATTATGACGATAGATCATTTTGTAGTGAAGGCGGACGGCGTGAAGATGTCCTGCATACAGTTTTTTGTCTGCGGTATTCTGGGGCTGGTCTTTATGATGATCTTAGAACATCCGCAGATAACGGATATCGTTCAGGCCTGGCAATCCATCCTGTATGCCGGGGTTCTCTCAAGCGGAGTCGGTTATACCTTGCAGATCGTAGGTCAGAAGGATATGAATCCGACGGTTGCATCCCTTATCATGTCCCTCGAATCGGTCATGTCGGTCGTTGCGGGATTTATCGCCCTGCATGAGGTTCTGACCGGGAGGGAGCTGCTTGGATGCCTGCTTATGTTCTGTGCGATCATACTTGCGCAGCTTCCGGAAAAGCAGAAGGAATAATTATTTTGCGGAATGCATCTGCCGATCTCTGGAACTGCATTTTATACAAAAATAAATGTATATATTTACAGGCAATGAAAAATCGTGTATAATTCAGGCATCTTTGTTGTATGAAATTGTAAAATAAAAGAGTGCCAGGCCGCGTATCAGGCGGCGAAAAGGAGGAAATTATGAAGAAGTTAACAGCAATTTTACTTGCGGGAATACTCAGCGCAGGAATGCTTGCAGGATGCGGAAGCAGCGATTCATCTGAGTCCGATTCTAATACAGGTACAGCATCCGGCAGCGCTTCGAGCACAGTATCAGACGCTGGCGTTACAACCATCAATGATGGCGTTCTTACTATGGCAACGAACGCAACATTCCCGCCGTATGAGTATTATGACGGGGACGACATCGTTGGTATCGATGTTGAGATCGCTCAGGCGATCGCAGACAAGCTCGGACTGGAGCTGAAGGTTGACGATATGGAGTTTAATTCTATTATTAATGCAATCCAGCAGGGGAAAGCGGACGTTGCGCTTGCAGGTATGACAGTTACGCCGGAAAGAGAAGAAAATGTTAATTTCTCAGAGACGTATGCAACAGGTATCCAGTCCATCATTGTGCCGGAGGATTCCGATATTGCATCCGTAGATGATCTGGAAGGGAAGAAGATCGGCGTTCAGCTTTCAACCACCGGTGATATTTACGCAACAGAGGATTACGGTTCAGATAATGTAGATCAGTACAATAAGGGTGCAGATGCAGTTATGGCTTTGAAACAGGGAAAGGTTGATGCGGTTATCATTGACAATGAGCCTGCAAAGAATTTTGTCGCAAGCAATGAAGGTCTTAAGATTCTTGATACAGATTACGCGGTCGAGGATTATGCGATCGCCCTTAACAAGGACAACACAGAACTTCTGGACGCTGTAAATGGAGCGCTCCAGGAGCTGATCGACGACGGAACAGTGCAATCCATCATTGACAAATATATCGATGCAGAATAGCGGATTGTTCTGAAGCAGACAGGAGAATGGGTTGTGAGTGATTTAAAAGCCAAATTCATATTGGATTTTATCGAAAAGGACCGCTGGCAGTATATTACCAGCGGTTTGAAAATGACTTTGATGATAACGGCATTTGCGCTCATTATCGGAGTCGTCATTGGAGTGGTCATAGCGATCATCCGTACTGTGCACGATCAGATTGATAAGAATAAGATGCACGGATCGTTTGGATTCTTGCTGAATATCCTGAATCTGTTTGCAAAGCTGTATCTTACAGTGATCCGCGGTACGCCGACCGTTGTACAGCTTCTTATTATTTATTTTGTCATCATGGCAAACAGTACGAATAAGATATTGACGGTGTCGATTGCTTTTGGTATCAATTCCGGCGCATATGTGGCGGAGATCATCCGTTCCGGCATCATGTCCATCGACAAAGGGCAGATGGAGGCGGGAAGATCTCTGGGACTCAGTTATGCGACGACGATGAGGAAGATCATTCTTCCGCAGGCGTTTAAAAATGTACTTCCGGCATTGGTAAATGAGATGATCACGCTGCTGAAGGAGACTTCGATCAGCGGTTATATCGGGCTGAATGATCTGACCCGTGGCGGCGATATCATCCGTGGCGTTACATACGATGCTATGCTTCCGCTGCTTATGGTGGCCGCGATTTATCTTGTTATTGTTATGTTTATCACATGGCTGATGGGGAAACTGGAAAGGAGGCTGAGAGAAAGTGATCACCGTTAATCATCTTCACAAAAGCTTCGGTTCCCATGAAGTACTGAAGGATATCAATGAAGAGATCCATCCGGGGGAGAAGGTCGTTATCATCGGGCCGTCCGGTTCCGGCAAGTCAACATTTCTGCGCTGTCTGAATCTTCTGGAACAGCCGACAAAGGGAGAGATTTTTTTCGAGGGAACAGAAATCACTTCGGGCAAGGTGGATATCAATCAGGTGCGACGGCAGATGGGAATGGTATTCCAGCATTTCAACCTGTTTCCGCATCTGACGATCATGGATAATCTGACGCTTGCCCCGATCCAGCTGAAGCTGGCGTCAAAGAGCGAGGCGCAGGCACAGGCCACGGAGCTTCTGAAACTGGTTGGCCTCGAGGAAAAGGCAACGAGCTATCCGGGACAGCTGTCCGGCGGCCAGAAACAGCGAATTGCGATCGTGCGTTCCCTTGCGCTGAAACCAAAGATGATGCTCTTCGACGAGCCGACCAGCGCGCTGGATCCGGAGATGGTCGGAGAGGTTCTTGAGGTTATGAAGAATCTTGCGAGGGACGGGATGACGATGGTGGTTGTTACCCATGAGATGGGTTTCGCCCGCGAAGTCGCAACCAGAGTTCTTTTCATGGACGATGGCCGTATCATCGAGCAGGGTACGCCGGAGGATATTTTCGATCATCCGCAGAACCCAAGAACACAGGAATTTTTGTCGAAGGTATTATAAATATTGTAAATGCAAGGTTCAGTGGATCTTTATCAGTTGCCATGCATGCGGCGAAAAGATCCGGTGAACCTTTTTTAGTTGCCATGTATGCAATGGACAGATCAGAATGTATATGAAAGGGGAGATTTAGAAATGAGTGAAGTACCTGGAAGTTGGATCACGAATCAGACGGCGGATCCGTTTTATGCGCGGAAAAGCTTTTTCGTGGAGAAGGAGATCAAAAAGGCCGAGGCCAGAGTTTGCGGACTGGGGCAGTTTCTTTTTTACCTGAATGGGAGAAAGGTCGGGGATCATGAGCTGGATCCCGGCTGGACAAATTACCGGAAGCTGATCCAGTATGTGACCTTTGATGTGACGGACTATTTGCAGATGGGCGAGAATGTGCTCGGAGCAGAGGTTGGAAATGGATGGTTTATCAAGAGGGATGAGCAGTATACATTTACATTCCCGGAATTTATGCCGCCGAATCCAAACCCTTACCGGCCGTTTGGGAAATATCTTGTTCTGGCTCTTGAACTTAAAATGATGTATCGGGATGGGACAGCAGAAACGATCGAGGCAGATGATTCCTTTCTGGTGAAAGAGCATCCGGTGATGATGAGTAATGTATATGGCTCGGAACGGATCGATGGAAGAAGAAATCAGGAAGGATGGAGCGAGCCGGGTTTTGATGCATCCACATGGGAACGGGCGGCAGTCCTGCAGCCGGATGAGGAACCGCAGGGGAGGCTCATGGAGCAGTTTCAGCCGGAGATCAGGGTTCTTCGGACATATGAAGGGAAGTTGCTGGGAAAATGTCTGAAAGAAAAGACGCCCGGCAGCGTGCGGGAAATCTACGATTTCGGCCAGAATATGTCCGGTATTCTGGAGTTCGAGGCGTGCGGAAAAGCCGGGGATACCGTGAAGCTTTACCCGGCGGAGAAGCTCGGAGCGGATGGCGATGTAGATCAGGTTGCAAAGGGATGGGTGAATCTGGATTCCTGTATCACATATATCATCGGAAAAGATGATGTATGGGAGAGGTGCCGGATGAAATTTACCTATTTCGCAGGAAGATATGTTGGGGTGGAGCGCATTCCGGCCCTGGAGGAAGCTGTAGAAGACGGTATCCGTATCCGGAATCTCAAGGCCCATGCGATCAGCAGCGCGTGGAAGACGGACGGAAGCTTTACGTGCGATGACGTGCGGTACGATCAGATCTACAATATGATCGAGCGGACGGTTGAGGCAAATATGCTCAGCGTCCATACAGACTGTCCGACGATCGAACGGTTTGCGTGGCAGGAGCCGAATCATCTGATGGCGCCCTCCATTTTCTATATGAAGGACGGAAGACGCCTGTGGGATAAATTTCTTTTGGATATGCGTACCGATCAGCATACGGCAGAGGATTATTTCTTTGACTTTGATGGAAATAAGGTGTATCCGGGTGATGGACTGATGCCGTCACAGTGTCCGTGCTATATCCCCAATGTGCTTCCGGTGCCGGGAATGGGAAGCTTCTATGATATTATCCCGTGGGGAAGTACGTGTATTCTGGGGACATACTGGCATTATCAGTTTTACGGCGATGTGCAGATCATCCGGGATAATTATGAAGCGGGAATGCGCTATCTGGAACATTTGAAAACAAAGGTCAATGAGGACGGATTTCTGAATCATGGACTGGGCGACTGGGGCAACCCTCGAAATGAGCTGGCGAGGGAGAATATCGAAACGGCATTTCTGTATGCGGACGCCCGGGTCCTGGCAGGATTTGCGGAAATTCTTGGAAAAGAAGATGACCGGGAGAAGCTTCTGCGCTTTGCGGAAAAGGTGAAGGATAATTATAACCAAAAGCTCCTTGTATGGAATGAGGAAGCTGGATTTTGGTGTTACCGGGCATGGGATCATGAAGAGCTCTTTATGACGCAGGCGTGCGAGGCGCTGCCGCTCTACTGGGGGATGGCGCCGGAGGATAAGAAAGACGATGTTGTGCGGGCGTTTGCGCTTACGCTTGAGCGAGAAGGAGCATTTATAAGCGGGGAGGTCGGTCTTCCGTACATTATCCAGACGGCGCGGCAGAATGGGATGAATGCGGTCATTGCAGAGTTCATTTTAAAAGAAGAGCATCCAGGCTATTATGCGTTTATCCTCGATGGCGAGACGACGCTTGGCGAATACTGGGAGACGAACCCGAGAAGCCACTGCCATGATATGATGGGGCACATTATCGAGTGGTATTATAACGGAATTGCCGGGATCATTCCGGAGGAAGCCGGATTCGGGAAGATCATGATCCGCCCGTATCTGCCGGAGAGCATGAAAGAGTTTACATGCAGTTATCGCTCTGTGAAAGGTGAGATCAGTGTTCATGTGAAGGAAGAGGATGAGAAGATTCTTCTGAAAGCGGGCGTGCCGGAGGATGTGGAATACCGGATCGATGCGGGAAATCTGGAACAGCGGGGAAAGTGTGTGGAAGTGATATC
>CAZPXF010000078.1:0-10425 GCA_964590945.1 uncultured Lachnospiraceae bacterium | reverse complement strand
CTACAGAAGAAGTCCAACCCCTCCGTAAATTCCCGCATCATTTCCAAGTTCCGCAAGCGCAAACCTTGTATCCGCCGCTGCATGGAATGCATATTCTTTATAATATTTCCGGATGGTATCCAAAAGGATCTCCCCGGCCCTTGAAACGCCGCCGCCGATCACAAATACCTCCGGATTTATAACACATGCTATGTATGAAAGCGCCTTTCCAAGCATCCTTCCAAGCTGCTCGTTCATCTCGCAGGCAAGCGCATCGCCCTCCTTTGCGGCGTCGAAAATCACCTTTGCGCTTAAGCTTTCATCATCTCTAAGACTCGTTTTACCGCTGTAATTCTTAAGCGCCTTTCGTGTCATACGGACAATTCCGGTCGCGGATCCATACTGCTCCAGACATCCTTTTTTGCCGCAGCCGCAGGTATCTGTCTCCTCGTCATTCATATGGAAATGGCCGATCTCCCCGCCGGCTCCGTTCACGCCGCTGACGATTCTGCCATTTAAGATCACTCCGCCGCCGACTCCGGTTCCAAGAGTTACCATGACAAGGTTTTTGCTGCCTTTTCCGCCGCCCTGCCACATCTCGCCAAGAGCCGCTATATTCGCATCGTTCGCCGCCTTTACAGGAAGAACAAGTTTCTCGCCAAGCGCATCCGCCACATTAAATTCTCCCCATCCGAGATTCACGCATCCAAGAACTGTGCCGTCATCCAGCACAGGCCCCGGCACGCCGACGCCGACGCCAAGAACATCTTCTGTCGTGATTCCGGCCTGATTCAGCTTCACAAGAATAGCTCCCGCGATATCATCCAGAATATATTTCCCATCCTCTTCCTTACGTGTCGGGATTTCCCATTTATCGATCAGCTCCCCGGACGTTTTAAAAAATCCGCATTTAATTGTAGTCCCGCCGACATCGATTCCAAATGCATAAGTCTTCATAAGCTCTCTTCTCCTCTATTTTACGATCCCGACCATATCGGAAATCTTCTCAAAGTGATACTTTTCCATATATCTTTCGATCCCCTCCGCAATCTCAATGGTTGCCGTGGGATTGAAGAAATTAGCTGTTCCGACAGACACTGCCGTCGCCCCGGCGAGAATGAATTCGATCGCATCCTCCGCCGTCCGGATCCCGCCCATTCCAATGACCGGAAGCTTCACTGCATGGGCAACTTCATAGACCATACGGACTGCAATCGGCTTCACGATCGGCCCGGATACTCCTGCCGTTTTATTTGCAACTGCAAATGTCTGACGGTTAATATCAATCTTCATGCCTGTCAATGTATTGATCAGGGAGACAACATCTGCGCCGCCCGCCTCAACGGCTTTGGCCATCTCTGTAATATCTGTTACATTCGGGCTCAGCTTCATAATAACCGGCTGCTTTGCATATTTCCTGACTGCCCTTGTGATATCCTCCGCCGCCTTTGGGTTCTGTCCAAATGCAATCCCGCCTTCTTTTACATTCGGGCAGGAAATATTGATCTCCAAAAGGTCAACGTCCTCATCTCCGAGACGCTCCACAACCTCACAGTAATCTTCTGTAGATCTTCCGCATACATTTACGATGATCTTCGTATCAAACTGCTTCAAATACGGGATATCCCTCTCACAGAATACGTCGATACCCGGATTCTGCAGGCCAATGGCATTCATCATGCCTCCGTAAACCTCCGCGATACGCGGCGTCGGATTGCCCGGCCACGGCACATTTGCCACGCCCTTTGTGACAACAGCCCCAAGTCTGTTCAGGTCGACGAATTCACTGTATTCCGCGCCGGAGCCAAATGTCCCGGACGCCGTCATCACAGGATTCTTCAGCTCCACACCTGCAAGATTCACTCTTGTATCCATCACAGCTCCACCTCCGTTGCAGGAAATACCGGACCATCTTTACAGACCCGCTTATTGTGCACATGGCTGTGTCCATCCACCTCTTTGGACTGGCAGACGCACGCAAGACAGGCGCCGATACCGCACGCCATACGTTCTTCCATAGAGATATAACACTCTATATCATGCTCTATGGCATATGCCTTGATCGCACGCAGCATCGGCCTGGGCCCGCAGGCATAGATAATATCCGCATCCAGAGCATTTGCCGCAATGGCGTCCATAACATTCCCCTTTGTCCCGGCGCTGCCGTCCTCCGTAGCAATATATAATTTCCCGTATTTTTCCAGATCCTCTGTCAGAAAAAGCTCGTCTCTGTAGCCTGCAATGATCTGGCGCTCGCAGTTCAGCTGCTTCGCCAGCTCCAGCATCGGCGGAATGCCGATACCGCCGCCCATAAGGAATGCTTTCTTCTCCTTCAGCGGAAATCCATTTCCAAGAGGTCCCAGGATCTCCATGTCTTCGCCCTCTTTATATGCGGAAAACTGCTTCGTCCCCCCGCCGACTACACGATATACGATACGGAGCCTGTGCTGTTTTCTGTCGATCTCACAGATACTGATCGGTCTTGGAAGCAGCTTGCCCGCATCCTTCGTATATACGGAAATAAACTGTCCCGGCGCCGCCGTATCCGCCGCCTCGCAGGATATCCACATGCTGTAGATATCTGTGGCGATACGCTCCTGCGATATGACTTTTGCCGTCTCTTTCCTTCTGTTTGCCATCGCCGATCTCCTTATCTGTTCGCAAGCGCCCCGCTGATATCCGCCGTCATTGCTTCTACCGCCGCGCGGGATGCATCCCCGAAATTCTCTGCGCCGTATTTTGCATACTCTTCCTGCCTGTATGCCGCGATAATGCCGCGGGAAGAATTTACGATCGCCCCGAGTCCATCCTCATTGAAGAAATGAACCAGATCCTTTCCTTTGCCGCCCTGTGCGCCATATCCCGGCACAAGAATGTAGGATTTCGGCATCACTTTGCGAAGAACCTTGCCCATCTCCGGATATGTCGCTCCGACGACCGCCCCTATATTGCTGTATGTATCGCCCATGCACTGCTCGCCCCACTCGGCAACCTTCTCGCCCACAAGCTCATAGAGCGGCTTGCCGCCGATCTTCTGATCCTGGAACTCCCCGCTGGACGGGTTGGACGTCTTGACAAGGATAAAGAGACCTTTCTTCTCTTCCTTGCAAACCTTGATAAATGGATTCACGCCGTCAGAACCAAGATACGGATTGACCGTCACGAAATCCTCGCCAAACGGTACAAAAGTATTGCCTCCGACCTGTACCTTGCCGATATGCCCGGCTGCGTACGCAGCGGAAGTAGAGCCGATGTCCCCCCGCTTGATATCTCCGATCACGACCAGCCCCCTGGACTTACAGTAATCTACCGTCCTTTTAAAAGCCTGAAGCCCCGGAATCCCAAACTGCTCGTACATCGCGATCTGCGGCTTTACAGCCGGGATCAGATCATAAGTCTTGTCCACGATCTCTTTATTGAACTGCCAGATCGCTTCCGCAGCTCCCTCCAGATTCTCGCCGAACTCAGAGAACGCCTTCTTTTGCACATGCTCCGGAACATAGCTCAGCATCGGATCAAGTCCCACAACGATCGGGGCATGCGTCTTCTTAATATTTGCTATTAATTTATCAATCATCTCTTAATCCCTCCCTCAAACGTTATAGACTATTTTACCATCAACAAGCGTATATTTCACCTGTCCTTTTACTTTTTTCCCGTGGAACGGCGTATTTTTCCCTTTGGAGGCAAATGCGTTCCTGTCGATCGTCCACGCGGCCTTCGGATCAAAGATCACGATATCCGCAGCCTTACCCTCCGCGATACTTCCTTTATCGGAAAGTCCAAGGATCCTTGCCGGATTATAGCTCATCTTCTCCGCCATCTGCATCGGCGTCAGGATTCCCTTGTCAACAAGCTCCGTATATGTGAGCGCGGCGCTCGTCTCAAGCCCCACGATGCCAAATGCCGCTTTCTTCATGGAGCAGTTCTTTTCTTCCTCCGCATGAGGCGCGTGATCCGTAGAGATCACATCCATGACGCCATCCCTTAGTCCCTGAACCAGAGCGTCCACATCCGCCCGTGTCCGAAGCGGCGGATTCATCTTGTAATTGCCGTCATCTTCCGGAATATCATCGCTTGTCAAAATGAAATGGTGCGGACACACCTCCGCCGTAACCGGAAGTCCCTCCGCCTTTGCCGCCTTCACAAGCTTCACGCTGTCCCTGGTCGAACAGTGGCACAGATGGAGCTGCACTCCCGTCTCCCTGGCAAGCAGGATATCCCTCGCGACGATAACATCCTCCACGGCATTTGTGATTCCCGGAAGTCCAAGGGCAGCGGATCTTTCATCGGCGTTCATAACGCCGCCTTCCACCATCGTAATATCCTCGCAATGTGCAAATACAGCGATTCCGGCTTTCTTCGCCTCTCTCATGCCCTTGCGGTACAAAGAAGCATTCATGACCGATTTCCCGTCCTCGCTGATGGCATGACAGCCTGCCTCAGCCATTCCGCTGATATCGGCAAGCTCCTGCCCCATCTGCCCCTTTGTCACGGCGCCGAGCTGGATCACATGAACCTTGCACTCTTCCTTCTGGCGACGGTTGATCTCCTCGATCATCTCCTTCGTATCCGTGACAGGCTTTGTGTTCGGCATCGCACACACGGTCGTGACGCCGCCCCTTGCCGCCGCATTTCCTCCCGTCTCCAAAGTTTCCTTATACTCCAGTCCCGGATCTCTCAAATGGACGTGTAAATCTATAAACCCGGGCATGACATATGCGCCCTTTGCATCGATCACCTGATCGGCCTGCCAGTTTTCCGGCTTTCCAACCCTGATGATCCGGTCTCCATCGATCAGAACATCTGCCATCCCGTTCCGTCCCGTCTCCGGATCCAGCACATGTCCGTTTTGAATCCATATTTTCATAGAACCCTCCTCTCCCATGTAATCTGCAAAGCAGATTCCGACATGCATGATATTTATAATTTTTCTTTTAACACCTCGATTGCCTGCTCAAGCTGATTATCCTTATCCGGATTCTCCTCGTCATATTCATACTTTACTTCCACATCCGGTTCAATTCCTTTTTCATTGATGCTTCTTCCATTTGGGGTGTAGTATTCTGAGGTCGTAATCTTCAGGATCGTACCGTCCCCAAGATCGTACAGATTCTGCACGACCCCTTTCCCATAAGTTGTCTCACCGACAATGGTTCCAATCCCGTAATCCTGAACCGCGCCGGTCAGGATCTCCGATGCGCTGGCGCTGGAGCCATTGACAATTACCACAAGCGGAAGTTCAAAATAATTCTCCGCATCGGAAGAGTATTCTGTCTTCTTCTCATTCTTATCTACGGTATACACGATAAGCCCCTCCGGCAACAGCGCATCCGCGATCTCGCACACCGTAGACAGATTTCCGCCCGGATTACTGCGAAGATCCAGGATCAGTCCTTTCATCCCCTGAGATTCCAGAGAACTCAGTTCTTCCTTAAACTGGTCGGCCGTCACACTCTCAAAGGCGGATATATAAATATAACCGACTCCGCCCTCCTTCATTTCAGATGTGACTGTCTGAACTTCTATCTTTCTTCTCGTAGCCGTCAGCTCCAGCTCTTCCTGCTTCTCCCCGCGCAGAACAGTGAGCCGGACGTCTGTCCCTGCTTCGCCTTTGATCTTTGTCACTACAACGGAGAGATCCTCGCCGGTAACTTCCTCGTCCTCAACCTTATAGAGAATGTCATCGCCCTTCATCCCGGCCTCCTCAGCCGGAGAATCTTTATACACGCTGGAAATAGTGATGATCCCCGTATCCGGATCCTGCTGCATGACCGCGCCGATCCCCTCGTATTCCCCGCTGGTACTCTCCGTCAAAGCCTCAGCGTCTTCCTCATCATAATATACGCTGTACTTGTCGTCCAGTCCTTCCACCAGGCCCGCGCAGATCCCCTCGGCAAGCGCGTCCTTATCCACATCATACAGGAAATTCTGATCGATCAGCTTCTCGATCAGCCTGAGCTTTCTCTCGCTTTTGGAATCCAGGACATCAGCCCCATTCACTAAATTCCAGATGCCAAAGCCTGCTGCTATTATAAGAATCATAACGAGGGCGCCAAAAAGCGCCCCCTTTTTAAAACTATTTCCCGTTGATCTGTTATTTTGATCTTCCATATCACTACCCCTGAATCATTATAGATAACTCAACGGATTTACCGCTGTTCCATTTACACGAACCTCAAAATGAAGATGCGGTCCTGTAGAAACACCTGTGGAGCCGACCGCTCCAATGTTCTGCCCACGGCTGACAGACTGCCCTGCGCTGACATAGATCTTGGACAAATGCTTATACTTGGTAACCAGTCCATTGCCATGGTTGACAGTGATATTATTACCCTCTACACTGTTATATCCGGTACTTACAACCTTGCCTGCCGCAGCCGCATAGACCGGAGATCCTGCCGCTATTGCAAGATCCACTCCCTGATGATACGTACTTGCGCCTGCCGTCGGCGAACTTCTGTGTCCAAATGGACTGGTAACCCGCGCGCCCGGACACGGATGCGTAAATGTACCGCTGCCCGAAGAAACGCTCGGTCCTGCCTCAGAAGAAGACGAAGCTGATGAAGAAGCTGACGCCGCAGCAGCCGCTGCCGCGGCGGCCTTTGCCGCCTTTTCCTCTTCCGCTTTTTTGCGCTCTTCCTCTGCCTTTTCAAGCAGCTCCTGAAGCTCCTTTGCATTATCGCTGATCTCGGACCTGACATCCTCCAGATCCATGGCGTTCTCTTCCAGCAGAGTCTCCACCTCATCCTGTTTGGCCGTCAATTCATCCTTCAGACCCTGAAGCTCTTCAAATTCCTCTTCAAGCGCTTTTTCCTTTTCCTCGATCTCCATACGCACCGCTTCATATTTTTCCAGCATCTGCCGGTCATAATCCTCCATCGTGGATATATATTCCGCCTTGTTCAGCAGATCCGTAATACTCTCGGACGTCACAAGAAGCTCAAGAAGATCCGAATCATTCGTCTCATACATATAGCGGATGCGCTTCTTCATGCTCTCATACTGGTCGTCTTCCTTCGCCTGCGCATCAGCCAACTGGCCTTCCGCCTCCTCGATCTCATCCTGCTTGGCTGTGATCTTCTCCTCGGTACTGGCCATATCGTCTGCGATATCTTCCAGCTTCGCTGCAAGCTCCTGTTTTTTCTTTTTCAGCGCTTCCTGTTCCTCTTTCAGCGCTTCCTGCTCCTTCTTTGCATCTGAGATCTTGTCAGACGTACTTTTCTTTTTTGCATCCACATGCAAGGTCTGATTCACGGACACGCCCGAAAATACCAGTGACGCCGCCAGCAGAATGCAAAGCAAAGATTTCCTGTTCATCCTGCGATCACCTAGACTTTCAAATGTCTTCTTGTTGTGAAGAAGCTTCCTACAAAACCAATGCCGACTCCAAGCACAATACAGATCGGCAAAAGTGTCTTATATACGCTTCCCACCGGAAGAAATTCCAAAATATTGTTCAGAAGACTGAATCTTGTCATAACATATTCAATCACTTTACTGTAAAGGAAATACAGGACGGCAAGCGGGATCACCGAACCGATCAGGCCGATCAGGATACCCTCTGTCAGGAACGGCATACGCACAAACGCATCCTTTGCGCCTATGTATTTCATAAGAGCAATCTCTTCTGAACGTACTGTAATACCGATTGTAACCGTATTGCTGATCAGGAAAACAGAAACAGCCAGCAGGATCAGGAAAATGACGATCGCGCCGTAACTGATCAATACATTGACACTGGAAAGCGTCTTCGCAACTACATCAGATTTATTGACTTTACGTACGCCCTCCAGCCCTTCTGCAAAGGAAACAACCTTGCTCTGCATGGAAACATCGGACATATATACCTCATAATTTGCCGAATTTGCAAGTGGATTGTCATCCTTAAATCCTTCGGCAAGCTCTGCGTTGTCGCCGAAATACTCTTCCTGAAAATTGTCCCATGCTTCCTCAGCGGAAACATACTTGATCTCGCGGACGCCTTCCTGATTTTGCAGCTCACTGCCAATCTCATCGATTCGATCCTGCGTAATATCCTCATTAAAAAATACTGTGACAGCAACGCCTTCCTCGGCCGATTTCACTATATGCTGAAAATTGGTGATAATAGAATAGAACAGACCGAAAATAAAAATGCAGGCCGCCATCGTAGCAATAGATGCAAAGGAAAACATCTTATTTCTGTTAATGTTGGAAAAACCCTGTTTAACTGTATATCCTAATGTACTAATCCTCATTTATATATCCACCTTTTTTCTCGTCGCTCACGATAACCCCCATCTTCATCGTGACTACACGCTTTTTCATCTCGTTTACGATTTCCTGGTTATGTGTAACGACAACAATCGTTGTCCCGTTTTTCTCATTGGCTTCCTCAAGAAGCTTCATGATCTCCCACGAGTTCGTTGGGTCTAAGTTTCCTGTAGGCTCGTCAGCCAGTACGATCATCGGCTCATTGACGATCGCCCTTGCGATCGCAACACGCTGCTGTTCTCCGCCGGAAAGCTCATTTGGAAAAGCCTTGTATTTCTGCGCAAGACCAACCAGTGAAAGGGCTGCCGGAACCTTCTTCTTAATTGTGCGCAGCGGAGTCTCCACCACGCGCTGCGCAAACGCAATATTATCGTAGATACTGCGATCCATCAAAAGACGGAAGTCCTGGAAAATAACCCCAAGGCTTCTTCTGTACTTCGCAATCTTACTTCTGCGCATCCTGCCAAGATTCTGTCCGTTGACTATAATCTCTCCTGACGTAGGCTCAATCTCTTTCAGCAACAATTTGATCAGTGTGGATTTACCTGAACCGCTGTCACCCACGATGAACACAAATTCACCCTGGTCAATGCTCAGATTAATACCATTCAGGGCTACGATGCCCTTCTGATATTCCTTTGTCACATCTTTTAATTCAATCATCATAGTTTCTTAGTCCTCCTGAAAGCACTAGTACTCAATGGACTCCATATACTTCATGTATTTGACAACCATAAGCGCGATCTTAAACGTAATTGCATCCTCAAATACCCGGAGATCCAATCCTGTACTTTTCTGCAGTTTATCCAGACGATATACAAGTGTGTTTCTGTGAATATAGAGCTGTCTCGATGTCTCCGAGACATTCAGACTGTTCTCGAAAAACTTGTTGATCGTCGTAAGTGTCTCCTCATCGAAGTCATCCGGCGACTTCCCGCCGAATATCTCCCGGATAAACATCTTACAAAGCGGAATCGGAAGCTGGTAGATCAGACGGCCAATTCCAAGCGTGTTATATGCAACAATATCTTTGTCGTCAAAGAAAATCTTACCTACGTCCAACGCCAGCGTAGCTTCCTTGTAGGACTTGGATACTTCTTTGATATCGTCAACCATTGTTCCATATGCCACATGTGCATTATTTTCCCCCTCTGACTTCAAAATGTCAAGTATATTCCGTGCAACTTTATCCATATCGGAATAATTTTCATTGGGTCCGACTTCTTTTACGAGGATCATATTCTTCTCATCGACAGCCGTCACAAAATCCCTCGTCTTGTTGCCGAGGAGTGTGCGCATACTCTCCAGCGTCCCTGAATCCTTCCCCTTTGAAGTCTCAATAATAAATACCACTCTTCGCACCTCTGTGTCAATATGCAGTTTTTTGGCACGATTGTAAATGTCAACCAAAAGCAGGTTGTCGAGCAGGAGATTTTTGATAAAATTGTCCTTGTCAAAGCGCTCCTTGTATGCGACAAGAAGACTCTGTATCTGGAAGACGGCAACCTTGCCGATCATATATACATCGTCGCTTCCTCCATGCGCCAAAAGGATGTATTCCAGCTGGCGCTCATCAAAAATCTTAAAAAACTGTGATCCTTGGATCACCTGACTGTCCGCCGGCGATTCTACAAACGAAACAACCGCCTTCTCATAATCTCCGTTTTCAGCAAATGTAGATGCCAGAATATTTCCGTCCGTATCCAGCACACACAGGTCAATCCTCGTAATCCCCTTTAATCCATCAATTGTATTTTGCAGTATTTGATTTGAAATCACAGCGCTTTCCTCCGTCTCTCTACTCTCAACATATAGGTCTGTGCAACTTGTGCAATTTCACAAGTGCATTTCTCATTCCATCACTCTATTCGGCCGGAAAAAACTTCCGGTTATTTTCTATCCTAATACATTTTAACAAAAAAGGAAATAGGAAAACGCATTTTTTTATGCAAATTCTCGTTTTTTTATTTTTTTACAGCGTAATAAAAAATGACAATGTTCACAATTTGTTCATTTCTCTCTTCCGTTTCGCCATGAGACCCCCGATCTTGCCGGTCTCCTTTGAGGACAGCGCTTTCCAGCCGCCCTCCTTCACCCGGTCCAAAAGACCAAGTTCCCCGGCGATCTCGTATTTCATGAGTTCTTCCGGCGTAAGCGGTTTATTCTTTTTCATAGCTTTATTACCTCCTT
>CAZPXF010000077.1:0-10479 GCA_964590945.1 uncultured Lachnospiraceae bacterium | reverse complement strand
TTATCAGTTTACCACATTAAAGTAGTATCTGTCAACAACAAAAATAATTATTTAACTCAGGTTAATCTGATAAAAGCGGTAACACTGCCGTGCTTTTTATTCCGGATACCTTGGCAAAGTCACCACTGTATAATCACGCCCCATCGCCGGGATAATCTTTTCTGTCAGGTCCTTTGTCGCAAACTTTATGCTGGATGTATTGATGCAGGGATGGCAGCCGATCTCCGCGCCCTTTAAGACATCCTCATCAATCACGAGCCGGACTTTCTTTGCCGTATCATTGATCAAACCCATGACACTGACAGATCCGGGCGTGATATCCAGGAACTGCTCCATGTATGCCTCGTTTGCAAATGACAGTCTGGAAACGCCAAGCGCCTTTGACAGATCTTTTGTTTTGAATTTCTTATCTCCTGGCATCAGCAGCAGATAAAAGTCTGTTTCCTGCCTGTTGCACAGGAAAAGGTTCTTACAGATGGTTGCCTGCAATACCTCATCAATATCCCGGCATACTTCCATCGTCATTGCGGCGTCATGGTCGATGCGCCAGTACGCAATTCCCAGTTTATCCAGGAAATCATATGTCCTGATTTCTTTTGGCAGCCGTCCGGTTTCATCCGCCGGACGGCCAGTCTTTAATTCCAGCATGTTTTCTCACCTCATAATTATATTAATCGGTCTTCCGAAGATCCAGGATACCCTTCACCAGTATCTTAACATCGTCCAGAATATAATCAAACGCCCCGGCCTTATAGAGATTAATGACGATCATTCCGATCGGCACAGCAAGGATCATCCAGATGATGCCGCCCATTTTATATCCGATGTAGATAAATGCAAGCGTTGGCAGCGGATCTATTCCAAGCGTATCGCCGACCATCTTCGGCTGGATCGCCTGATGCACAACAAGGGCGATCACATAGAGGATGAGAAGTCCGATCATTCTTTTGTAATCTCCGGTCAGAAACGCCACGACCGCCCACGGGATCAGGATAGTCCCCGTTCCGAAGAACGGCAGGAAATCCATGAACGCCACAAGAATGCACACCAGAACCGCATAATGGACGCCCAGGATCAAAAAGCCTGCGAGCAGGATCACAGCGATCACGACCATGATCTTGAGCTGCGCTTTGAAATAACCGCCCACCGCATATTTCAGTCCGTCCGCAATGATCGCGATACGCTTTGCGATCGGTTCCGGGACAATTCTCCTTACCGTCTCAAGCACCTGCTCTCTCTGCGCGATAAAGAAATATGCCGACACAAGAGCCACGACCGCCGCTACAAGCAGGGATGGAACTCTTGTCGCAAAGCTCCCCGCCGCATCCATTGTCGGTTCGCTGACGGCAGAGATGAGCTTCCCCATCGTCTGATCCAGATTGCCGCGGGCATCGGAAAGTCCGAGCTGCACGCCCTCCGGAAGACGCTCAAAGACTCCCTCAAGCTTACCTCCGACTGTATTGAATGTATTCTCCATATCCTGGTAAATCTCCGGAGAATCCATCATCAGCTTTTGCACCTCTGAGATCAGCTTCCCGCCGCCAAAATAGAAGACTGCTACGATCGCTGCGAGGACTCCAATGATGATCAGGATTGAGCCGTGTTTTCTCCTGAGCTTTATATGCTCTTCAAAAAACCGCACCAGCGGATTTGCGATCAGCGAGATAATATATCCAATGACAAACGGAGCAAAAAAGCGGAGCAGCTTCACGCCCACAACGATTATCAGTATCGTTCCGCCAAGGCTGAGCAACAGGCTCAGCGCGACCTTCCAGTATGGACGATTATTTTCCAAAACCAAATCACCTGCTCTCCAAATTCAGAATCTCCTGATCAATATATTCCCAGATTTCATCGCGGCCCTGTTTTGTCACCGCCGAAAACGGGAACAAAAGTCCCTCCGGCGGCATATGAAGGCCGCTTCGGACTGCTTTGATCTGCTTTTGTACCTGGCTTCTTTTCAGCTTATCCAGCTTTGTCCCAATGATGATCGGCGTATATCCCTGCGCTGCGATCCAGTCATACATCATAACGTCATTCGCGGATGGATCGTGACGCAGGTCAACGAGAAGGAAAACCGCCCGAAGCTGCTTCGAGCCGTGCAGGTAGCGCTCAATGAGCTTCCCCCATTTCGCCTTCTCCTGCACCGAGACCTTCGCATAACCATATCCCGGCAGGTCAACCAGATACATACATTCATTTACATTGTAAAAATTGATCGTCTGCGTTTTGCCCGGCGTCGAAGACGTCCTTGCCAAAGACCTGCGGTTCAAAAGTCCGTTGATCAAAGAAGACTTTCCAACATTTGATTTCCCTGCAAAGGCAATCTCCGGAAGCTCCGTCCGCGGAAGCCTGCTGGTAATACCGCATACGATTTCCAGATCCACATTTTTTATAACCATAGTTTCCTCCAGGCCTTTTCGATACCGCATCGGATTCTAAACCAGCGCGGCCTTCAGCACCTCGTCCATCTCCGACACAAAGGAAATATCTATTCCTTTTGTGATCTCACCGTCCAGTTCCGCTACATCCCGCTTATTATCCTTTGGCACAAGTACCTTCGTGATTCCTGCCTTCTTTGCCGCCAGAAGCTTCTCCTTGAGGCCTCCGATGGCAAGCACGCGCCCGCGCAGGGTTATCTCCCCGGTCATAGCAAGACTGGCCTGAACTTTTCTTCCTGTTACCGCCGAGAGTACGGCTGTTGCCATCGTGATTCCGGCAGACGGCCCATCCTTCGGCACTGCTCCTTCCGGAATGTGGATATGGACGTCGTGTTTGGAAAAATATTTTTCATCGATCTCATAATCCTCCCCGACGGAGCGAATATATGTCATGCCGATCTGCGCCGATTCCTTCATGACGTCGCCGAGCTGTCCGGTCAGCAGGATCTCCCCTTTGCCCGGCATCGTGTTGACCTCGATCTCAAGCGTTGTTCCTCCGACGCTTGTCCACGCCAGGCCCCGGACGATCCCGACCTCGTCATTTTCATTTGCTTTCAGCGGAAGGTATTTTTCCCTGCCAAGATATCTGGTCAGGTTCTGTTCCCGGACGCGAACGGATTTTTTATTCCCGGAATAAATCTCCCTTGCCGCTTTCCGGCAGATCTCTCCGATCTCACGCTCAAGCTGGCGGACGCCGGCCTCCCTTGTATATCCGGAGATCATGCCTTTTACCGCATTTCTCGTAAATGTAAGTCTGCCGCCGTCGAGTCCGTGATGCTCCAGCTGCTTCGGGATCAAATGGCGCTCCGCAATATGTACCTTCTCGTTCTCCGTATAGCTTCCCACCTCAATGACCTCCATACGGTCAAGAAGCGGCCGCGGGATCGTATCCAGCGTATTTGCCGTCGTCACAAAAAGCACTTCGGACAGATCCAGCGGCACTTCCAGATAATGGTCGCGGAACGCATAGTTCTGATCCGGATCCAGCACCTCCAGAAGCGCCGAAAAGGTATCTCCCTTATAGTCTGTACTGACCTTATCGATCTCATCCAAAAGGATCAGCGGATTCTTTACGCCTGCCTGCCGTATTCCATTTGCAATACGCCCCGGCATCGCTCCGACATACGTCTTCCGGTGTCCGCGGATCTCAGCCTCATCGCGCACGCCTCCGAGGGATACGCGGACATACGGCTTTTTCATGGAGCGGGCAAGAGATCTTGCTATGGAAGTCTTACCGGTTCCCGGAGGCCCGTAAAGACACAGGATCGGGCTGTCTCCCTTCTTTGTCAGCGCACGGACTGCCAGATATTCCAGAACGCGCTCCTTGACCTTTTCAAGTCCGTAATGCTCCTTTTCCAGGATCTCTTCCGCGTAATCGAGGTCATAGCTGTCGCTGGATTTTTTATCCCAGGGCATCTCCAGCATGGTCTCCAAATACATCCGGATAACGCCGTTTTCCGCCGCATTGTTCATACTGAGCTTATAACGCCCCAATTCTTTCTTCAGCTTCTCCTTGACGGACTTTGGAGCATTCATTTTCCGGATTGCTTCCTCAAATTCCTCCGCATCGCTTAAAACAGCGTCCTCCCCAAGCTCCTCGCGGATCACTTTCATCTGCTCGCGCAGAATATATTCCCGCTGCTGCTTATCTACACGCTCTTTGACCTTTGCCTCTATATCCTCCTTCAGATTCAGGATCTGTATCTCGCTGGCAAGCTTTAAGGACGCCGCTTCATACCGGTCCAGCAGATTGTCGATCTCCAGAAGCTTCTGTACTTCCTGATATGGGAGCGGAAAATTCGCGCATATGACCGTCACAACGCGGTACAGGGATTCGGCTTCCATCACTTCCCGCGTCACTTCCTTGCCAATAGTTTTGTTCAGAGAAGCATACTCAAGGTACAGCTCCTTGATTCCGCGGACCATGGCCGAGACATTGATCTCACTGAGACCGCCTGCCGGGCCGTCGAAAAGCTGCTGTACAGTCGCCTCCACATACCCCTTCTCACGGTTCATACAGATCATTCTTCCGCGTTCCTTTCCCTCCACGAGAACACGGGTGATCTTTTGGGGAAGCTTTATGATCTGCTTAACCTCCGCGATCACGCCGACATCGTACAGATCCCCCTGCTCCGGCTCGGCTGTATCTGCATTTTTCTGCGTCACGAGAAAAATACGAGAATCTCCCCGCATCGCATTTTGAACGGCCTCCAGCGACTGCTTTCTGCTGATATCAAAATGAATCACCATCTCCGGCATCACGGTCAGTCCCCGAAGCGCAACCGCAGGCAGCGTCAGCAGCTCATCAGGCGGACGATCCTCCGATATTTCATGTTCCCTCATATATTCTTCAATCATATTGTTTCTCCTCTCATAAGAGTTTCCCCGGGATACCTGCCGCGAAAAAAAGCCGCAATCAGAGCTTCCTTTTCGCATTCCCGGCAATCGGAAAACGGGCGCACAGCACGACGCCGGCTCCCGTTCCCCCTCTTATGCGCTTTCTCCCTCTGAATCCGTCGTATACGTATATACAGGGGGTTCCTTATCTAATACAGTCTTCTCCGTCACAAGGCATGTCTCGATCGTGTCATCCGACGGAGCCTTATACATCGTATCCATCATAACATTTTCCATAATGGCGCGAAGTCCTCTCGCTCCGGTCTTTCTCTTAAGAGAAGTATCTGCGATTGCCTCCAATGCTTTCTTCTCAAAGTCCAGCTTTACTCCATCCAGTTCCAAAAGCTTCTGGTACTGTTTCACGATCGCATTTTTCGGCTTCGTCAGAATCTGTATCAGGGCGTCGCGGTCCAGCGGCTCCAGTGATACAACGACCGGGACACGGCCGACCAGCTCCGGGATCATACCGAACTTGACCAGATCGTGCGGCATCACCTCGTGCAGAAGCTTTCCAAGGTCGTGCTCATTCTTTCCGGCGATATCCCCGCGAAAGCCAATAGATTTCTGATCGATACGCGACTCAATGATCTTATCGATTCCCTCGAATGCGCCTCCGCAAATGAATAAAATATTTGTCGTGTCAATCTGGATCAGCTCCTGATGTGGATGCTTTCTTCCGCCCTGCGGCGGCACGGAAGCAACCGTTCCCTCGAGAATCTTGAGGAGCGCCTGCTGCACGCCCTCGCCCGATACGTCTCTTGTAATCGAAGGGTTCTCGGATTTTCTTGTGATCTTGTCAATCTCATCTATATAAATGATGCCATATTCCGCACGGTCAACATCTCCATCCGCAGCCTGGATCACCTTGAGAAGGATGTTTTCCACATCCTCGCCGACATATCCCGCTTCTGTAAGAGCCGTTGCATCTGCGATGGCAAAAGGTACATTCAAAATTCTTGCAAGCGTCTGTGCCAAAAGTGTTTTGCCGCATCCTGTAGGTCCAAGCAGCATGATATTGCTCTTCTGCAGCTCCACGCCCAGATTCCGCTCTGCCTTTATTCTCTTGTAATGATTGTAAACAGCTACAGACAGAACCTTCTTGGCTTCCTCCTGTCCAATCACATAATCATCCAGAACTGCCTTGATCTCTTCCGGCTTCATCAGATTGATCTCATCCAAAACATTTCCCGCCGGATTATCATACAGTTCTTCCTCTATGATCTCCGAACAAAGCTCCACACACTCATCACAGATAAATGTGTTATTTGGTCCTGCGATCAGTTTTCTCACCTGTCCCTGCGTCTTATTACAAAAGGAACAGCGAACCAACGGCTCATCACCCATTCTTCCTGCCATTTTCACACCTCGTCAAAAGGGGCGCGCTCGAAAATGAGTCCGCCCCTGCATTTTTATCTCCGATAAATCACTTCATCGATCAGACCAAACTCCCTGGCCTCTTCTGCACTCTTCCAGTTATCTCTTTCTGTTGCAAGTACGATCTCATCCAGCGGTCTTCCTGTGTTGTCCGCCAGAATCTGATTCAGATTCCTGCGGATCTTTAAAATATGTTCTGCAGCAATCTGCATCTCTGTCGCCTGTCCCTGAGAACCGCCGGATGGCTGATGGATCATGATCTCAGCATTTGGAAGAGCCAGTCTCTTGCCCTTTTTCCCTCCTGCGAGAAGAAATGCACCCATACTTGCAGCCATACCAATACAGATCGTGGAAACATCACATTTGATAAACTGCATCGTATCATAGATCGCCATACCTGCCGTCACAGAGCCTCCCGGGCTGTTGATATACAACTGGATATCCTTCTCCGGATCCTCCGCCTCCAGAAACAGAAGCTCCGCAACAATCACGCTCGCAGACGCGTCCGTTACTTCCTCTCCAAGGAAGATAATACGATCCTTCAAAAGTCTGGAATAAATATCGTAGGATCGCTCCCCGCGGCTTGTCTGTTCAATTACGTAAGGTACTAAACTCATACAACAACCTCCTTATTCTAACGGCTGCAGTCCGATTATTTCTCAACTGCATGATCTGTAAGGAATGTAATAGCTTCCTGGACAGCAACATCTTCCTTTATCTGCTGTCTCTCTTCCTCACTCATATACTCGACGAGCTTGTCAACTTCCATATTGTAAGCTTCGGCCATCTTCTGGATCTCTTCATCCACTCTCTCATCGCTGACTTCGATATTCTCAGCCTTAGCGATCGCCTCAAGAACAAGTCTTGTCCTGATACGTTTCTCCGCCTGCGGACGAAGCTCTTCGAGCATCTTCTCCTCTGTCATGCCTGTAAACTTCAGGTACTGCTCAAGATTGATCCCCTGTGCCTGGATTCTCTGGGCGAACTCATTCTTCATACGGTCAACCTGTGTATCCAGCATAAGCTCCGGAATCTCCATCCCGGCATTCTCGATCGCCTGATCCACAGCCTGGTCTTCCTTCCTGCTCTTGCCTTCAGATTCCTTCTGCTCTTTCAGTTTAGCCTCGATATCGGTCTTGTATTCATCCAAAGTATCAAATTCGGAAACCTCCGCAGCAAACTCATCGTCGATCTCCGGAAGCTCTTTGGTCTTGATCTCATGAACCGTACACTGGAATACCGCTTCCTTGCCCTGAAGCTCCTCTGCATGGTAATCCTCCGGGAAAGTAACCTTTACATCCACGTCGCTGCCGGACTCTGTTCCGATCAGCTGCTCTTCAAATCCCGGGATAAAGGAACCGGAGCCGATCGTGAGCGTATAGTTCTCAGCCTTTCCGCCCTCAAACGGAACGCCGTCGACAGAACCTTCAAAATCAAGCACGATCTCATCGCCGTCCTGTACCGCACGATCCTCAACAAGAATCGTTCTTGCATTCTTCTGCTGCTCCTTCTCAAGCTCAGCAATGATCTCTTCTTCTGTTACGTCTGTGGAATACTTATCAACCTCAATTCCTTTATACTCGCCAAGCGTTACTTCCGGCTTTACCGCCACCTCTGCTGTAAAGATAAGCGGCTTTCCGCTCTCAACCTGTGTGATGTCGATTTCCGGCTGGGATACAATCTCAAGTCCGGACTCAACGGCAGCATCGCTGTATGCTCCCGGCAGAATTGCATTTACAGCATCATCATAAAAAATCTCCGCGCCATACATCTTCTCGAGCATCTTGCGCGGTACTTTTCCTTTCCGGAATCCCGGCATGCTGATATTCTTTTTCTGTTTCATGTATGCACTCTGAATTGCTTTCTCAAATTCTTCAGCAGAAACTTCGACCGTGATCTTCGCCATGTTTCCTTCTAATTTCTCAACTTGTAAACTCATTCTATTCTCCTCCTGAAAAATATACGCATGTCTTTTTCGTCTTCACGCACCATTTTGCTATTATAGCACAAGCAAATACCGATTTCCAGCACTTTCTTTACAGAATACTGACAAATCTACGCTCTGTATACGACCGATCCTGCGATCTCCTCCGCCTTTGGGGCGTCGATCAGATTTTCAATGATCGCAAGTGCAAAATCAATCGCTGTTCCAAGTCCCCTGCTTGTGATGATCCTGCCATCCTGCACAACGCTCTCCATTGTAATGACCGCGCCGGACAGATTCTCCTCCAGACCCGGATAACAGATCGCCTTTCTTCCTTCCAAAATACCCATTTCCCCAAATACGGTCGGCGCCGCGCAGATTGCCGCGATATATTTGTCATTCGCAAGGAAGTCGCGGATGATATTCTGCACGCCCACATGCGCTTTCAGTGTGTTCGTTCCCGGAAGGCCGCCCGGCAGAACGACCATATCGAGCGCGTCAAAATCTGTATCTTCAAAAAGCTCATCCGCCCTGAGCTCTATCCCGTGTCCGCCCGTAATCGCAAGGCTGCCCGTAACGGAAGTCATCCTGACGTCGATCCCGGCACGTCTGCACAGATCCACAACAGTCAGGCCTTCAATTTCCTCAAAACCATCCGCAAGAAAAACACCGATCGCTTTACTCATCTTCTATTTCCTCCTGTAAATTTATTTCATTATAATACTATAGGCGATCCGCCTGTTTCAAAATCGATTTCATTCTATCAAATGGATTGCTGGTTTGCAATGACTATGGCGCGAGTTTTATGTTTTTTTATTAGCTTTGTACAATTCAGTGTCCGGCCACGCCGAAAAATGCAGAAAAACTGAGAAAGATCTTTATAAAACTGTAAACTAAAAAACACCCCGCCGAAGCGAGGTGTCACTCAATACTGTATGCCCGAAACGTATTCCTTATCGTTCCTGCACTTCTTTTCCGCTCAAATGTTCAATCTCAATTTCATACATCTGGACGGCGCTGCCGGAACGGGCGATCTCTTCATCAGCGGTACTTTCATCCGGGAAATACTTCATTGCAAGCCGCTTAAGCAGCGTCATTGCTTTTATCTGGTCATTAATGAAACGGCACCGGCCAAATACGACAACACTTTGCATAAACGGCGCCCATGGCTCTTTTTTGATCGTCTCATTTCCAAAAACAGTGAAGCAGATTTTGTCGCATTTTTTTATTGCATCTGCCTTATGTCCAATGCGCGATCCATGAAAATATATCTTATGATTCTCTTCATCGTACAAATAATTTACCGGTATCGCATAAGGGTAATTGTCATCTCCATTCACAGCGAGAACACCTCTACGGGAATCATGAAGGAGTTTCTTCGATGCGTCCATATCTAATTCTCTCTTCTTTCTACGAGCTGGTCTAAACATAATAACTTACATTCCTCCTGATATATAATCTATAAAATGAAAAAGAAATCTCTGCCTGATTTCGTCAACAGCTGTTCTATGGGGTTTCAATTTCCTTTTGATGCCGTTTTTCTTTGCAATTTTAATAGTATCTCCTTCTTTTGGGAAGATCATATTCCATATTCCATCGCCCCGGCTTTCTTCTGATCTGCAATAAATCAATTTATATTATAA
This sequence comes from uncultured Lachnospiraceae bacterium, assembly GCA_964590945.1. Lineage (GTDB taxonomy): Bacteria > Bacillota > Clostridia > Lachnospirales > Lachnospiraceae > CAZPXF01. Next base: position 700 of record CAZPXF010000077.1, on the reverse strand, counting down.
TAGAAACAAGTGTGATTGTCAGCAGATTTTTAACACGATTTTTCATTGAGAATAGCCAAAGGTCAATCCAGGGAGCAAATTGCCGAGGCTCTTGAGGAGGACATTGAAACGATACAGAGGATCATCAGGGAACTCACTGTCCCGGATTCCCCGTGATAACCTCTAACTGAATACATAGACGGAAGAAAAAACAGACAGCGCACTTTTTCATTTCCGTACACTGCCTGCCGTCATATTCTTAATATCGTTCCAGAAATTCCGCCATCGTGACAATTTCCGGCATATCCACATCCAAAACCAGAAAATCCTTATCACCCGTCACGAATACGTCAATGCCTTCCATGATCGCCGTTGCCAGTATCGGGGAATCCTTTGTGTCACGCATATCCGGGAACTTATTCAAATCCAATGCTTTCGGTGTGTAGACAAGTTCAAAAGGAAGCTCCAGAAAGAAACGGTCAAGGAATTTCCTCTTTGCCGGGAATTTGCGGTCTGTCACAAGCCGTAATTCCTCAACCACATAGTCGCACACCACAATCTGATGGCTGTCCGTCAGCCTTCTTGCAAGCTCCCTGGTCTGTGCGGACGGGAAGAAAATCATGGAGATAAAAATGTTGGTATCGAGCATTACCCGCAAACTAATACCCCCTTACTTCCTTTCGGATTTCCTTCATGTAATCCTGCATTTCTTCCTCGGTTG
>CAZPXF010000076.1:0-10997 GCA_964590945.1 uncultured Lachnospiraceae bacterium | reverse complement strand
ATCCCTCCTTGATTGTGAATTTTCTGTGATTGTTTTAATTATATCAAAGCCTTTCCGGCAGGTCAATTGCGTATTTCACGCGTATTCATTGTTTTTGTCTTTTTCACAGTTTTATCAACAGTCCATCCCTTTCCATCTACAAGGAATTCTGCCGCAATTCTTCCAATATTTTCTCTACATTATATTCCGGCGCATACTTTACTGCCGCGTCGTGGATTCTCTGAATCTCGGCTTCTTCCTCCTCCAGCATTTCGGCAATATCCGGAACAGAGTAATTTTTCTGCATTTTCCTGCACACAAGATTTATAAGCAGACTTTGTCTGCCCTCTATCGTGCCTTCCTTTCTGCCTTCCTTTCTGCCTTCCCGCCGGATGTATTCTTCTCTCTCCCACGATTTCATATAGCTGACTCCAACCTCCTCGTCTTCCTTGACCTCTGTCATAAGATTGTGAATATACTTTAAATCCTGATTCGTTGCATTCTCTGCCTTACTCTCCTGCATATATTTTAGCATATCACATAATTCCTGACTAGCATCTTTTCCCGTGCTTCTGGCATTTATAAAAATTGTGTGAAGTCCATCATTATAATCCATTCCTGGTTCTTCCTTACATCTCTTTTCGATCGTGTAGACCATCCTGCCTTTTCCAAACGGGTCATACGGCAGGATCATGATTACTGTAACGTTCTTCATATTTTCATAATGCACGCCGCTTTTTAATATTCTTGCATCAATCAGAGCGTGATAATAGCGCGTGCGTTTCGGCTCGGAAATTTCCCTGTATTGATTTGGTTCAATATCGAAAATGTCCGGTTCTACCTCCACATCCGCTTCCTTCTGACCGTCCGCATCCTGAGATGCCTCGATGAGAGCGTCCAGGATGATTCCGTGCTGGTTGGGAGAACTTCCCTGTACCTTCCTTTGTGCGATCACTTTTACATTGCGGATTTCCTGCCCCAGTATTGTCCGCAGCAGTATCCGGCAAAATTCTTCCCCCTTTTCTCCGCGTGTGATCATTTCATGGAACAGAAAATCATCCATGACATTCAGTTCTTTCAGTGTCTTTCTTCGCATTTACACTACTCCTTTTTATTCTGATTTTCATACAGGGATATATCTACAGGTGAATCCTGTTTTGAATTGATATTTCGATATGGCAATCGCCATAATAGATCCCGGATATGTAATAGCAGTATATCACAGATTGCCACTTCTTGTATACCGCAGATATTTTAAAATGTAAAATTCTCCGAAATATGCCTGAATAGAGCAAACGAAAAAAACACCGAACCTTTTTCCCGCATATCTGGCAACGAAAAGGCGCCGAAACCTGCTCAATCGGTCTTTCGGCGCCAGAGATGCTAATTAAAAAACCAGTTTCCGCAAATATCATATCCGTAAGGATATCTGGTTTTGTAGTATGTTGTTGCTGTTCTGAAGCTGCAGCAATCATGCGTGCGGAGTCCGTTCAGCACATCTTTCACCGCGCGCCTGGTATTTGCATTTACATTGTTTTCATATTTCGCTGCCACGGCGTTCCCGGACGCATTCATGACATTGGCAAACTGGGATTTTGCGGTGATCTGCTCGTAAGGGTCAGAGCCGCGCCCCTTCCATGCCGGGGATTCCATACGGTTCATGACCGTTGTCATAACGGCGGCCTGGCCTTCATAAGAAGCTCCGCCCTCCTGACGTACAACCGCATAGATGACTCCAAGCTTGAACGAATCCTCCATGCAGGAATAGCTCTTTACCCCTGCATTGGAGCAGACGATCCGTGCGCAGAGGCCGCTTTCATGCTCCGGCATTGTAAATGTTACCGTCTTTGAAGCGCTGGTTGACGCCCCTGTGTACCCCTGGAACTGATATCCTGACGCAACCTCGATCGTTGCCGTAAGCTTTGTCCCTGCCTGTACTGCGCTGCCGCTTGCAATATTTTTTCCGGAAGCATCGGTCACCTTAATCTTACTGTGAACGGTGCTGCTGATGGTAAATGCGTATGATGCCTTCACTGCGTCCGATGCGCTTCCGGCAGATGCATCTGGCACGGTAACAACAGCTCCGACTTTTTTCAAATACTTAGTCTTTATGTATCTGGTCTTTCCCCCGTAAATGATACGGCTCCAGCCGTCGCTGGATTTTTTGACGACATAGACAACCGTTCCGGCCTGCAGGGTTTTTGCCTTGTACTTTGAAGCTGCCTGTGTTGTAGAATAGATGGCAGCCTTTTTTGACACCTGCCTGTCCTTTTTGACATTCGACCATATCGGAACTGTACGGTACATCTGAATGTATCTTGTCTTACCGTTATATTTGATCCTGCCCCAGCCATACTTACTGATCTTCAATATTTTGACCTTTGTTCCCTTTTTCAGACGGGACGCCCGGTATTTCGTCTTAGCAATATCCTTTTTATAAATAAAAACGCTGCTTGCTGTCTTTACATTATAATTTGCCTTCGTCCATGTCGATGCTTCCGACTGCATACCCTTCCACGCTGTTATGACTATAACCGCCGTCAGGATCCATATACATTTTCTAAACTGTTTCTTCATTTGTACGTCCTCCTATATGTATCATACGCAGTTATTCTGTATAAAAAGAGGTGATGGTCATGTTTTACAGATTCCGAATGCATTCGCACAGCTTTTCCGCCAGGATCCGGTGCGCCTCAGGCGTCAGATGCAGGGAATCCTCCTCCGACGGTTCTATACAGGCCGCCGCGTCAAAGAAAATGCAGTTTTTCTTTTGTGCAATCTCTCTGTAAAAACAGGAGAATCTCCCGGATCTTGTGATACTGTCCGCCTTGAACGAGCAGCTAAACGGCGACCACGCCATTCCCCTGCCGATCCTTGGAGGGGAAACCAAAATGATCTTTGGCTGAAATCCCTGTTTCAATTCCGTAAATTCCTGTATGACGTCCACAAGCGTCCCCGCCCCGGCGGCAATCTCCTCGGCCGAAGCGTGAAAAATCTCCTTCAGGTCATTGCTCCCCAGCATCAGGATCACAATATCCACCGGCTTGTGCGAATTCAGACATGGCCGTAAATAATCCAGACCGTTTTTCCAGCCCTCCTCAGGATCGTCAAATACCGTTGTCCTTCCGTTACAGCCTTCCTCGATCACACGATATTCTTCCCCTAAAAGTCTTTGCAGCCTCCCCGTCCATCTGACATTCTCCGGGTAGCGCAGTCCGTTTTCCGGATTATATCCATACGTATTGGAATCGCCGTAGCATAATACTGTTTTCATAAAATCCTCCCGCTTTTACAATGTGTTCAGAATCTTGCTGCAGATCGCGCCCCACGAAAGATGACTGACGTCTGTATTCTGCCTGTCCTCTCCCGCCAGTTTCACGACAGCATCTGCAAGCCTTCTTTCAAATACCGGAAGATCGCTTTCCTCCGGTTCATCCGCAAAGCGCATTTTCGGCGGCTCCACGAAGACAAATCCGGAATCCGGTACGCTCTCATCGATCCAGTCCTGAATTCCCGGAAGATCGCTGCAGATCACCTTTGCACCGCAGGCCGCCGCTTCCAGGATCACGAGCGGCAGTCCTTCATAGAATGACGGGAGGATAAAAATATCCGCAAGATTCATCTGAACAGCGAGCTCCGGCTGCGGAAGTCTTCCAAGAATCCTTACCGGATATGCCGCTTCTTTTATCAAACTCTGAATCTCCTGATATTCCGCATCATTGCCGTATCCTCCTGCAAGCCGAAGCTCCACATTCCGCGGTCTCTCACCCCAAAGTCCTGCCAGAATATTCAGGCTCCTGATAAGACACATAACTCCCTTTTTCTCAGAAAGCTTTCCTGCAAATAAAAGAACAAGCTTCTCCGTATCTTTTGTAACGTCCATACGGTGAAAGACCCCCGCATTATATCCGCTCCCAAGGATCGCGATCTGCTCCTCCGGCACAGGAATCATGTCCTGTCCTTCTGCCCCCGGTCCTGAAAAATCACGCCGGATCCGCTCCTTCTGCGCCTGATGCAGACAGAAGATCTGATCCAGCTTCCGGATCTCTTCTTTGATCTCTTCCCTGCGAAGCGGATTCTTCTCCAGCTGCCTGAGATCCGATCCGTGACACAGCCCCGCGACCTTGATATCCGGAAATTCTTCCCGCACGAGCGCGGTTACGAGATACAGATGGTGGCAAAGGATCAGATCCGGCTGAAACTCTGCAACCGCCTGATGCAGCTTTTCCCGGAAAGCGCCCAGAAATCTCTCCGTGATCTCCTCCGTCATATCACAGTAACGCAGGCTCTCATACGGCATCTCGTCCGACATACCTGCAATCGGAAATGGTAATTCTTCAGAATGAAAATATACCGGATATACATTCGTCCCGTCAGGAACAACAATCTCATCCTCCCTGTAAACGCCGCAGAGCAGCGCCTGCTCAATTCCCTGTCCCGCAAATCCGCGCATCAGCTCCGTCAGATACACTCCGCTTCCGGTGCTGTTCGGCTTCTGGGCAGTTACACTCAGTATTTTCATAAACGCCTTCCTTTGCACTTTCAGATTATATATAACAGATCATCGGAGTATACCGCATCCCGCATACGATCTGCTCGGAATCCATATCCACAAATCCCAGCTTATGGTAGATCACATTTGCAAAGGGAGAAGCGTTCACCGTCATCCTGCCTGACAGATTATCACGTTTCGCCCGCTCAAAGAGCTGTCTTCCGATTCCCATTCCATGATATTTCCCATCCACAAAAAAGAGCGCGATGTGACTTCCCTCATTCCTTGTCGCCAGCGTCCCCTTAAGTTCCCCGTTTTCAAATGCGCCATAGAACCGGAGCTGTCCGTAAAAATCCGGATTTTTTATAGAACTCTGAAATTCCTCGATCCCCTCCTGTGTGTAATCCGAACCCTCATATTCGAGAAAAACCCTGCCCGAAAGCTCCAACGCCCTTTCGATCTCCAGGTCAAGCATTTCCCTGATCTCCATATCTCATATCCCCCATAAAAACAATTTGTTATAGTATAAATGAAATACCGGAAATTTTCAACCTGCAGCCGCGCTAAAAAAGAGAATGAGATTGCTCCCATTCTCCTTCTTTGCCTGTATTTTTACTGAAGAGCCTTGAACGCTTCATCCAGATCCTGAATGATATCGTCAATATGCTCTGTTCCGATGGACAGACGGATTGTGTTTGGCTTAATGCCCTGATCCAGAAGCTCTTCCTCCGTACACTGGCTATGTGTCGTTGTAGCCGGATGAATAACCAGAGACTTCACATCTGCAACATTTGCAAGAAGTGAAAACAGCTCCAGATTATCGATAAATTTATGCGCTTCCTCGATTCCGCCCTTGATCTCGAATGTAAAGATACTTGCTCCGCCGTTCGGGAAGTATTTCTTATACAGCTCGTGATCCGGATGATCCGGCAGAGACGGATGATTGACATGCTCTACCAGCGGATGGTTTACAAGATACTCAACGACCTTCTTTGTATTCTCATTGTGGCGGTCAAGTCTCAATGACAGTGTCTCTGTTCCCTGCAAAAGAAGGAAAGCCGCAAATGGGGAGATCGTTGATCCTGTATCTCTGAGCAGGATCGCGCGGATGTATGTTACGAATGCTGCCGGGCCTGCCGCTTCCGTGAAGCGCACGCCATGATAGCTTGGATTTGGTTCGGAGATCCAGGGATATCTTCCGCTGGCTGCCCAGTCAAATTTGCCGCTGTCAACAATCACGCCGCCAAGTGTTGTTCCGTGTCCGCCGATAAACTTTGTTGCGGAATGAACTACAATGTCCGCTCCATGCTCGATCGGACGGATCAGATAAGGCGTCCCGAATGTGTTGTCAATAACTACCGGAAGTCCATGCCTGTGAGCGATCTCGGAGATTGCATCGATATCCGGAATATCACTGTTCGGATTGCCAAGCGTCTCAATAAATATCGCTTTCGTATTTTCCTGAATAGCGCCCTCAACCTCCTCAAGATTGTGCGCGTCTACAAAGGTTGTAGAAATCCCATAAAGAGGAAGTGTATGGCCGAGAAGGTTGGAGGTGCCTCCGTAAATCGTCTTCTGTGCTACGATATGCTCCCCCTGTCCTGCGAGCGCCTGGATCGCATATGTGATCGCTGCTGCGCCGGAGGAAACTGCAAGGCCTGCGACGCCGCCCTCAAGCGCTGCGATTCTGTCCTCAAATACTCCCTGCGTGGAGTTGGTCAGTCTGCCGTAAATATTACCTGCATCCGCCAGGCCAAAGCGCGCCGCTGCATGAGCAGAATTGTGGAATACATAAGATGTCGTTGCATAGATCGGAACCGCGCGGGCGTCAGATGCCGGATCCGGATTCTCCTGTCCTACATGAAGCTGTAATGTTTCAAATTTTAAATTTCTATTCTCTCTCGTGATTTTTTCTGCCATTGTTGATAATTCCTTTCTGTGTTTATTACTTCAAGCGTCTGAGGCTTTGCTTATTCTCCAAAGAGCGGCGTTGAATAATATCTGTCGCCGGAATCCGGAAGGATCGCTACGATCGTCTTCCCTTTGTTTTCCGGACGCTTTGCAAGCTGGATCGCTGCATCGAGCGCTGCGCCGGAGGAGATACCTACCAGAACGCCCTCTTTCTTAGCGAGATATTTTGCTTTTTCAAATGCCGCGTCATTGTCAATCGGAAGAATCTCATTATAGATCTCTGTATTCAATACATCCGGTACGAATCCGGCTCCGATTCCCTGAATCTTATGCGGGCCGCCTTTTCCTGTGGAAAGAACCGGGGAGCCGGACGGCTCTACAGCTACGATGCTGATATCCGGATTCTTTGACTTCAAATATTCTCCTGCGCCTGTCAATGTTCCGCCTGTACCAACTCCGGCAATAAAGATATCCACCTCTCCGTCCGTGTCGTCCCAGATCTCAGGCCCTGTCGTCTTTCTGTGGATCTCCGGGTTAACCGGATTTACAAACTGTCCCGGAATAAAGCTTCCCGGAATCTCCTTCGCCAGCTCATCTGCCTTGGCGATGGCTCCCTTCATTCCCTTTGTTCCATCTGTAAGAACGATCTCAGCGCCGTATGCCTTTAAAATATTTCTTCTCTCAACACTCATCGTCTCCGGCATCGTAAGGATCATTCGGTAACCCTTTGCAGCAGCTATGGATGCAAGGCCGATCCCTGTATTGCCGGATGTAGGCTCAATGATAACAGAACCTTCTTTCAGGATGCCTCTTTCCTCCGCATCCTCGATCATGGCTTTCCCGATCCTGTCCTTCACACTTCCTGCCGGGTTGAAATATTCCAACTTGACAAGGATCCTCGCCTCAAGCCCAAGATCCTTCTCAATATTAGCCACTTCAACAAGCGGTGTGCCTCCAACAAGACCAAGCGTACCTTTATAGATATTTGCCATTTCTTCTTCCTCCTATATTTCCTATCTGTTTGCTGTGATATTTTAATATGCATTATATTCCTCCATTTCCCATTTGTCAACTATGAAAAGTAAAAAATATATAAATTTTCCCTGCTTGAACAGATATGCACGTTTGCGGCCGTTATACTGCGCCTTTTGTCGTATGCACGACAGCAAAAGCAGCCGGAAATCCGCTTTGTTTCTCGGGATTTCCGGCTGCTTTATCATGCGATTGCTATACATATTATCTGTTTCATACAGCAAAATCAAATATCCGGAAGTCTGTTCCGGAACGGTACTGCCGTACTAATATCTGCAAAAATAGTGCGCTTTATAATGAAGCTCCACTTTGCTGTTATATGGCCCTCTTGAGAAGAAAACTGCTTTCTTAGACAGGATATCTGTCTGTCCACATAACACTTTATAAATATTCTTAATTTCCTGTTTTCTTACTTTAACTTTGCTTCGGCTTTTCCATGTTGAAAATTGATGTTTCTGCGATAAAACCTTCGTGATTGAATTTGGGAATTTCCTGCTGGCAACGCGGTTAAAGATAACCTCGATCACAGCCTGCTCCCCTTTATCCCCCTGGTTTCCTGCTTCGAGATATACGATTCTCGCAAGATCTTTCAGTTCCGTCTGTGATATCTTTTTGATCCCCCATCTGTTCTCATACTTCCGGGACGATACATTTTTTACCGTATAAGGATTTGATTTTGCTTCAGAATTCATTGGAAATAACAGTAATAATGTCATAATGAACATCGCAATAAAAATACATTTCTTTTTGTTGTTCATAGAACCTCCTTCATCTACGTTTCTGTCTTACTTTTGTATTCATCGCAAACATCAGATGCCATTTTATTATTTTTCCTTCTCTGTGTCAATGTAAAAGTTTCCTGTAAATAAGCTTGTCCGCTTTCGTTTTTTGGTAGTTTTATCAACATGCTTTTGAAAATCACCCAATAAAAAGTATATGCACGTAGAAAAAAACTATGCATTTCAGGTTTTTTTCTACGTGCACGATATTTCTTTTAATATTATCTGCGTCATCCTTCTTTTTGCATCCTGAAATACTGCCGGTCAAAACGCATACAACAAAAGAAGAAGAAGTTTCCGTAATCTCATACGAACTGTCCGCTGCTACTCATATTGCCTGATCAATTCTACATTTGCCTTCTCATATGCATTCAGCATACTCTCGCTGAATGCGTCCGGCGAAATGGTTCCCTTATACCAGCTCTGGCTGTTAAAATAATTTTGAACGCCGCTGTCGTCAAACGTCCTGCCATGGCGTGCATAAATCTCATTGCGTGCCAGACGAAGTTCGGAAGATGAAAGGCCTTTCAGATCCGAAACCGACAGATACCGGCTGTTGCTGTCCGGAATAATATATCCGCTGTTCACAGTCGGCTCCTGTTCTTCCTCTTCCTCTTCTTCCTCTTCTTCCTCCCCGGCCATTGTTACGGAAATATAATACGGCGTATTCCTGACGCGCTCCAATGTATCGGCGCTCATCGCACTGTCGGCGCTGATATACACATAATTGATCCCCGAAGCCAGAGAAAGCTCAATCTCTGTCCGATCCTCGGAAAGCCAGCAGAGCTTTGTACTTGTCCTGCCGTTCTCTCCATAATTCAGCCGCCAGCCCACGCCATCCTTCTCGCCATCTGCCGTGTGCCGGAATTCTAATACCGCGCTGCCTGCTTCCGCCGCATTGATCACAAAATAATCGATATCATCCTTTGATTCCAAATAACCGGTCACCGGAGAACCATCTGTTAAGACCACCGCCTGATCCTCCGAGTCATTCGGCTCATTTCCATCCTGAACTGTTTCTTCCACCTCTGTGACTGTACTCTCGCTTACAGGCTCTTCCACTGAAGCGGCGCCGTTATCTCTCTTTGACAATCCCACAAACAGAGCGATCGCAGCGATAACAAGAACCACCAGCACAACAACGATTCCGATGAGCCATTTCAAGAGGCCGGAACTGCCCTTTTGGTCATAAGGATCTTCAAAATCATCCTCAAACATATCTTCTTCCATATCTTCCGAAATATCATCTGAGATATCTTCGATCTTATTTCCGCAGAACGGGCAGTAAATCGCCGTTTTACCCAGCTTCTTTCCACAGTGTATGCAATATCGGTTTTGTCTGCTCATCTTATAATTCCCTCACAATATACTTTTAAAAAAAGAGCCGACCACAAATCTGTATCGGCCCTTTTCTCATATTTACATTGCGAAAGGAACCACCACCGGAGCTTCCTTTCGCATAACCCGGCAACTGAAACAACGTGCTTATAAGCCCGCCTGAGCAGCCACTTCAGCAGCAAAGTCATCATTTCTCTTCTCGAGACCTTCGCCTGTCTCGAAACGGACAAATCCTTTGATCGTGATCTTAGCGCTGTTCTCTTTTGCAACCTGCTCTACGTATTTAGCAACGGACTGCTTGCCATCCTCTGCCTTAACGTATACCTGATCCATCAGGCAGATTTCCTTGAGTTCTTTGTTGATACGTCCCATAACCATGCCGTTGATGATCTTGTCCGGTGCATCCGGCTTCTCATTCTTAGCAGCCGCTGTGAGAATCTCTTTCTCCTTCTCGATGTAGTTCTGATCTACCTCGCCTCTGTTTGTGTAAAGAGGCTTCAGAGCTGCCGTCTGCATAGCCACGTTCTTAGCCATCTCTTTTACTGCATCGTTCACTACATCTGTCTCAACATCGATCAGAACACCGATCTTTCCGCCTGCATGGATATAAGAAGCGATATAACCATTCTCCTCACATACCTGTGCAAATCTTCTGATCTTCATGTTCTCGCCGATAACAGCGATCTGAGCTGCAAGCTCCTCCTTAACGGTCTTGCTTGTATCAAGCGCCCAGGGCTCAGCCAGGAAAGCATCGATGTCAGCAGCCTCTGTTGTAAGAGCCTGTTTCGCGACATTCAGTACATAACCCTGGAATTTATCATTCTTAGCTACGAAATCCGTCTCGGAATTCACCTCAACAGCAACAGCTTTCTTTCCATCCTCGGAAATAACTGTTGTAACAATCCCTTCAGCAGCAATTCTTCCAGCCTTCTTCTGAGCTGTAGCAAGTCCCTTTTCTCTAAGGAACTCTACCGCCTTGTCCATATCACCTTCTGTAGCAGTCAGGGCCTTCTTGCAGTCCATCATGCCGGCGCCGGTCATCTCTCTAAGTTCTTTCACCATCTTTGCTGTAACAGCCATGATAATAACCTCCAAAATTCAGTGTTTATTGACTTACTCTTCTACTGCCTCTTCCTCAACCGGAACTTCCTCAGCCTCTCCCTGATTAGCCTCTACAACTGCATCGGCCATCTTGGAAACGAGAAGCTTCACTGCACGGATCGCATCGTCGTTACCCGGGATCACATAGTCAAGTTCTTCCGGATCACAGTTTGTATCAGCAATACCGATCAGAGTGATTCCAAGCGCATGTGCTTCCTGAACACAGATTCTTTCCTTCTTAGGATCTACTACGAAAATAGCGTCCGGGAGCTTCTTCATATCCTTGATCCCGCCAAGGTTCTTCTCAAGCTTCTCCCATTCTTTCCTGATAGCGATAACTTCTTTCTTAGGAAGAACATCAAATG
>CAZPXF010000075.1:0-11399 GCA_964590945.1 uncultured Lachnospiraceae bacterium | reverse complement strand
CGGGAACCCAAAGGATTCCCGCTGTAATGTTCTGTCAGTGATATGGCTGGATGCGTCTGGTCAGCCGTTCGGATTTATTACTATGCCTTCCGCCCGCAGCACTGTTTGTATTTCTTACCGCTTCCGCACGGACATGGATCATTTGGATAAATCTTCTTCGAAGCCCTTCTCTTCGGTCCCTTGACGGAGGATTCATCCTTATTTGTTCCGGTCACCCTGGCAACCTGCTCTCTCTCAACCTTCTGCTCGATCTTGACGCGGAAAAGAAGTCTGACAGTATCTCTGTAAATCTCCCTTGTCATAGCGCCGAACATATCATATCCGACCATTTTATACTCGACAAGCGGATCCTTCTGTCCATATGCCTGAAGACCGATACCCTGACGAAGCTGTTCCATATCGTCGATATGCTCCATCCACTTTGCGTCGATGACCTTCAGAAGGATCACCCGTTCTACTTCTCTTAACTGCTCCGGCTCCGGGAACTCCTGCTCCTTTGCCTCGTACGCCTTGGCAGCCTGCTCCTTCAGCGTCTGCTTCAATTCCTTTACAGAACGGTCTTTTACATCCTCCGGCGTCAGCGGTTTCACAGGAACTACTTTCAGAAGCGCAATATTGAGCGTACGGAGATCCCATTCCTCCGGATCGACCTCATCGGAAATATGGGAATCGACCGTATTCTCCACAAACTCGCCAATCATATTGAAGATCGAATCACGCATACTCATTCCGTCAAGCACCTGCCGTCTCTCCCCGTAAATGATCTCGCGCTGCTCGTTCATAACCTGGTCGTATTCCAGGACATTTTTACGGATACCAAAGTTATTGCCCTCGATCTTCTTCTGCGCATTCTCAATGGATTTGGAAAGCATCTTGTGTTCAATCTGCTCTCCGTCTTCCACTCCCAATGTATTGAATACGCCCATCAGCTTCTCCGAACCGAAAAGACGCATCAGATCATCCTCGAGGGAAATATAGAAACGGGATTCTCCCGGATCTCCCTGACGGCCGGAACGTCCGCGGAGCTGGTTGTCGATACGTCTGGACTCATGGCGCTCCGTACCGATGATCTTAAGCCCTCCGGCAGCTCTCGCCTCATCGTCCAGTTTGATATCCGTACCACGACCTGCCATATTTGTAGCGATCGTAACTGCGCCGTGAATGCCTGCATCGGCTACGATCTCCGCCTCACGCTCATGGAATTTCGCGTTCAGTACATTGTGCTCGATCCCTTTTCTTCTCAGCATCTTACTGAGGAGCTCGGACACTTCGATCGTGATCGTTCCGACAAGTACCGGCTGTCCCTTCGCATGGGTGGCAACGATCTCATGAATAACCGCTTCATATTTTTCTCTCTTTGTCTTGTAAACAGCGTCGTTCATATCCACGCGCTGCACCGGGACATTCGTCGGAACCTCGACAACATCCATGGAGTAAATATCACGAAACTCCTGCTCCTCTGTAAGGGCGGTACCCGTCATCCCGCATTTTTTTTCATATTTATTAAACAGGTTCTGGAATGTTATGGTAGCAAGCGTCTTGCTTTCACGCTTAACCTTCACATGCTCCTTCGCCTCGATCGCCTGATGAAGTCCGTCGGAATAACGTCTTCCCGGAAGGATACGCCCTGTAAATTCATCTACGATAAGAACCTGGTCGTCAGATACAACATAATCCTGGTCACGGAACATCAGGTTATGGGCGCGCAGCGCAAGAATAACATTGTGCTGGATCTCCAGATTCTCCGGATCGGCAAGATTCTCCAGATGGAAGAACTGTTCCACCTTCTTGACGCCCTCTTCGGTCAGATTGATCTGTTTCTCCTTTTCATCTACAATGAAATCTCCGGTTTCCTCGATCTCCTCGCCCATGATGGCGTTCATCTTTGAGAACTCCCCGCTGGCTTCCCCGCGCTGCAACTGTTTTGCAAGAACATCACACAGCTCATAGAGCTTTGTAGATTTCCCGCTCTGTCCGGAAATGATAAGCGGCGTCCTCGCCTCGTCGATCAGAACCGAATCGACCTCATCGATGATCGCGTATTTCAAACCTCTCTGAACAAGCTGTTCCTTATAAATAACCATGTTGTCACGCAGATAGTCGAAACCGACCTCATTATTTGTGACATAAGTAATATCTGCATTATACGCCTCGCGTCTCTCGTCGTTGTCCATATCGTTCAGGACAACGCCAACCTTGAGGCCAAGAAATTCATGAACCTGTCCCATCCACTCGGCGTCACGCTTAGCAAGATAGTCATTGACAGTGACAATATGAACGCCCTCTCCCGTCAATGCATTTAAGTATGCCGGAAGCGTCGATACAAGCGTCTTTCCTTCTCCGGTCTTCATCTCGGATATACGCCCCTGATGAAGAATCACGCCGCCGATCAGCTGTACGCGGTAATGCTCCATATCCAGCACACGCCTTGCCGTCTCACGGACGACTGCATATGCCTCCGGGAGAATATCATCCAATGTTTCGCCGTCCTGAAGTCTGCTCTTGAATTCCGGTGTCTTTGCACGGAGTTCATTGTCTGTAAGCTGCTGCATGGAAGGACGGAGACTCTCGATCGTATCTACTATTGGTGTAATTCTTTTCAGCTCATGTTCACTGTGCGTGCCGAAAACTTTACTAAAAAATCCCATTTGATAATTGCTCCTTATCTATCGCTGATATTTTGCTCATGATATCTGCGGATTGCTGTACGCCCTGCGCTCCCGCAATCCTGACATTTTATTATTTTAACATCATACATTTTCCAGTTCAACCTGTTTCTGAATCTTTAACAATTCATTTACAGAATATCCATATCTGAAAAACCAAGGCTTTCTTCCCATATTACCAGCGCTCCCGGATTATTTTTTCATAAGGGATCGTTCCCCCAAAGAGATCCAGCGCGCTTCCGATCGTGAAATCGATCCGTCCGCCGCCGAGCTCCCGGAGTCTTTCCAGATCCTCCATACTCCCGATCCCCCCTGCGTAGGTCACCGGATTTCGTTTTGCGCCCGCTATCCTGCCATTCCCGGACGGCTCCATACCGCCATCCGACGGCTCTTTGGCATACTCCGCCAGAATACGCACAAGCTCTTCCTCGATCCCGCGCGCCTTTCCTTCCACATCCACACCGTGCACGAGAAATTCATCGCAATATTCTGCAAGCTCTTCCAATACCTGCCTCGTCAATTTTACGTTTGTGAATTTCTGCCAGCGGTCGGTCACGATATAATATCCGTCCGCCTTTTTCCTGCAGCTCACATCGATGACGATATGATCCCTGCCGACCGCTTCCTTCAATTTCTCAAGATTCCGCCACTTGATCTCGCCGTCCTTGAAAACATAGGAAGTTACGATCACATGGCTGGCTCCGGCGTCCAGATATTCCGCCGCATTCTCCGCATGGACGCCGCCTCCGATCTGCATACCGCCGGGATAGGCGGCAAGCGCCTTCATCGCCTGTTCCTTTGTCGCCGGATAATACTCGGACGCCGCCGGATTCAGGAGAATGATATGGCCGCCTCTCAGTCCGTCCTTTTGATACAGTTCTGCATAGAAATCCGCCCCATACTCCGAAGAAAAATTGGTATCTGCCTGATCCCCCTGATCCTTGAGGCTTCCTCCTACGATCTGCTTTACCTTTCCATTATGTATATCAATACATGGTCTGAATTTCATGATCCCGCTCCTTCTTTAGTCTATTGCTTTCATGGATTCCGCCATATCGATGCGGCGCATTTTCCTTCCCATGACCAGATTCACGATCATGGAGAACAGCATTGTTATGACCGCCGCCAAAACAAAGCTTGCCGGATAGATCTGCCGTCCGAACATAAAGGAATCCATCTCTGCCGTCCGCACGACAAATGCATGAAGGAAAATACCGAACACCAGCCCTGCAATAGTTCCAATGATACTCAATACTACCGTCTCACGGTAAATATACGCCGAGACCTCATGATCGTAGAAACCGAGCACCTTGATCGTCGCAATTTCCTTCTGTCTCTCGCTGACGTTGATATTCGTCAGATCATACAATACGATAAACGCCAAAAGTCCTGCGCAGACGATAAGGACGACAACAATATAATTGATCCTGCCGAGCATATTTCCGAAGGTCTCCCGGCTGTCCTCGCTGAATTGCAGGTTCGTGATCGAAGAATCCTCCAGAAGCTTTGCAGAAAGGGCAGCCCTTTCCTCTTCCTCATTCAGATTATTTTTTATATCCAGATACAGATATTCCGGCTCCTCGTCAAATGCCGCCCTGTATGCATCAACGCCCATAAAAACATAGCTGGATATATAGTTTTCCACGATGTCCGTCACGGTAAACTCCGCGCTCCTGTCATCACTGTTTTTCAGGGAAACCGTATCTCCGGCGGAAATCCCAAGCCGTTCGGCAACCTTCTCTGTCAGAATGACCGAATCCGCCTCAAAAGAAACGGTTTCCTTCGTCTGCCGGTTCTGAAGCGTACGGAAATCGTTCATTCTCTCCGTTTCCTCCGGCACGACCAGCGTGATATCCCCTTCTCCATCCGCGAAATAAAGCTCCGCGCCGGATTTATGTACCCGGAGATATCCGTCCTGCTCCGAATCATCCTTCAGGTAATCTGCAAGGGCAGATTCCTCTTCCGGATCTGCTTCCGCATCCGTCTGTATTTCCAGATCAAATTTCTGCAGGGTTCCGTACTGCCGCTCCACAATATCTCCGATTGAATCCCGCAGACCAAAGCCGGTCACAAGAAGCGCCGTACAGCCAGCCACGCCGAGGATCGTCATGAAAAAACGCTTTTTGTACCGCAGCAGATTTCGCGCCGTTACCTTATGCGTGAATTTCATACGCTTCCACAACGGACGGATATACTCCAAAAATACCCGTTTGCCCGGCTTCGGCGCTTTCGGCAGCATCAGCGCTGCCGGTTTCCCCCGCAGTACATCGAGACTTGCGTACAGAGTGGCTCCGATCACGCCTGTGACCAGAACGCCGGAGGTGCCAAGGCAGATGAGCGGATCCATCAGGCATACAAGCGTTGGAAACGTGTACATGATCCCATATGCATTCCATATCACCATCGGAAACAGATGCGTCCCGGCCGCAAGCCCAAACGCCGCGCCGAGAACCGCCGCAAGCGTCGCGTAGATCAGATACTTGGATGCGATCGTCACATTACTGTATCCAAGAGCCTTGATCACGCCGATTTCGGTTCGCTCTTCCTCCACCATCCGCGTCATCGTTGTCAGCACGACAAGCGCCGCAATCAGGAAAAAGAACACCGGAAATACCTTCGCAATGGACGCGACCTTATCCACATTGCCGTAAAAGCTGGCATAACCTACATTGGAGTTGCGATCCATCACATACCATGTCACCTTGTCGATATCTTCGATCTCATCCTCCGCATCCTGAAGCTTTTTCTCCGCTTTATTAAGCTCCTGATCCGCCTTTTTCTGGTTCTTATCCAGTTTATTCTGAGATTCCGTGACCGTATTTTTGGCGTCCTGAAGCTGCGTCTTCGCATCCGCAAGCTCAGACTTTGCGGAGGAGATTTCCTTTTGTCCTTCCTCCAGCTCCTTTTTGGATGCCGCAAGCTTCTTCTTCGCCTCCGCAAGCTTTTTCTCATTTTGCGTGATCTCTTTTTCTCCTGCTGCGATCTTCTTCTCTGCCTTTGCAAGCTCCTTCTCCGCTTTCTTTTTCGAGGATGTATATGCCTTTTCCTGCTTCGTCAGCTCCGCTTTGGCAGAATCCAGCTTTGCCTTACCCGTGTTGTAATCCGCAAGACTGCTTTCGTATGCCGTGACCTGCTGCTGCATGGCCTGCCCGGTCTCTTCATCCAGCATACCGGAGGCGATCGCTTCCTTCGCTTTCTCGATCTCACCCGCTGAGGCGTCAAGCTGCTCCTTTGCCGCGGCCAGCTCCGTCTCCTGCTTTTCCAGTTCCGTCTTCGCCGCATCCAGCTTCTTCTTCGCGCTTGCAAGCTCCTTTTCCGAAGCTTTTTTGCTCTTCTTTAATTCTTTTTTAGCGGATGCGATCTCCTTCTTCGCACTTGCAAGCTCCTTCTCCCCGGTTTCTATTTCCTTCTGACCCTTTTCCAGTTCCTTCTGGCCGTCGGAAAGCTTCTTTTGATTCTCTGCCAGTGACTTTTCGCCGTCCGCGATCTCCTTCTCGCCATCCGCGATCTCCTGTTTCCCGTCGTCGATCTCTTTCTGCGCATCGGACAGCTTTTTTAACGTCTTTGCCTTCTCCTTCCGGTAATCCTGTTTTTTCTCACGGAGCGCCTCATAAGCCTCATTCACGATCTCATTATACCGCACGACCTCCCGCTGTCCGGCGAGCTCTTCCAGAGAATCCGCCGCAGCGTCGACCTTCTCTTCATATGCATCTGTAAAAGCAATTTCCTTGTCCGCCCCTTCTACAGACGCCTGTATCTCGGTAAAATAATCCAGGGCAAACGCCGAATCATAAACATAGACGAGCAGATTGATCTTGCCGCTTCCCACTGTCGTCGGCTCATCCTCCAGGGAGAAATACTCCGGATTCTCTACAAATCCGGTTACCGTATAGGTCTTTACGTGATATGTATCATCAATATCCTTATTGTCCTCTGTCAGCGTGATCGTATCTCCGATCACAGGCGTGTCCTGCACCGGCTTGGTATACTCCACCACGCACTCATTTTCATTTTCCGGCCATGTCCCTTCTTTTAATTCCAACTGATTAAAGGCTTCCGGATCCTTCTTCTGCATTTCGGCAAAATCCGTTCCCATCAGACGCGCCACATGGCTTACGCCATTCTGGTCTTCCATGATTGCATCCATGACATAAACGCCTTCCGCCCTGGAAATCTCATCCACACCGCAGACCGCTTCAACGTCCTCCCCGGTAAATCCTGCCGTGGATTTCAGGAAAATATCAAAAAAATGCGTCTCGTCATAATATTGATCGATCGTATATCTCATATCCGGCGTCGTGGAAATAAGTCCTGCCAGAAAACCTACTCCCAGAGCCGTGATCGCAAATACCGACAAAAATCTTCCCATACTTTTTTTAATTGATCTTCCAATTATTTTCCGGTATGAACGCTTCATTTTCTTTCCTTTCCGTCCAAAAATCCCGGCACTTATTCCTGCATAAGTACCGGGACGGTGTTTCTAACGATTATTGTCGTCCGTGGCATTGTTGACAGTATCATTTGCATGATTTGTGTTATCCGCATTATCTGCATCGTCTGTAACGTCATCGACTGTATCATCCACAGCGTCTCCCACATCGTCGGCCGCATCCTCAAGGGCGCCGCCGACCGTACCATTATTGTCGGCATTATCTGCGTCATCCACTGTGTCAGTTTTGTCTGTATTATCTACATTTGTATCCGTATCCGCTGCTCCGGCGTCGCTCTCAGGATTTGCGTCCTCCTGAGTTGTATCATTGTTATTATCCGTGGCGCTGCCACATGCCGTCACGCTGCCGATAACGCCAACACACATTGCAAGTACTAACCATTTTTTCCACTTTTTCATAAGAAGTCTCCTTTTCTTTCATGATATTATTTGGAAGATACTCATACTATCTGCATTTTTCCAAAATTTATACCATGGAAAAAACTGGAAATCACGACTTCTCTGTAATTGCTCCGGAACGATATGCCTGCAGAAGGATTTCCAAATCCGCAATGCGCTCCTTGATCTTTCTTCCCTGATCTGTATCGCCGACGGAAAGACGGTTGGCTAACTGCTGCACGATCGTTGTCTCGGAGTGGATATCGCTCTCTTTTTCGATCGCTGCCTCCGTCGATTCAAATGGTTCATGAGCCACCAGACGCATCCCGTAAGAATTGTAGATCAGCGTATAACCTGCAATTCCGGTTTCCTTCTGGTATGCCTTGGAAAATCCGCCGTCGATCACAAGCACCTTCCCATGACCCTTGATCGGGCTTTCACCCTTTACGCACTTCACCGGAACATGTCCATTTACAATATGCGCCGTCGCCGGATCAAGTCCGAACTCCCGGATGATCGAATCCACAACCTCTTCCTCTTCGATCAGCCTGTAATACGGGTTTTTATTTTCTTTATGCGTTTCCGCTTCCGCAACAAAGCAGCGCTCGAAGGTTGTCATTTTGTCCTTGCCAAACAGAGGGGAATTGGGACTGCACCAGATATACCACATGATATCCTGTCCCCGCTGCTTTTCCTCCGGATCCAGCGCAAAGAATCCCTTTCTCACATACGAATCCAGAACCTCGTACCAC
Organism: uncultured Lachnospiraceae bacterium; assembly: GCA_964590945.1. Taxonomy (GTDB): domain Bacteria; phylum Bacillota; class Clostridia; order Lachnospirales; family Lachnospiraceae; genus CAZPXF01. The sequence goes on along the minus strand of CAZPXF010000075.1, from coordinate 3,153 downwards.
GCCCTGCCCTTGTACTTCTTTCCAAATAGCTGAACCTCGCAAAAGCTGCCGTCCTCATTCAGCGGCATACAGCCGTGGTACAGAAGATTGTTATTGAATACCTTGTAAAGGCCGCCTTTGGCAAGCAGAACGCGCGTATGCTTCTGCAGCTTCTCGCAGTTCTCAAAGGCCTTCTGAAGACGGTTCATCACCAGCTCCTCGCCCTCGGAGAGCCGGTACGGATCGGCCGGATCGATCGTCGGGAAATTCATATCCAGCATCTTATATTCCTTACCGTAAAGATCCACCATACCCGTCTCAAAATTGATCTTATGAAGCAGCCGTCTGTCATCCAGATCAAACTCCGGATACTTCTCGATGAGCTGCCCCTCCAGCTTGAACTGGATGATGGAGATCGCCTTGTGGATCTTCCTCTGCATGTCTATCTCTTTGTCATCAATATTTTTCGTCTTGATCTTAAACTGCTCACACGGATCGTCATGGTATGCATCGACCGCAAAGGTGGCAAGCGGGAGCAGATTGATCCCGTAGCCGTCCTCCAGAATATCCAGATTGCCATAGCGCACGCTGTTGCGGATCACGTTGGCGATACATGCCTGCTGTCCGGCTGCTGCCCCCATCCACAGAACATCGTGGTTTCCCCACTGGATATCCAGAGAATGATAATCCATCAATGTATCCATGATAATATGAGGCCCGGGGCCGCGGTCGAAAATATCCCCTACGATATGAAGATGATCCACAACCAGACGCTGGATCAGCTCGCTCATCGCAACGATAAATTCCTCCGCGCGTCCGATACGGATGATCGTATGTACGATCTCATTGTAATACGCTTCCTTATCCAGCACCTCCGCCTTCTCCGTGATCAGCTCCTCAATGACATATGCAAAGTCCTTCGGGAGAGCCTTCCTCACCTTGGAGCGGGTATATTTGCTCGCCACACGCTTGCTGACCTCGATCAGCCGGAACAGCGTGATCTTATACCAGTCGTCCATATTTTTCTCCTCGCGCTGGATGATATCCATCTTCTCGCGCGGATAATAGATCAGAGTCGCAAGCGAACGCATTTCCTTCTTGCTCATCGTATTTCCAAATACTTCTCTGATCTTTTTCTTAACAGATCCGGAGCCGTTCCGGAGCACATGTGTAAAAGCTTCATATTCTCCGTGGATATCTGTCAAAAAATGCTCCGTTCCTTTCGGCAGGTTCAGGATCGACTGCATATTAATGATCTCAGTCGACGCCGCCGCAATCGTCGGGTAAATCTCTGCCAGCCATTTCAGTTCTTTTTCACCTATCTTCTCCATAGCCCTTCTCCTTTTGTATATTACATCTGAATAACATCGCTCATATCATACATTCCTTCCGGTTTCCCGGCAAGGAATTTGGCGGCTTCCACAGCTCCCTTGCCAAATACGGCCCTGGAATACGCCGTATGCCTGAACTCGATCACTTCATCAGCGCCTGCAAAGATCACCTCATGATCTCCGACGATCGTTCCGCCGCGGACCGCCGAAATGCCGATCTCCTTCGTACTCCTCTTCTGCCGGGTCTGGCTTCTGTCATATACATACTCATAAGAATGATCCAGCGCCTCATTGATGGAATCCGCCAGCGCAAGCGCGGTTCCGCTCGGCGCATCTGCCTTCTGGTTGTGGTGACGCTCCACAAGCTCAATATCAAACCCCGCAGGCGCGAGAATCTTTGCCGCATTTTGGACGAGCTTCAGCAGCATATTGATCCCAAGGGACATATTTGCCGACCTCAGAACCGCCACCTCTTTGGAGGCCTCCTCCACATGCGCAAGCTGCTCCTCAGAAAGTCCTGTTGTACAAAGAACAACCGGAATTCTTTTATCCACACAATAATCCAAAAGCCCGTCTACCGCTGCGGCGTTGGAAAAATCAACGATGACATCGAAATCTGCGCTGCACTCTTCCAAAGAAGAAAACACCGGATAATCATTCGCAATCCCCTGATACGCATCCACGCCGGCTGCAATTTCTGCATGTTCATCGTTTTTTACAAGTCCCGTAATGACCTGCCCCATCCTGCCATTACATCCGTGCATCAAAATCTTAACCATCCTATTATCTCCTCGCTTTCATCTGACCGGAATCCATCGTCCGATACGTGCGAAAAAGGATGCGGCGAAGCGCATCCTTTTCTTATGCTAATTGAATTCCAAAATCTTTCATAGCCTGAACTAAATTCTTCTCATGCTCCGCCTCGATCTCTGTAAGAGGAAGGCGCAAAGATCCTGTCTCAAATCCCATCAATTCGACTGCTTTCTTCACCGGTATTGGATTGACCTCGCAGAATAACTGTTCGATCAATGGAAGCGCGCGCAGCTGCAGCTCACAGCTTCCCTTCACATCTCCTGCAAAATATCTCGCGCAAATATCATGCGTCTCCTGCGGCGCCACATTGGACAATACGGAAATCACTCCCTTCCCGCCAAGAGAAAGAAGCGGTACGATCTGGTCATCGTTGCCGGAGTAAAGATCGATATCTCCGTTCGTAAGCTGCATGATCCACGCAACCTGGGAAATATTGCCGGACGCCTCCTTAATGCCGATCACCGTATCCAGTTCCTTCACGATCTGCGCCGCCGTCGCCGGCTGGATGTTGCACCCTGTCCTGCTCTGCACATTGTACATGATGATCGGAACATCTGTCGCCCTGGCAATCGCTGCATAGTGCCCGAAAAGTCCCTTCTGTGTCGCTTTATTATAATATGGAGTCACAACTAAAAGACCATCTGCGCCGCTCTTCGCCGCATCTACGGACAATTCGATCGCCGTCTCCGTACAGTTAGAACCGGTTCCTGCAATAACCGGGATACGGCCTTTCGCCCTGGCGGCTACTACCCTGATGCATTCCATATGTTCTGCTTCTGAAAGCGTAGACGCTTCCCCTGTAGTTCCGCAGACTATAATGCTGTCCGTTCCACTTTCACAATGGTAATCAACAAGTTCTTCCAGCTTCTCATAATTCACGCTGCCATCTGTATGAAACGGTGTGATCATAGCCACGCCTGCACCTGTAAAAATAGCCATTTTTATCCTCCTCAACATTCTGGTATATACTTTCAAATGATACCATTAATCAAAAATATTGTCAATGAATGCAGAAAATGTTAAGGATATG
>CAZPXF010000074.1:6752-11517 GCA_964590945.1 uncultured Lachnospiraceae bacterium | reverse complement strand
TCCTTCGGATACAACACAGATGAGATCGTATCCAGCGATATCGTTGGTATGAGATACGGTTCTCTGTTTGATGCTACACAGACAATGGTTTGCACACTTGACAACGGAACATCTGAGGTTCAGGTTGTATCCTGGTATGATAATGAGAATTCTTACACAAGCCAGATGGTAAGAACAATCAAATACTTCTCAGAATTAGGTTAATTGAAAGACTCACAGGAGGGTCCGGTCTGTATGGACCGGATCCCTTTTTAATACCGTTTAGGAGGCAAAATATGCTTAATAAGAAATCAGTAGATGACATTAACGTAAAGGGACTTAAAGTTCTTGTAAGATGTGATTTTAACGTACCGCTTGACAAGGATCTGAACATTACAGATGAGAACAGACTTGTCGCAGCGCTTCCTACGATCAGGAAGCTGATCGCGGACGGCGGCAGGATCATTCTCTGTTCACATCTTGGGAAACCAAAGGGAGAGCCGAAACCGGAGCTTTCTCTCGCACCGGTTGCGAAGAGACTGTCCGAGCTTCTTGAGCAGGAAGTGAAATTTGCAGCTGATCCTGAAGTAGTTGGGCCAAATGCCAGGGCTGCTGTAGAAGCGATGCAGGATGGCGACGTTATTCTTCTTGAGAATACCCGTTACCGCATCGAGGAGACGAAGAACGGAGAGGCATTCAGCAAAGAGCTTGCTTCCCTCTGTGATGTATTTGTAAATGATGCATTCGGCACAGCTCACAGAGCACACTGCTCCAATGTCGGCGTTACAAAGTATGTTGATACGGCCGTTGTTGGATATCTTATGCAGAAAGAGATCGATTTCCTTGGAAATGCAGTGAACAATCCGGAAAGACCTTTCGTAGCAATCCTTGGAGGAGCTAAGGTTTCCAGCAAGATCCCTGTAATCGAGAATCTGCTTGAGAAGGTTGACACACTGATCATCGGCGGCGGCATGGCGTACACATTCGCGAAGGCTCAGGGCGGATCTGTTGGAGATTCTCTTCTTGAGGCAGACTACTGCGAGTACGCTCTGAACATGATCAGGAAGGCAGAGGACAAGGGCGTTAAGCTTCTTCTTCCTGTTGATACGATCATCGCAGATGCTTTTGATAATGATGCAAATAAAAAGACCGTGGCAACCGGCGAGATCCCGGACGGATGGCAGGGCCTTGACATCGGACCTGAAACAGCGAAATTATTTGCTGATGCCGTAAAGGATGCGAAGACAGTAGTCTGGAACGGGCCTATGGGATGCTTCGAGATGCCTGAGTTTGCGGCTGGTACGGAGACAGTAGCAAAGGCTCTTGCTGATACGGACGCAGTTACGATCATCGGCGGAGGCGATTCCGCAGCGGCTGTTAACCAGCTTGGATTTGGCGATAAGATGACGCACATTTCTACAGGCGGAGGAGCTTCACTTGAATTCCTTGAGGGCAAGGAACTTCCGGGTGTTGCAGCAGCAAACGATAAATAGGATAAGTCCTTGATTGTTTTTTAGCTTAGGGGAGTATAAATAAGCAAAAAAGAAGAAAGAGGAAATGAAAATGGCTAGAAAGAAAATAATCGCCGGCAACTGGAAGATGAACATGACTCCAAGCCAGGCAGTGGAACTCGTGAACACATTGAAACCACTCGTTGTTAACGACGAAGTAGACGTTGTTTTCTGTGTACCTGCAATTGACCTTGTACCGGTTATTGAGGCTGCAAAAGGAACAAACATCCAGATCGGCGCTGAGAATATGTACTATGAGGACAAGGGCGCTTACACAGGAGAGATCGCTCCTGCAATGCTTACGGACATTGGCGTTCAGTATGTGATCATCGGACATTCTGAGAGAAGAGAGTATTTTGCTGAGACGGATATTACAGTAAATAAGAAGGTTCTGAAGGCATTCGAGTATGGGATTACTCCAATTGTTTGCTGCGGCGAGACTCTTGAACAGAGAGAGCAGGGCGTTACAATGGACTTCATCCGTCAGCAGGTTAAGATCGCATTCCAGAATGTAACGGCAGATCAGGCTAAGACAGCAGTTATCGCTTATGAGCCGATCTGGGCGATCGGAACAGGCAAGACAGCTACAACAGAGCAGGCTCAGGAGGTTTGCGCCGGTATCCGTGCATGCATCGCTGAAGTTTATGACGAGGCTACCGCAGAGGCAATTCGTATCCAGTATGGCGGAAGTGTAAATGCCAAAACCGCTCCGGAGCTGTTTGCGCAGGCAGATATCGACGGAGGCCTTGTTGGAGGCGCTTCCCTTAAGCCGGATTTCGGTTCTATCGTAAATTACAAATAATCCGTTTTAATAAAGACGTAAGATTCTGAATAGTATGGAACTAATTTTTATGCCGGAGGTGTATCGTTTACGCTTCCGGCATATTTTCCTTAATAGTTTTACTAAGGAGGCAGATAAATGATACGTTGTGCCATATGCGGTAATCTTCTTGAGGAGAAATCTGTAATAAAGGAAGGATTCACCGGATCCGAATTGGAAGTGTGCGAGGAATGTGATTCCAGGCTTGAAGCAGTTAAGGAGACTGCTCAGGATCTCGACGATTCCAATTATATTGCGGCGTGCGAATCGCTGATGCAGGATGAGAAAAAGGGAAGAAGCGAAGCCGCTTCCAGGCTTCTGCATATCTATTGTAAAAAGTGTAAAAATCCGGATTATGATCCGGCGGAAGAGGAGCCAAATTCTTTTGTTGAACAGATTCAGGAAGCAATGAAAGAAGAGGAGCAGGAAATTCATAATGTGGAAAGGACATTGAACAAGAGCAGCGTCGTTTTGATAACAAGAATACTTGGTCTTCTGATCTTTGTCGGAGGGACAATACTTTCCATTTTCCTGGGCTTTGAATACAGACATGTTACGATCGATTATGGAATGTTCACCAGCGTTTCCAGCTATAATTATGCGCTGGCTGTTTTTGGAAGCCTGGCATTCTTTATGTGCGGCCTGATTGTAATTGTGATCGGTGAGCTTATGTATCAGCATAGTCTCCGCACGCAAATGATGGAGAAGCTTTACTACAAGGTTTTTGATAAGTTGGAGGAATAAAAGGACAAAGGTTTCGACGACACTGCAATATTTGACAATGGAAATCTTGAAAGAATACCTGAAATCATGTAAAATGTTGTTTGGAAGACATATCAGGATCTGCGGCGTCTGATCCGGAAGGGCGGCCGGATCCTGAAGAAAAATAAAAGAATTCTATATTTAAAGGAGAGTATACAATGAGTAAGAAGCCAACAGTTTTAATGATTCTTGATGGTTATGGACTGAATGATAAAACAGAGGGTAACGCCGTTGCACAGGGCGATACTCCGGTGATGGATGGACTTATGAAGGAGTATCCTTTTGTAAAAGGAAACGCAAGCGGACTGCATGTAGGTCTTCCGGACGGTCAGATGGGAAATTCTGAGGTTGGACATCTGAACATGGGCGCGGGAAGAATCGTATATCAGGATCTGACGAAGATCACAAAGATGATCGAGGACGGAGATTTCTTCGAGAATCCGGAGCTTCTCCGGGCATGCAGCAATGTGAAGGAGAACAATTCCTCCCTGCATCTGTACGGGCTCGTGTCCGACGGCGGCGTACACAGCCATAATACACATATTTACGGACTTTTGGAGCTTGCAAAGAGACAGGGAATCAAGAATGTTTATGTACATTGTTTCCTGGACGGACGTGATACACCTCCGGCATCCGGAAAAGAATATGTGGAGCAGCTGGAGGCGAAGATGGCGGAGATTGGCGTCGGGAAAGTAGCAACAGTTATGGGCCGTTACTACGCGATGGATCGTGATAACCGCTGGGATCGTGTAGAGCTTGCCTACAAAGCGCTTGTGAAGGGCGAAGGCGTTCCGGCAGAAGGTGGTCCTGCTGCAATTCAGGCATCCTATGACGATGGCAAGACCGATGAGTTCGTTCTTCCGGCTGTTGTGATGGAGAATGGCGCTCCGGTTGCTACGATCAAGGATAATGATTCCATTATCTTTTTCAACTTCAGGCCTGACAGGGCAAGAGAGATCACAAGAACATTCTGTGCAGACGAATTTGACGGTTTTGACCGCGGAGAGAGGATCAGGACGACATACGTATGCTTTACGGAGTATGATGTGACGATTCCGAACAAGACGGTTGCATTTCCTAAGACGGAGATCAACAACACATTCGGACAGTTCCTTGCAGCGAATGGACTGAGACAGGCAAGAATCGCTGAGACAGAGAAATATGCGCATGTAACATTCTTCTTCAACGGCGGCGTTGAGGAGCCAAATGAGGGCGAGGACAGGATTCTCGTGAACTCTCCAAAGGTTGCCACCTATGACCTGCAGCCGGAGATGAGCGCTTATGAAGTGTGCGACAAGCTCTGCGGCGCGATCCGCTCCGGAGAATATGATGTGATCATTATCAATTTCGCAAATCCGGATATGGTTGGTCATACAGGCGTTGAGGAAGCTGCGATCAAAGCTGTGGGCGCTGTGGATGAGTGCGTCGGAAAGGCTGTGGATGCGATCAAAGAGGTTGACGGACAGATGTTTATCTGCGCGGATCACGGCAATGCAGAACAGCTTATCGATTACGAAACGGGCGCTCCGTTTACCGCTCACACAACGAATCCGGTTCCGTTTATCCTTGTAAATGCGGATCCTTCGTACAAGCTGCGGGAGGGTGGATGTCTGGCGGATATCGCTCCGACATTGATCGAGCTGATGGGGCTCGAGCAGCCGGAAGAGATGACAGGCAAATCACTTCTTGTAAA
>CAZPXF010000074.1:0-6652 GCA_964590945.1 uncultured Lachnospiraceae bacterium | reverse complement strand
TTAACTATTCTACGCATTCTGAGTATTTTCCACACGTTTATGCGCTGTGGAGAGCATCAGTTTGATCCGGTTGAGCTGGTTGACCTCGCTGGCGCCCGGATCGTAGTCGATGGCAACAATATTTGCCTCCGGGTGACGGCGGCGCAGTTCCTTGATAACGCCCTTGCCTACAACGTGGTTCGGAAGACAGGCGAACGGCTGTGTACAAACGATATTGCCTGCTCCATTATGTATCAGTTCAAGCATTTCCCCCGTCAGGAACCAGCCTTCGCCGGTCTGGTTGCCGAGAGATACAATGTCTTTTGCCATAGACGCCAGATCTTCAATCCTCGACGGCGGATCAAAACGTCTGCTTTCCTTAAATGCTCTGGTCGCAGGAGCGCGGAACCATTCCAGAACCTTGATTCCAAGGTTGGCAAGGCGCTTTGTCTTCTTGCTCATACCCAGCTTATCCGCCTTGAAGTTCGTGTTGTAGAAGCAGTACTGGAAGAAATCCAGAAGATCCGGGACAACGGCTTCGGCGCCTTCGCTTTCAAGCAATTCCACAAGATGGTTGTTGGCCGCAGGCATGAATTTTACAAGGATCTCACCTACAACTCCGACACGCGGTTTTTGGATATCGCGGAGCGGAAGCCGGTCGAAATCCTGAATGATATCGCGGCACAGCTTCTTGAATGTTCGTCTGGAAGGAATCCCTTTGCAGGAAACAAATTTTTTCACTTCTTCCTTCCATTTCTCATGCATTGCATCAGCGGAACCTGGCACGGCCTCGTAAGGTCTTGTGCGGTACAATACTTTCATGAAAATATCTCCAAATACAAGCGCATAGATTCCCTTTAAGGCGAGCGGAAGCGTGAGCTTGAATCCCGGATTCGCCTCCAGTCCGCTTAAATTCAGAGATATAACAGGGATATTCGGATATCCTGCTTTCTCAAGCGCACGGCGGATAAATCCAATATAGTTCGTCGCACGGCATCCGCCGCCGGTCTGCGTGATGATAAGCGCGATCCTGTCCGGGTCGTATTTGCCGGAAAGAACCGCCTCCATGAGCTGTCCTACAACAATCAGAGATGGATAACATGCGTCGTTATTTACATATTTGAGTCCTGTATCGACGGCGGTACGGTTGTCATTTTCCAATACTTCGATCTTATATCCGGCAGCACGGAAGGCCGGTTCGATAAGCTCGAAGTGGATCGGCGACATCTGCGGGCAGAGGATCGTGTAATCCTTGCGCATTTCCTCTGTGAATACGATCTTGTTGATATTTGTCGGATGAAGTTCACGCTTAAACTGCTTGCGTTCGCGAACCTTGATCGCAGCGATCAGGGACCGGACACGGATCCTTGCAGCGCCAAGGTTGTTAACCTCGTCGATCTTTAACACCGTATATATTTTACCGGAATTGTTCAAAATATCAGAAACACAGTCTGTTGTAACGGCGTCCAGACCGCAGCCGAAGGAGTTGAGCTGGATCAGATCCAGATCATCCCGTGTCTTTACAAAGTTAGCCGCAGCATACAGCCTGGAATGGTACATCCACTGATCCATAACGATCAGAGGTCTGTCTACCGGATTCAGATGGGAGACAGAATCTTCCGTCAGAACGGCAATTCCGTAGGAGTTGATCAGCTCCGGAATACCGTGGTGGATCTCCGGGTCAATGTGGTATGGACGTCCGGCGAGCACAATTCCACGGCAATGGTGCTCTTCCATATATTTGAGTGTTTCCTCGCCCTTTCTGCGCATATCCTCGCGGCAGTCTGCGAGCTCTTTCCATGCATGGGACACGGCGGCAAAGATCTCGGAGGATGGGATGCCGAACTTATCGGAAAGCTCTTCCGTCAGCCGTGTGGCAAGCGTCTCTTCGCTCTTGAAGGACATGAACGGATTCATAAAATCAATATCACCGCGGACAATCTCATCCATGTTATTCTTGATGTTCTCCGCATAGGAGGTCACGATCGGGCAGTTGTAATGATTGTTGGCGTCCTCAAATTCCTGACGTTCATATGGAATACACGGATAGAAAATAAACTTCGTACCCTTGTCGATGAGCCATTTTACATGACCGTGCGCAAGCTTCGCCGGATAACACTCGGACTCGCTCGGGATGGATTCGATACCAAGCTCGTAGATCTTACGGTTGGAGTTCGGTGAAATGCGAACGGAGAATCCAAGGTCAGTGAAAAATGTATGCCAGAACGGATAGTTCTCAAACATATTGAGGACACGCGGGATGCCGACAACGCCGTGCTTTGCTTCCTTTTCAGGGAGCGGTTTATAATTGAAATAACGATCCAGCTTATACTGGAACAGGTTTGGAATTTCTTTTTTGGTCTTCTCCTTACCAAGACCACGTTCACAGCGGTTACCGGTGATAAAGTTACGGTTGCCGGAGAAACGGTTGATGGTCAGACGGCAGTTGTTCGTACAGCCGCGGCATTTCGACATAGTTGTTGTATAGGTCAGAGCCTCGATCTCTTCGATGGAAAGCATGGATGTTGTCCTGCAATCCTCGAAACGCTCCCGTGCGATCAGGGCAGCGCCGAAAGCCCCCATGATACCGGCAATATCCGGGCGGACGGCCTCGCAGCCCGCGATCGTCTCAAAACTCCGGAGAACGGCGTCATTGTAGAAGGTTCCGCCCTGTACAACGATGCGCCTGCCAAGCTCAGAAGCATCGGACACCTTGATAACCTTAAAGAGTGCGTTTTTGATGACAGAGTAAGCAAGACCTGCGGAAATATCGGCTACCTCAGCGCCTTCCTTCTGCGCCTGCTTTACTTTGGAATTCATAAATACGGTACAGCGCGTTCCAAGATCGATCGGATGCTTTGCAAATAATGCCTCTTTCGCGAAATCCTGTACGGAAAAGTTCAGGGATTTGGCAAAGGTTTCAATGAAAGAACCGCAGCCGGAAGAACAAGCTTCGTTGAGCTGCACGCTGTCAACCGTCTGATTCTTGATCTTGATGCATTTCATATCCTGACCGCCGATATCGAGGATACAGTCTACCTCCGGGTCAAAATATGCCGCTGCATAATAATGGGAAACCGTTTCAACCTCACCTTCATCGAGAAGAAGCGCAGCTTTGATCAGAGCTTCGCCGTAGCCTGTGGAGCAGGAGTAAACGATCTCCGCTTCGTCCGGAAGCTTCGTATAAATATCCTTGATCGCGCGGATCGTGGTGCCGAGCGGATCGCCGTCGTTGCTGTGATAAAAGGAGTACAGCAGCGTACCGTCCTCCGCAACGAGGGCAGCCTTTGTTGTTGTAGAACCCGCGTCGATCCCAAGGAAGCATTTGCCCTTATATGTATCCAGATCCGTGGTGGGAACCTTATGTTTGCTGTGGCGCTCCTGAAAATCGTCGAACGACTTCCGGTCAGGAAAGAGCGGATCCAGACGTTCCACCTCAAATTCCATCTTGATCTTGCCCTGCAGACGCTCGATCAGCGCATCCACATCACAGTCCACATCCTCCTTCGCATTGAGGGCGGAGCCGATGGCTGCAAAGAGATGAGAATTTGCAGGGGCGATCACATGCTCGTCGTCCAGCTTCAGCGTGCGGATGAAAGCTTCCTTCAGTTCCGAGAGGAAATGGAGAGGCCCTCCCAAAAATGCAACATGGCCGCGGATCGGTTTCCCGCAGGCAAGTCCGCTGATCGTCTGGTTGACCACCGCCTGAAAAATTGAAGCGGAGAGGTCTTCCTTTGTCGCACCGTCATTGATCAGCGGCTGTATATCTGATTTGGCAAATACGCCGCAGCGGGCTGCGATATTATAAAGCGCGTCATAATGTTTGGCGTATTCATTTAATCCGGAGGCATCCGTCTGCAAAAGCTGCGCCATCTGGTCGATAAAGGAACCGGTACCTCCGGCGCAGATCCCGTTCATACGCTGCTCAACATTACCATTTTCAAAATAGATGATCTTGGCGTCCTCCCCGCCCAGCTCGATCGCGACATCGGTCTGCGGGGCGTAATCCTGAAGGGCGGTAGATACCGCGATAACCTCCTGGACAAATGGAACTTCCAAATGTTTGGCAAGAGTCAATCCGCCGGAGCCGGTGATAACCGGAGAAGCAAGTATGCTTCCAAGCTTATCCCTGGCTTTGCCAAGAAGACCTGCTAATGTCTCCTGAATATTGGCGAAATGACGCTCATAATCGGAGAAACGCAGGTTGTGCTCCTCATCGAGCACTGCAATTTTTACCGTTGTGGAACCAATATCGATTCCAAGCGTATATTTGTTGTCCTGTTTCATATAAATTCTCCTGACATATCTGGTAATTTCTGGTAGGTGTTTCTACTTATTTAATGTGGTTTAACGAAACCTGTTCTATTATACGACAACTTATGCCAAAACACAAATGGTAAGAGATTAAAAAAATGTAAAAGAAATCTGAATAATTTGACAAACGCATGTTCAAATTGTACAATCAGTAGGTAAATAACAGGAAGGCAGGTAAAATATGGACTGGATCAGCAAACTGGAAAAGAAATTTGGTCGCTATGCGATACACAATCTGATGTACTATATTATCATTCTTTATGTAGTTGGATTTGTGCTGGAACTTGTAAATGCAGATTTTTATTATCAATATCTCTGTCTGGATGCGAGCGCGATCCTGCACGGACAGATCTGGCGTATCGTGACATTTTTGATACAGCCGCCGTCGTCAAGCATTATCTTTATGATTTTTGTTCTGTATCTCTATTATATGATCGGGCGGGAGCTTGAGATGGCATGGGGAGCATTCCGCTTCAATCTGTATTTTTTCCTGGGAGTCATTTTCCATGTGCTTGCGGCTCTTATAACCTATGCGGTGACAGGACAGATTTTGTATATCGGGACCGAATATCTGAATCTTTCCCTGTTCTTTGCATTTGCAATGTTGTATCCAAACGTCCAGCTTTACCTTATGGGGATTATTCCGATTAAGATCAAGTATCTTGCATGGATCGACGGAGCATATTTTATCTGGACCGTTATACAGGCGCTTCTTCCGGCGTATGGAGGAGGCATTTACGGCGTTTATTATAAGGCAAATGCAGTTGCGGCAGTCGTATCGCTGTTCAATTTCTTTCTCTTTTTCCTTTCGTCGAGAAAGACGAAAGCGAAGCAGAAGGTTCGTTACCAGCAATATAAGAAGAAAGTCAATCGCGGGCGTCAGGAAGCGCATTATGAGGATGGGGCAAGACACCGCTGCGCGGTATGCGGGCGCACCGACCTGACGAATCCGGAGCTGGATTTCCGGTATTGTTCCAAATGCAACGGCGCGTTTGAATACTGCAACGAACATTTATTTACACATGAACACAGGAAATAATGGACGGCAGGTTGATCCTGCCTGAATATACAAGTGTGAGAGGGGATAGAAGATGGAAAAGAAACCATTTGTAACTTACGAACAGCTTCAGGAGATCACAAAAGAATTTCCCACGCCGTTTTATATTTATGACGAGAAGGGAATCCGCGAGAATGCAAAGGCAGTGAAGGAGGCGTTTTCATGGAATCCTGGATTCAAAGAATATTTTGCCGTAAAGGCTACGCCGAATCCATTTATTATTGATATTCTAAGAGAGTATGACTGCGGATGCGACTGCTCTTCTCTGACAGAGCTGATGCTGTCGAATGCAATGGGAGTGAAAGGACATGATATCATGTTTTCCTCCAATGCAACGCCGGCGGAGGAGTATGCATATGCGGATAAGATCGGGGCGATCATCAATCTGGATGATATTACGCACATCGATTTCCTTGAGGAGACGATCGGGCATATTCCGGAGACGATAAGCTGCCGCTACAATCCGGGCGGACTCTTTAAGCTGAGCAACGGGATCATGGACAATCCCGGGGATGCGAAATACGGCCTTACAACAGAGCAGATGTTTGAAGCTTTCCGGATCCTCAAAGGGAAAGGGGCGGAAAAATTCGGTATTCACGCGTTCCTTGCAAGTAATACAGTGACCAATGAATATTACCCGCAGCTTGCCAGAGTTCTTTTTGAGCTTGCAGTAAAGCTGAAGAAGGAGACAGGCGCACACATTACATTTATCAATCTTTCCGGCGGCGTCGGGATTCCTTACAATCCGGATCAGGAGCCGAATGATATCCGTGTGATCGGAGAGGGCGTCCGCAAAGTATATGAGGAAGTGCTTGTGCCGGCCGGTATGGGCGATGTTGCGATCTATACAGAGATGGGACGCTTCATGCTGGGACCATACGGCGCGCTTGTAACGAAGGTGCTGCATCAGAAGCATACACACAAAGAGTATCTCGGATGTGACGCGTGCGCGGCAAACCTGATGCGTCCGGCAATCTACGGAGCTTATCATCATATTACAGTGAGCGGCAAGGAAAATGCGCCGTGCGACCATATGTATGACGTGACCGGATCTCTCTGCGAGAACAGCGATAAATTCGCCATCGACCGTATGCTTCCGGAGGTAAATACCGGCGATCTTCTGATCATTCACGATGCAGGCGCGCACGGATATTCTATGGGATACAATTATAACGGACGTCTCCGTTCCGCCGAGATCCTTCTGAAAGAGGACGGCAGCACACAGCTGATCCGCCGGGCCGAGACGCCGGGTGATTATTTCAGGACGTTTGACTGTTTTGAAATCGGTAAAAAGCTGATAAA
>CAZPXF010000073.1:0-11758 GCA_964590945.1 uncultured Lachnospiraceae bacterium | reverse complement strand
TCGAAGATTTCGTATGTTCTCATAAGGATCGGATCCGTATGCTTTGTGATGTCTGCATAGATCGGTCTCATCTGATCGTAGATCTTTGTATTCTCTGCGATTGGATAGAAGGTATCCTTCACTCTTACCATGTTCTCAACAGCGCTCTCGAAGGAATCATAGATGTTTGCTGCAACTGCCGCACAGATCGCGGAGCCAACGCCTGCAGCACCATTTACCTCATTGCGGACAACCGGAAGATGGAATACATCTGCGAAGATCTGCATGAAGAGATCACTGTTGGAGCCGCCGCCTGTGATGATCAGCTTATCCAATGTCGTACCTACCTCATTGCACATATCGTCCACATGCTTCTTAAGTGTCATTGCTACTGCTTCCAGAATGGAGCGGTAAATATGCGCTCTTGTATGACGGCCGTCAAAACCGATCATGATACCCTTCTGATACCGTGCATCCGGATTTGCGAGCCAATTCAGTACGGTCATAAGTCCGTCGCTTCCTACCGGAACTGCTTCTGCCTCTTTGCCTAAGAACTCCTCTGCCGACATACCTAACGCAGCGGCTTCTTTTGCGTATCCGTCGCCGAGAACGTCTCTGAACCAGCTGACTGTCCACATACCTCTGCGGATTCCGTTGCTGTCATAGAGATATTTGTTCGGTACACAGGAGAATTTCGGCCATGCGTAGCTTGTACCCTTCAGGTTCTCTTTCCCTTCCATCATAGCTGTTGTGTATGTTCCAAGAGATATACATGCTGTTGTATCGCCCATGCATCCTGTTCCAAGTCCCTCAACCGCCTTGTCGTTTGAGGTTGCCACAACCGGAACTCCAGCCGGAAGTCCGGTTGCCTTTGCGGCCTCTTCCGTCACATATCCAAGGATATCGCCCGGCATTACGAGATCAAAAAGCATCTCTCTCGGCATTCCTGTAGCCTTGTAAGCCTCCGGGTCATCGGACCATTTCCAGTTGTCAACATCAACCGGCCATCCGTACTCGTAGTTCGCGATCGTATCCTTCTTCTCTCCGGTCAGTCTGTGTGTAATGTAACCGGATGATGCTACGATGTATCTTACATCCGGATTCTCATGTGTATACGGCTGGGACATTCTGATATCCATCCAGCTCAGCGCAGGCTGCGCCAGAGTTCCGTCTTCCTTTAAATATGCGCGGCAGCAGCGGATCGTACAAAGTCCGATTCCTACGATATCAGACGGATCCCCCTCGAATTTCTCCATACAGTTCCTGCTGCCCTTGCAGATTGCATCCCACCAGTCGTCGTCCGGATGCTCTACATACCCAGGTTTCGGGAGATTGTATGGTTTCAAAGGAGCTTTTCCCTCGCACACGATATTACCTTTTACGTCAAAGATTGTTATTTTCGCGCTCTGGGATCCCTCGTCGATCCCAAGCAGATATTTTTCACTCATTTTCCAGCACCTCGTCTTTCCAGCTTTGCGTGTATACGGTGTGAGCCGGATTCCCCGGCTCACTCTGTTATATATTACCGTACAAGATATCCGCCGTCTACAACAAGCAGAGTTCCATTTACATAGTCTGCTGCCTTACTTGCAAGGAATACGGTAGCGCCCATAAGATCCTGTCTCTCGCCCCAACGGTCAGCCGGGATATGCTCTTTGATCTTGATGTATTTCGGATCTTCCTCATTTCCGCTTCCTGTGCCTGCCGTCATAGCTGTCTGGAAGTAGCCCGGAGCGATACCGTTTACAGTGATGCCATATTTCCCGAGCTCATCTGCATAAGCCTTTGTAAGACCTGCAAGACCCGCCTTCATCGCTGCGTATGCCGGGGAACCAAGTCCGCCGAGGAAGGAGAACAGTGAGCAGATATTGATGATTCTTCCGCTTCTCTGTGGAATCATATATTTAGCAACTGCATGGCTCAGATCAAATGCACCTGTCAGGTTGATGGCGATCATCGGATCCCACTCTTCTCTTCCAAAGTCCAGTACGTCAGCGATCTTACAGATACCGGCGCAGTTTACGCAGATATCGATCTTGCCGTATACTTCCACGCACTTGTCAGCGATCTTGTCGCACATGCCATCCTCTGTCAGGTCGCCCTGCATGAAGTAATATTTTACGCCGCAGGCCTCGATCAGCTCTTTTGTTGTTCCGTCATCATCAACATAAGCAAATGCGAAGATGTTTGCGCCTGCCTTTGCAAGGGCCAGAGCGAAAGCCTGTCCAAGTCCGCTGTTACCGCCTGTTACGATAGCATTCTTACCTTTGAGTGAAAAGAAATCCATACTGAAATCATTGATGTTTAACATTTTTGTTTCCTCCTTGAAAATGAAATTTTATTTTATTCGGACGTTTCGGGGAGCCTCCGAATAAGTACGTTGTTAAAATTTATGCTGTTACTTACGTTTATACTGCTGTTTATCAGAGCGCTTTGCTTACGTCCAGATTGCTGTTCTTCTTGATCGCGCGGCTAAGTACAACGCTGAGCAAAAGACAAAGGATAGCTGCAACTGCCGCATACGCCCATGTCATCTTGAAGCCCGCCGCTCCGTACTGATCCATCCAGGAACCTACCAGTGTGTACATGAACAGATCCGGTGCATATCCGATCGCGGAAGCGATACCGGAAACACGGCCGCTCAGTTCCATCGGGATTCCGGCATCGTCATGAATAGCGAAGTACTGGCTTCTTACTGCGTAGATAAATACAAGACCAAGAACAAAGTTCACGATGATCGCCATTACAAGGCTTGCATTTACCGGAAGTACGATATACAGTGCAAACGAGATTGCAAGAAGTATACATCCTCCGCCAACAACTTTGATACGGGAGTGGATCTTATCCGCCAGAATTCCGCCTAAGATTCCGCCGACGCCCTGAAGCAGATAGCGGACGCCTCCAAGCGTGGATCCCATTGTAGCAGAAAGTCCGTAATAGTTAACTGCGTATGTATTTACATATCCGATCAGACCGTAAACGCTGTAAGCTGTGAAAATGATACCAACCAGTATCCATACTCTCGGAATTGTCAGGCATTTGAAAAGGCCTTTTGTCAGCTCCACAACACTTTGCGGCTTCTCCTTATCCTCCCTGGAATCACGGATAAAGATGAAGTTCAGGATACCGATGATGATATCTACGATCGCACAAACCCTGATCGCCATGGATGCTCCATAAACCTCAGATTTTGCTGCAAAGTATGCATAAGCGCCTGTCATACCGAAAACTACGATCGCGTTGATGATACCGCGGAGGCCTTCCTGCCATCCGAAGAGACGTCCCTGTTCCTCCGGCGTTCCAAGCGCACGCGTTGCCTTGATGCAGGCGGACCAGTATGTAATAATACTTGTAACGCCCATTAATATAAAGATAATTCTTGCAACGTTAAAGCTTGGGAAGGTTGAAAACCAAAGGCCAAGGATACCGGTTCCGATAAAGGAGATCGTCAGCATCAGACGTGGTGAAAAGCGGTCGGCGATCGCTCCTCCTATAAAATAAGATAACGTAGCCATAGTCGCATATCCGGATGATAAAAGTCCCATCTGCACATTTGTCAATCCCATCGCTGACTGGATCTGCGGATAAAATGTTTCTCTGATATAAGGAAGCTGGAAGATGATTCCTGCTCCGGCTGCCAGAAGTAACAGCGTTCCCCATTTTCTGATAGATTCTTTATTCATTGTTCCTCCTTATAAATAATGCTTGAATCCTTCGTTTACAGGTTTCTTTGTTTTCGAATCATCCGGAGGAATACATCTGTATGGAAAATCTGCGCAGTTCCTTTTCCATCCTATTCCAGTTCCCGTGGCCTTTCGTTTGCAGTCTGAATAGTAACAGAAAAAGAGAGAGGTAATTCTGAACACACACATGAAACTATGTATTCAGAATTACCTCTCTCTAAATTCTCTTCCGGTAATCGTTTAGGTAAATATATCATTCAAACTTTTGTTTGTCAATATTTTTCAACATCTTTTGTCTCCATTTCTTGTTTTTTGTGTATTTTGCTCATTTTTCAAGTTCTAAATTGTGCAATTTTGCCAAAATCAAAGAAATTCTGTCAAATTTATTGACATTTCCATCATTTGCAAATATACTCAAAATAAAGTTACGCAAGAGATGTTAGAGAGTAACTCGTTCAACACAGGTGGATTCTGTGAAGAGCGAGTTTTTTTGTTTTCAAACTCCTCTCTACCTATGAATTATCACCTGAACGAACACATAGCGAACGGATAGTTTATGAAATGAAAGGAGAAATGAAAAATGTCACTGTCCAGAGAAAAAATCGTTGAAGAACTCGTTAATATTTTAGGCGCGGAGCAGGTAATTACCGATGAGACCGTCTTAAAGGAAAGCAGTCTTGACCGTTACCGCAAGTTCGAGCAATGCCATAAGGTATACACACAGCCGATCCCTGCTGCAGTCGTATACGTACACAGCACAGAAGAGGTTGCCGACGTATTGAAATTTGCGGATGAGAACGGAGTAAACGTTGTTCCGCGTACCGGCCAGTCAGCGATCGAGGGCGGCCTTGAGACAGCGCTTGAGAACTCTATCGTAATCGACGGTTCTACTATGAATAAAGTCATTTCTGTAGACGATACGAACATGCAGGTAACATGTCAGTGCGGCGTTCCGCTTCAGAGCCTTGAGGACAGCCTTCGCGAGCAGGGTCTTACAACAGGTCATTCTCCGCAGTCCAAACCGCTGGCTCAGATGGGCGGACTTGTTGCTACAAGAAGTATCGGTCAGTTCTCCACACTCTACGGCGGAATCGAAGATATGATCGTAGGCTGTGAGGTTGTATTCCCGGGCGGGAAAGTATGCCGGATCAAGAACGTGCCGAGAAGATCCGTTGGACCGGATATCAGACACATCGTTCTTGGAAATGAGGGCGCTCTTTGCTTCATCACAGAAGTTACAGTGAAGATCTTCAAATATCAGCCGGAGAACAATATTTATCTTGGATATAAAGTAAATGATATGAAGACAGGCTTTGAAGGACTCCGCAAAGTTATGGTTGAGGGCTACAAGCCATCCGTCGCAAGACTTTATGACCTTCAGGATGCCGCTTCCCATTTCGACTGGGCGGACGGTAAATGCGTACTTCTCTTCATGGCAGAAGGACCAAAGTCCATCACTGAGGCGACAGCTAAGGGTATCGATGATCTCGTAAAAGAGCTTCCAGACGCAACGCCTGTAGATCCGATGCTGATCGAGAAATGGTTCGCTCACCTCAACTGGGGTCCGGAAGAGATTGCAAAGGAAAGAGAAGAGATCCTTGCCACAGATAATATTGGAATCACAACAGAGATCTCCGGATGCTGGGGTGTTATCAACGATATTTATGAGTCCGTTGTTGCGCGCATCACCAACGAAGTGCCGGATCTTACCATGATCGGCGGACATTCTTCCCACAGCTACATCAACGGAACAAACGTATACTTCACATACTACTACAACGTTGTTGACTGCAAGCCGGAGGAAGAGATGAACAAATATCACAACCTTATCAACCGCATCATCTGCGAAGAGACAGTAAGATTCGGCGGATCCATCGCTCATCACCATGGCCTTGGAAAAGCAAGAGCGCATTACGTATATGAGGAGTACGGTTCATCCATGTATATGCTTGAGACATTAAAGAAAGCATTTGATCCAAACGGAATCATGAACATGGGAACCCTGATCCCGCTTAAGAGAAACGAAGAAAATCCCTGGATCTTCTAAAAGGAACAGGCTACTATGACCAGAATACTAACATGCTTCCATTTTTCCGTAGATCTGGATATGCTGTCGGAGTCCGAATGGATCTCCGGCGGCACGTCCGGTTATATAGACGCCAGCTATTTAAAAAAAGAAATCCCCTGTTATGACGAAAGTGCGTTGGAGCTCGCCTGCCGTTTTTCGGATCGATGCAGCTCCAGGGGACTGGATTGTGTATGCACGGCTGTCACGGCCTCCGAAAAAAGCGGCGACCGTTTTCTCGAGACCTTAGCCGCGCTCGGCTTTTCCGGGACGGACCGCATCCATTTGCAGGACGACAGACAGCGAACTGCACTTTCCTCAGAACAGCTTTCCGGATTATTATTTTCATACATACAAAAACAGGAGCCTTTCGACCTGATCCTTGCCGGAGCGCAGAGCGCCGATGGCAATCAGGGAAAAACTCCGCTGTTACTCGCAGAGCTCTTAAATATCCGTTGTATTACACAGGTTACAGATTTTTCCCCGGTCGATGAAGGGCACGCTCTTGTCTCCTATTACAGGGACGACGCCCTCTGTGAAGAGACGGTCTCCTATCCTGTTCTTCTGGTCATTGGAAATTCTGCCGATACGTATTTGAGAGTTCCTACCCTGAAACAGCGTATGAAAAGCAAACAGCAGCCGGTCGGCGTATACGACCCGGAAGCGCTTTGCCGGGGATCCGATCTGGCAGGCGACGGAAGGATAACGCTCCGCTCTATGGAGCCGGTCATACAGAAAAGAGACACGATCCTGGTCGACGGCGACGATCCTTCGGAAAATGCCGCGATCATGTACGAATATTTTAAAAAATGGATAACACAATGAAATATGCTTTTATGATCAATGCTTTTGCCCCTGATCCGGCGGAACAGGCTCAGAAGCTGACACAGTTTTTGATTCAAAATGAACTTCACACGGAAAATGGAACAGGTATTATCCTTTACAATCCGGAAAATACGGATACGGCAGCGCTTGAGAATATTTCTTCTTTGCTTCCTGCATCCCGGATTTTCTGTGCTTCATCGCAGGAATATATCCCGGAGAACGTTCTGCCTTTCTTAAAGGAAACGCTGACAGACATGGATTGTATTCTGTTCCCCGGCAATTATTCCGGCGAGGAGCTTTCCGTCCGTCTGGCTGCACGCCTCGACGGCGCGTCCCTGAACGACGTCCAGGAGCTTCATCTGGAGCCCGATAAGGCCGTCGCCCGCAAAAGGATCTATTCCGGGCATATGGTCGGAACCTTTGAACTTCACCGGAAACCATTTGTCCTGGCGATTTCGAAAAACTATCCGGCTTCCCCACAGACGACGTTCGATACGGAAAAAGAAATCATCTGTCATGAACTGAAAGCATACGAAAAAGAGCCTTCCATCACAAAGCATCCGGTTGAGAAGGAATCTTTCCTGGATAAGGCCCGCTGCATCGTTGTCGGCGGCAGAGGACTGAAAAATAAGGAGAATACGGAAGCGGTTTCCAGGTTAGCCAAGGCCATCTCCGCTCCGCTTGCAGGTTCCCGCCCGGCTGTTATGAATGCCTGGCTTCCTGTGAACCGCCTGATCGGCGTCAGCGGAACCATGATCCTGCCAAAGCTATGCATCCTCCTCGGAGTCAGCGGCGCTCCCGCTCTCTATTCAGGTATCGAAAAGAGCAAATACATCATCGCTCTCAACAATGACAGGGATGCGCCGATCATGAAGAAAGCCGATCTTGCAATATGCGGAGATTGCATGGAACTCTTTCAGATGTTTATCCAGATAATACAGGAGAAGCAACATGAAAACTGATCTGATTCAACCAATTTCGCCATCCCATCAGAATTATCTGACCGATGAGTCCAAACAGGAAGGAAGCGCCGAAAGTATCTCTTTCCCGAGATCTGAAAAAGACGTGCAGAAGATCCTGAAGCTTATTTCCGGCCGGACAGTTACCTTTCAGGGCGCAAATACCGGCACGGAGGGACTTGCCGTACCGCACGGCGGACATGTCATGAATTTTTCGAAAATGAATAAGATCCTTAAGATCGGCATTGATTCCGATGAGGAAGGTTACGCCATTGTCGAGCCGGGAGTTTTGCTCCTGGATCTGACAAGGGAGGTCGGCTCTGCGCTGCGAAAAGAAGGCTTTTTCTGGCCTCCGGATCCAACGGAGAGTTCCGCTTCCATCGGAGGAATTGCAGCGTCCGGAGCCTATGGAATGAATTCCTTCCATTATGGGAACACAAGCCGGTATATTTCCGCTGTCCACTATGTATCACCGGACGGAAACATCCATACATTGGACCGCGATACCACAGAAAATGCGGATCAGCTCGAGCGGTTTCTTGCCTCGAAATCCAAAGCCGGGCCGATCACACAGCTCACGCTTCGACTGTGCAGAAAACCAGAATCCATATGGGGACTTGCCTTCTTCTTTGACAGCATGGAGAAATCTCTCTCCTGCGCAGATGAATTGCAGGATTATCATGCGTCTGCGGACGGCGCCTGGATACAATCTATGGAATATCTGGATCAGATGGCCATCTCTCTTGTGGAACAGGGAAAGGAATCCATTGCAAAGATACGGTCTATCCCTTCCGTCCCGGAAAACACGGAGGCGATGATCCTGATCGAACTTGCGGGAAATGAAGACGCTATCGAGGAGATCCTTATGGAAATCATAGAGATTACCGCCAAATACGGCAGCGATCCTGATACCGCATGGGCTCTTGCCACCGAATCCGAAGTGGAAAAGCTTCATGATTTCAGACATGCGGCAGCGGAAATGGTTATTCAACGGATCGAGAGAGCCCGCCGCGAAGATACACGGATCACGAAGCTTGGAGCCAACCCTGTTTACGGCACAGTTTCATTTTCAAAGGCAATGCTTTCTCTTTATAACGCTCTGAAGGAAGAGCGGCTTACGGCGGTCATTTACAGCCATATCAAAAACTCGGATATTCAGATCAATATTCTGCCGGAAAACTACGAAGAATATGAACGCGGCAGAACACTGACAGATCATTGGCTGCAAATGCAGCAAACGCTATAGCAGAAAATGCAAATTACAGAAGGCGGGGATGTTAATGAATTCTACACAATTTACAAGCTTTTTTGACAGCATGGAGCGCTGCCCGATCATTGCCGGTATTAATAACGACGACCTGCTGGAAGCCTGCAAAAACAGTTCTTGCGAAATCGTGTATATTCTTTATGGGAATATTTGTACGATTGCCGATATTGTTGACGAGGTAGTCGCTTCCGGTAAAATTGCGATCGTCCATATGGATCTGATCAACGGATTTGCCAGTCGGGAGATCTGCGTGGATTTCATCAAAAAGTATACGCGGGCCGCAGGCATAATCAGTACAAAACCTCATATGATCAAGCGCGGAAACGAACTGAATCTGATCACGATACAGCGCTTCTTTATGCTTGACCGGATCACTTTTAACAACATTAAAAAACATGTACGCGAGACCTCCCCGGACGTTATAGAAATGATGCCGGCAGGTCTTCCGAAAATGATCTCTTACACAATGGATGAGATCAATGGGAAACCTTTAGTAGCAAGTGGTTTAGTCCTGGACAGATCCGATGTGATGGGAGCCCTCTCTGCGGGCGCTCTCGCCGTCTCTACGACCAACACCGAGATCTGGGACATTTTAGACTAAAAGGAGTTTGTCTATGAGCAGCAAAAAAAATATACGCTGGGTCGTCTTTCTGATCCCCTGGCTTTTAGTTATTGCAACAATTATCCTGAACCTCGTAAATGGCGACGCCTTTAACGCGCTCATCATGGCCGTCACGAGCTTTATCCTCGATAAATTTGACTGGCTGTTCGCATTGATGGCGTTCCTCTGTGTCGTATTGTTAGTTGCGGCTTATTTTTCTCCATTTGGAAACGTCAGGATCGGAGGAAGCAAGGCAAAGCCGATCCTCAATCAGACCAATTATATCTGGATCGTCCTGTGTACGATCATGGCCGCCGGGATCCTTTTATGGGCGTGTGCGGAACCGATGTATCACTATTATGCACCGCCGTCATCCGTAACGCCGGAGTCTCCCGAGGCTATCACCTTTATCATGAAGGATATTTTCCTTGAGTGGACCTTTACGCCAATGTGCATCTACGGTATGCCGGCAATCCTTTTCGCATTCCTGTTTTATAATGCGAAGAAGAAATATTCTATCGGAACGATGCTTTACCCGGCCTTCAGCTACAGGATCACCGAAAAAGCCGGTCCTGTTGTAGACTGCGTCTGCCTCTTTGCGCTTGTATGCGGAATGGCGGCAAGTATGGGTTCCGCCATCTTCCTTGTGGCAGACGGCTCCAGCAGTATTTCCGGCGGAGCGCTCCAGTCCAATACGACCTTATGGACGATGATCGCCGTCATCATCGTAGCCGCCTTTGTAGCATCCGCCGTATCCGGCGTTATGAACGGAATCCGGATCCTGTCCACACTCAATTCCAGGATCTACATGGTATTGGGACTGTTCGTATTCCTTTTTGGTCCGACTACATACATTTTAAAACTGACCGTAGAAGGCTTCGGCGCTTACCTTTCATCCTTCTGCCAGTCCTCCCTCTTTGTCTCGGCAGCGGACGGCGACGGATGGGCAATGTGGTGGCCGGTATTCTACTGGTGTAACTGGATGGCGTGGATGCCTGTTACGTCTACATTCCTCGGCAAGATCTCCAAAGGATATTCTGTAAAGGAGGTCATCCGCGTAATCGTAGTATTCCCGGCTTTATTCTCTGTAGCATGGCTTGGACTTTTCTCTGCATCCTCCATTTATTTTGAGCTGGCAGGAAAGGGGATCAACGACGCTATGGTATCCGGAGGTACTGCTTCCGCTACATACGCAGTTCTGCAGCAGCTTCCGATCCCTGTGATCAGTATTGCTGTATTCCTGGCAATCGTATTTGTCTCCTTTATTACGGCATCCGATTCCAATACAAACGCAATGGCGGGACTGTGTACAGATGGCGTTACGACGGACGATACGGAATCTCCGGCCTGGCTCAAGATCGTATGGGGCGTTACGATCGGCGTTTTATGCGTCATCTTTATCCGCGCCTTCAAAACGACTGACGCACTGAAATACTTATCCAACCTTGGCGGCTTCCCGATCGTATTTCTCCTGATCATCGTCTCCGTCTCCTTTGTAAAGGTTATGACGAATCCGAAAAAATATGACACCTGTCAGGAAGATTACGATGAACTCGGACGTCCGATCCCGTCCTTACGTTTGAAATCTGAACAGGATGAGGAAAAGGAACGCAAAAAAGCAGCTGCTTCCGCGCAATAAACAGACACGAAAAATATGCAGGAGGTTTCCGCATGATGAAAGCACAAAAAAATATGCAGGATACTTCCTGCACGATGAAAACACAGAATACTGCGCAGGATATTTCCTGCAAGAATGATATACCGGAATCTGACCTGCGCTTTACCTATAAGCTCACATATCAGGAGGCCTACGATACTTTTTATCTGCTGGCCTCCCGTCAGAGCAAAAGAACCAGGATCCTTCTGGGTATCTGTCTGACGGCGGCCGCCGTCTGCCTGCTCATTCTTTTCGCAGCCGACAGCCGGGGAATTCATTATCTTTTTCTTGCCGCGATCGCCATTCTCCTTTTGTTTTATCTGCTCTATCACCCTGTGCTCAGCGCAAGAAAGGGCGCCAGGAACGTCGCGAAAGCAAATGGAACCTACCAGATCACAGTCAATGGATCCGGCAGAATCCGGCTTCCGGGGAATCAGACTCTGCAGTTTGGAGAGGATAAATATGCACGCGCCGTAGAGACAGACAGTATTTTCGCCCTGCGCATCGACACGCAGCATACCCTGTGCATACCAAAAAGAATCCTGAAAGAACGTGAGATCCTTCAGATCAGACAGATGATCGAAGAGCATACGCGCAGATAAAACGTGCCCCGCAAGGTACGTTCCTATGAAGGGCCTGCCAACCGGCAGGCTCTTTGATCCTTTCTAAATCGTATCATCATCCAGTTTCCTGAAATCTTTATTCGTACCGAATACATGCAC
>CAZPXF010000072.1:0-11819 GCA_964590945.1 uncultured Lachnospiraceae bacterium | reverse complement strand
AAACATTCAATTTTTCGTAAATCTTCACACATTTTTGATAAGAGTATGTTATAATCATATATAAGAATGCACGATAAATGGAGGTGGTAATTTTGGAAAAGGCCATCAATCAATATCGTGACGTGGATAACTGGACGACGATGATTTTTCTTTATAATGCGGCTCTTAAAGAAGTGGGGACCAAGCTTGAAATACTGAATGAAGAGTTTCAGCATGTGCATCGTTACAATCCCATTGAACATATTAAGACCAGGGTCAAATCGCCGGAGAGTATCGTAAAGAAGCTGAAAAGGAATGGCTACGAGCCTACGATCGAAAACATGGTGAAGCACGTCAATGATATTGCAGGAGTCCGTTTGATCTGTTCTTTTACTTCCGATATCTACCGTCTGGCAGACATGATCGGAAGGCAGAATGATTTGAAAGTATTGTCTATCAAGGATTATATCAAGAATCCGAAGGAAAGCGGTTATAAGAGCTATCACATGATCGTTTCCGTGCCGATCTTCCTGTCGGATAACCTTGTACATACAAAGGTAGAGATACAGATCCGAACCATTGCCATGGATTTTTGGGCAAGCCTGGAACATAAGATTTATTACAAATTTGAAGGAAATTGCCCTGAATATATCAGAAATGAGTTAAAGGAATGCGCAGATATGGTATCTACGCTGGATGACAGGATGCTCCAGCTGAATGATACGGTACAGAGCTTCCAGGGAAATGATAAAGAATAGTCAGACGCGTAAGAGGGTGTTCCGGGAGTCGTTAACGATTCGTGGAGCACCCTCTTCTAAGCCGCCTCGCAGGCGGCGTTTCTGCATGTATAAGCTTAATCCTCGTTTTTTGAGATGCCTGTTAAAAGAAAAAGTGTAGATAAGATCAATACAAATCCGACAAGATCGATCAGCAGAAAGGTTGTTTTCAGCCAGATGGTTGAAAGAAGCGCCGCCGCAACAGGCTCGCTGCAGGCGAAAAGGCTTGCTTTTGCAGAACCGATCCTTTTGATAGAGTTACCATAGAAAATATAGGCAAATACGGAGCCGCCGATAACAATGAACAGCATTGAGATCACAACTGCAGGATCGAACTGTACAGAATACTGCCATGGCTTAAAGATCAGGCACAAAGCAATACCGCCGAACAGAAACGCCCATCCGATGACCGTTGTGGATGAATACTTCCGGTAAATACGCTCCGGGATCACGGTATTTAAAAACATAAAGAATGCGGTTGCGATTCCCCAAAATAAAGCGGCAGGCGTGATGACAAGCGCATGCACGTTGCCATGTGTGGAAATCACAAAAATACCGCTGATCGCCAGCAGGATCGACAGAAGCTCCAGATTCTTTGGCTTCTGCCTGTCGCGCAGACATACATAGACCATTGTGATGACCGGGCATAAATACTGAAGAACAGTTGCCGTTCCGGCGTTGGAATTCTGAACGGCCAGGAAAAAGGACAGCTGGAACATCATAGTGCCGCAGACGCCGGTCAGTATTGCCTGGATAAAATCCCGTTTATTCCGTGCAAGCTTCATGGCCTCGGAACGATTTGTGATAAACACATAAATGAGAAGCAGTATACCCGCAGACAGCATACGGATTGGTACAAGCCAGTAAGACTGTACGTCCCTTGTCTCGAACAGAAACTGCCCGAATACACCGGAAACGCCCCAGCATATTCCGGTCATGATCCCGCAGAAGCTTCCCCAGAGCTTTTGTTTTTTATTCATAATAAAAATCCCCCTCTTTTTGAATAACCAAGGGAAGTATATCAGATTTGCGCAGACTCGTCCAGTGAAGTCCGGCATAAATCTGTGGACAGAGATATGAAAATTGTCATATAATGGGCACAGGACAGGAGAGAATAAAAGATGCCTTTGGAATTGAATGAGAATAAAAACCCGCTGTATCTGCGGGTGTATAATTATTACAGGGAATTAATTGAAAATGGAACGCTGACGCCGGGCACGAAGGTGCAGTCCATACGCAAGTGCTCCAGGGAGCTGCAGGTCAGCCGGACAACGGCGGAGACGGCGTATCAGCTTCTGGCGGCGGACGGATATATTCTGTCGAAGCCGCAGAGCGGATTTTATGTGACAGAGCTTGGAATGGCAAAAAGAAAGGCGGTTCCCGATCCGCTGAAGAAGCAGGAAAAGACGCCGGTCAGATATGACTTTGGAACGGCCAACGCGGATCGGGAGAGCTTTGATTTTGATCTTTGGAGGCGGTACATCAAAAGTGCGCTCCGGCAGGATGAGAGGCTGTTATCCTATGGAGAAGCGCAGGGGGAGTGGGAACTTCGGGAGGCGGTCTGCCAGTACATTGCGCAGAAGAGGCGGACGGTGTGCAGACCGGAGCAGATCATCATCGGAGCAGGCTCCCAGAATCTTCTTCAGATCCTGTGCCCTTTGATCCGGGGAGAACGGACGATCTATATGAATCAGGATGATTTCAGACAGGGCTACGCGGTGTTTCAGGATTTTGGCTGGAACTTTACCTGCAGGGCGGATGACGCCGAAGTTATCTGGCTCCGGTCGGCGCAGATGGACGCCGGAGAGAAGAAGCCTGCGGCAGGGATCTCGATCGCGGAGCGGCTCCGGCTGGCGGAGTGGGCGGTTGAAAATGACCGCCTTCTTATTGAGGATGACTACGACGGGGAATTTCAGTTTCAGCAGCATCCGCTTCCGGCGATACAGGGGCTTACCGGGGGGAAGAATGTCGTCTATATCGGTACCTTTTCAAAGCTATTGCTCCCCTCGATCCGTATCAGCTTCATGATCCTGCCGGAGAAGCTTTTGTCGCGCTACAGGGAGAGGCAGCATCTGTATAACCAGACGGCGTCGAAGATGGAACAGATCGCGCTCTGCCAGTTTATACGCGACGGGCATCTTGCAAGGCGGCTGCGCAAGACGAAGAAGATCTATCAGGAAAAGGCAAGACTTCTGCGGGCATGCATCAAGGAGGAATTTGGCGACCTTGCAGTGCTGCACCACGGGGAGATGGTTTTTCAGACGATTCTTGAAATTAAGATCGAAGAAGATTCTGAAAAATTGCAAAAGAAACTTTTAAAGGACGGAATTCGCGTCCGGGCGTTGGAGCAGAGGGAAGGAGAATATCCGAGGATTCTGCTTTCCAGCACAGGCGTCCCGGCAGCAGAATTTACGGACGCAATCAAAGAGCTGAGAAAATCGGTATGCGGATAAATCCACAATATATCTGCGTCAGTATCGAAGGAGAATATCAATCAGCGAACGAGGTGTGAGAATGAACATTGGCGCGGTGATCGTAGCGGCAGGAATGTCCACAAGAATGAAAAAATTCAAGCAGCTTTTGAAGATCGGGGATATGACAATGGCGGAGCGTGTGGTGACGAATTTCCAGCGTGCCGGAGTGACGGACATTGTTATGGTGACAGGATATCAGTCCGAGCTTCTGATCAAAAGCGGGAAAAAGCTCGGGATTACTTTTCTGAAAAATGAGCATTATGAGACGATGGAGATGCTGGATTCGGCAAAGATCGGACTGGAATATCTGCAGAAAAGGTGTGATAAGATCCTGTTCTGCCCGGTTGATATTCCTCTGTTTTCCGTGGACACGGTGAAAAGGCTGATGGCGAAGGACGGGCGCTACGTCGTACCTGTTCATAATGGAAGGAGAGGACACCCGATCCTTCTGGATGCTTCGGTCGTGGAGGGGATTCTTGCTTTTCATGGGGACAGAGGGCTTAAGGGCGCGCTGGATTTTCTGGGGATATCCCCCGATGAGGTTCCGGTGGATGATGAAGGGATATCGATGGATGCGGATACGGAGGAGGATTACCTCCGGATGATCGAGAAGCACGATGCTGCCCTTATGCGCCCGCAGCTTCGGATCTGCCTTGCGGGGAAGCATACCTTTTGGGAGCCGGAGCTTGTGAATCTGCTGCGCGAGATCGAAGCCTCGGAATCGGTGCGCGACGCCTGCATAAAGACCGGGATTTCCTATAGCAAAGGGTGGAATCTGATCCAAAGTGCGGAAAGCGAATTAGGCTATCCGATCGTGATCAGGCACGCAGGCGGACGCGAGGGAGGAAATACAATACTGACAGAGGACGGAAGGGAAATGATGCGTAAATACTCTGCTTTTGAAAGGAGCGTCCGGAAGGCGGCGGATGAAAAGTTCCGGGAGATCTTCGGGGAAAGTTAAGAGAAACGGATCATGATCCTGTCTGAAAACAACTGTCAAAAAAAATAGTACAGTTTTAGCATAGCGATTGTTTTTTAAAAACAAATCGATTATAATGGGAAGGGGAAAAGGAGGGGCTTTTGCAATGAAACTGATGAAAACAGAGGACGCCGTAGGACAGGTTCTGTGTCACGATATTACGCAGATCATAAAGGGCGTGACAAAGGACGCTGTGTTCCGAAAGGGACATGTGATCCGTGAAGAAGATATCCCGGTTTTGCTGAGCGTCGGCAAAGAGCACGTCTACATTTGGGAGAATGACGAGAACATGCTGCATGAAAATGAAGCCGCAGAGATTCTGTACAGCTTTTGTAAGAATGAGCATATCCGCCCTTCGTCTGTGAAGGAAGGCAAGATCGAGGCGATCGCAGAATGCGACGGTATTTTAAAGATAGATTCGGAGAAGCTGAATCGTATCAATTCTCTTGGTGAAATGATGATCGCGAGCAGGCATGGTAATTTCCCTGTAAAAGCGGGGGATAAGCTCGCCGGGATGAGAGTCATTCCTCTTGTGATCGAGAAAAAGAAAATGGAGCAGGCAAAAGAGGTCTGCGGGGAATCCCCGATATTTGAGATCCTCCCGTTCCAAAAGAAGAGCGTTGGCATTGTGACAACGGGAAATGAAGTATTTCACGGAAGGATCCAGGATACATTCACGCCGGTCATCGAGGAGAAGCTTTCGGAGTACGACACAGAGATTATTGGTCAGGAAATATGTGACGATAATCACGAAAAAATTTCAAAATGCATCAAAAAGTTTCTTGAAATGGGAGCAGATATGATCATCTGCACCGGGGGCATGAGCGTAGATCCGGATGATCGCACTCCGCTGGCGATCAAAAATACGGGAGCCCGGATCGTAAGCTACGGGGCGCCTGTCCTTCCGGGGGCAATGTTCCTTTTGGCTTATTATGACGGCAGCATCCCGATCATGGGACTTCCGGGGTGCGTCATGTATTCCAGACGTACGATCTTTGACCTTGTTCTCCCAAGAGTGATGGCAGGAGAGATTCTGGAGAAAAGAGAGTTAGATCAGCTTGGAGAAGGAGGACTTTGCCTGTCCTGCCCGGTATGTACATTTCCGGACTGTGGATTCGGAAAATAGGATTATGATATGAAGAATAGAAATGTAGATATAGATATAAGAAATGATAAAGTGTCTTTCTTCGAGACTTTGGAACGCCTGGACAGAAATCTTTTTACCCTTTCTATGACGGCGATCGACGAGGAGATCTTAGGTGAAAAAGCGCTCCTGTCGGGCGGGGAGCTGATCTGGGAGTCCCGGCCGGGAAGTATTTTCCGTGAACATATTGACGAAACCAAAAGTATCACCGAAGGCGGAATGAAGACCGTGGGGGGAAGAAAGGTCTTCTGTGAGGTCCTGGGCGGGAAGAAGAAGCTGGTCATCTGCGGCGGAGGTCACGTTTCCATGCCCATCATCCGAATAGGACTGATGCTGGGGTTTTCCGTCACTGTTCTGGAGGACCGGCCGAAATTCGCAGATAACGCGAGAAGAGAAGGCGCGACAAGGGTGATCTGCGATACCTTTGAAAATGCTCTGGAGCAGATAAAGGGCGATGAAGATACGTATTTCGTCATTGTGACGAGGGGACACCGCTATGACCAGATCTGCCTTCAGAATATCGTAAAGAAGAAACATGCTTACATCGGGATGATGGGGAGCAAAAGAAGAGTGATCCGGGTAAAGGAAGCGATCATTGAGAACGGCGGGGACGCCGGGATCGTAAACCGTGTCCACACGCCGATCGGCCTGAATATCGGCGCCGAAACGCCGGAGGAGATCGCGGTCGCCGTGATGGGCGAGATCATTCAGACGAAGAACAGCAGAAAACGAAACGGCGGTTATCCGGAGGAGCTTCTGGAAAAGATCACAGGCGCGCCGCCGGAGGGCGGAGACGGGAAGGAAGACGTCAGGGACTGCAGGGCGCTTGCCACGATCATTGCAAGAAGAGGTTCTGCGCCTCGTGCCGTCGGAACAAAAATGCTGATCCTTTCCGATGGGAATACTGTCGGAACGATAGGCGGCGGGTGCGCGGAGGCCGCGGTGCAGGGAGAGGCGATCCGGATGATCCGATCCGGCCGGACGCAGCCGGAGCTTTACCATGTCGATATGTCGGGAGCGGATGCGGAAGAGGAAGGCATGGCCTGCGGCGGAGAGATCGACGTCCTTTTGGAAGTGGTATAAACAGATACGGCAAATGCGAGGTGACATATGATTGACCAATATCACAGGGAGATCGATTATCTTCGGATCTCCATTACGGACCGCTGCAACTTCCGATGCAGATACTGTATGCCGGAATCAGGGGTGGATACTATTTCCCATAAAGAGATCCTTTCTTATGAGGAGATTCTGCGCCTTGTGCGGATCGCGGCGGGGGTCGGGATCCGGAAGATCAAGATTACCGGGGGTGAGCCGTTTGTGCGAAAAGGCGTCTGCAACCTGATCCGCGGGATCTGTGAAACAGACGGGATCGATTCGGTTACGGTTACGACCAACGGGGCGCTTCTTTCGAAGTATCTTCCGGAACTGGCGGATGCGGGCGTGTCCGGGATCAATGTGAGTCTGGATACGCTGGATGCGGAGCGGTTTTATGAGATCACAGGGCGGAACGGGCTTGCAGAAGTTCTTGCAGGGATTGAAAGAACCGTCGCTTCCGGAATCCGGGTGAAGATGAACTGCATTCCGATGGCAGGCGTTAACGAGGATGAGCTGGCTGCGATTGCAGGACTTGCGAGGGATCAGCCGGTCTGCGTCCGGTTTATCGAACGGATGCCGATTGGATTTGGAAACAGGGTCGAAGGGATCCCGGAGGATCAGGTACGGGCGCGGATCGAAAAGGCATGGGGAACAATGACGGAAACGACCGAGATTATGGGAAACGGACCGGCAAAGTATTACAGGATCCCGGGATTTGCCGGGAGGATCGGATTTATCAGCGCCCTGAGCCATGAATTCTGCGATAGATGCAACCGCGTACGCCTGACGGCAGATGGAATCCTGAAGCCCTGTCTGAATTTTGAAAGCCATATGGATCTGAAATCTGCCATGAGGAGCGGCAGGAGCGATGCGGAGCTTGCGGAGATTTTCAGAGAGGGGATCTACAGGAAGCCATCCCGGCACGGTTTCGAGAAGAAAAGGATCAAGGATATACACGAAAATCGCCCTATGGCGGGAATCGGAGGATAGAGATGGGAATTGTAAGAGCGGTCTGTACCAGCGACAGGCGCGGGATTCAGAAGATAAATGTGAAATCCGCAGAGTTTCAGGCGGATTTTGGAATCACAGCAGATGCGCACGCCGGAAGCTGGCATCGCCAGGTGAGCCTTCTTTCTGCTGAGAAGATCGATGCGTTCAATGCGAAGGGTGCAGATGTAGAGCCGGGCGCTTTTGG
The DNA here is from genome assembly GCA_964590945.1 of uncultured Lachnospiraceae bacterium. Classification (GTDB taxonomy): domain Bacteria; phylum Bacillota; class Clostridia; order Lachnospirales; family Lachnospiraceae; genus CAZPXF01. The sequence goes on along the minus strand of CAZPXF010000072.1, from coordinate 4,174 downwards.
CGAAAATCTGGTTGTGGAAGGCTTTGATTTCCGGAGTCTTCCGGTAGGAACGACCTTTCAGTGCGGCGATGTGATCCTTGAGATGACGCAGATCGGGAAAGAATGCCATACGCATTGCCAGATCTACCATAAAATGGGGGAATGCATCATGCCGACCCAGGGGGTATTTGCAAGGGTGGTTCGGGGAGGAATGATCTCTGTCGGAGATGAGATGAAGATCATTGCCAGGGCGGACACCCGTTACACGGCCGCAGTTGTTACATTGAGCGACAAAGGCTTCCAGGGGGAACGGAAGGATACAAGCGGCCCATGTATCTGCGGGATGCTGCAGGAGGCCGGCTACCGTGTGGTTGAGAGAATGATACTCCCGGACGATCAGAAAATGCTGGAAAAGGAGCTGATCCGCCTCGCGGACGGACGGCAGGTAAACCTGATCCTGACGACAGGCGGAACCGGATTTTCGGAAAGGGATCGTACGCCGGAGGCGACTATGGCGGTTGCGACAAGAAACGCGCCGGGGATCGCGGAGGCCATCCGCTGGTATTCCCTGTCCGTCACCGGGCGGGCAATGCTTGGAAGAGGCGCGTCGGTGATCCGGAACCGGACATTGATTGTGAATCTTCCGGGAAGCAAAAAAGCGGCGAAAGAAAGTTTGGAGTTTATTTTGGAACACCTGGAGCACGGGATCCAAATATTAACCGGAGACACATCCGAGTGTGGAAAATAAAAATAAACAGAAAGAACATGATTGAAGGAGGAAAAGAGATGTTCAAAAAAGTGGTCAGCTGCCTTCTTGCGGCAGCAATGGTGGGAACTTTATTGATGGGATGCGGAAGCAGCTCCTCATCCGGGGACGACGCCGGAGAGACGTCCGCAGCGGAATCGACCTCAGAGTCCGCAGATGGCGGGGAAGAGACAGAGATCCAGGTATTTATTGCGGCCAGCCTGAATACGGTTATGACTGAGCTTGCAGAGAAATACAATGAGACGCATCCGAATGTAAAGATCACGTACAATGCAGACAGTTCCGGAACACTTCTGACACAGATTCAGGAGGGCTATGAGTGCGACCTGTTCTTCTCTGCGGCCCAGAAGCAGATGGATGATCTCGAAGCAGACGGACTTGTTGTGGATGGTACGAGACACAATGTTGTAAATAATCAGGTTGTTGTAATCTCATTAAAGGACAGCGGAACAAAGGTTACAGGTCTGGAAAATATCGGCGACGCGGCAAATATTGCCCTGGCAGGCGGAAGCGTTCCGGTTGGCAAATATACCCGTCAGGCGCTCATCAATCTTGGGATTCTCGATGAGACGGACGAGCCAGACAAGATTACGACAGAGGAAGTATCCGAGGCGCTTGGCGGCGTTGAGATCAGCGAGCAGGACAACGTAAGTAAAGTGCTATCCGCAGTGGTAGAGGGTTCCTGCGAAGTCGGAACGACCTACTATTCGGATACCTACGGCTATGAGGATGATCTTGACATTATCGAGACAGTCAGCTATGACCTGACAGGAAATGTTATCTATCCGATCGCGCAGGTACAGAATGACGAGGCCGACGATGCACAGATCAAAGCTGCGGAGGAATTCGAGCAGTTTATTCTGTCCGACGAGGCTAAGGAAGTATTTGACTCCTATTATTTTGACACAAATGTAGAGTAATGGTATTATACAGCAAAGAGTAAGAGATAACGCAGCCGGGTGTGGATTTCATACGCCCGGCGCGTATTATAATGGAAAGATACGGGAGGGAAAATGGAAGAGATCAGGGCAATATTGGAAAATCTGGATTGGAGTCCTTTATTTATCTCGTTAAAAACCGGAATCGCAGCGACAGTTATCTCCTTTTTTCTTGGAATTTATGCCGCCCGGAAGGTAGTGAAGATGCCGCCGGGAAGGAAAGCGGTTATCGATGGAGTACTGACTCTGCCGATGGTGCTGCCGCCGACAGTGGCCGGCTTTTTCCTTCTGCTGCTCTTCAGCAGAAGAAGACCGTTTGGTATTTTCCTGTATGAACAGTTTGGGATCAAGGTTGTGCAGACATGGCTCGGATGCATCATCGCAGCCACAGTGATCGCATTTCCCTTGATGTACCGGAATGCGAGGGCGGCGTTTGAGCAGATCGATGTCAATCTTGTCTACGCGGGCCGGACGCTTGGAATGTCGGATATGAAGATATTCTGGAAGGTGATCGTACCGACGGCAGGGCCGGGAATTGCATCCGGGACGATACTGACATTTGCAAGAGCCCTTGGGGAATATGGGGCGACGTCGATGCTTGCCGGAAATATTCCGGGGAAGACCGGCACGATCTCGCAGAAGATCGCGATGGTTATTCAGGACGGCGATTATCTGACCGCGGGCGTGTGGGTTATGATCGTAATGCTGATCGCGTTTGCAGTGATTTTCCTGATGAACATCATTTCGGGAAAAGCCATGAAAAATGTAAAACGATGGTAGTTGTTGCGGAGAATACAGGTGTGGTGATAAAATGGCAGTGAGCGTAGACATTGAAAAGCGGGTGGGGGATTTCCATCTGCGGGTGAAATTGGAAAGCAATTCCAGAAGGATCGGGGTGCTGGGCGCTTCCGGGTGCGGCAAGAGCATGACGCTGAAATGCATTGCCGGAATCGAGACGCCGGACGCCGGAAGGATCGTTGTGGATGGAAATAGATTATTTGACAGGGACAGCAAAATAAACCTGCGGCCGCAGAACCGGAACATCGGATATTTATTCCAGAATTATGCGCTGTTCCCGGCGATGACAGTGGAGCAGAATATTTCCGCCGGACTGAAAGGCACAAAAGAAGAAAAGAAAAGCAGAGTGCAGGAGATGGTAAAAAAATTCCAGATCCAGGGACTGGAAAAACGGCTCCCGGGAGAGCTTTCCGGCGGGCAGCAGCAGAGAGTGGCGCTTGCAAGGATCATGGCATATGAGCCGGACGTGATCCTTCTGGACGAACCGTTTTCCGCGCTGGACGATTTTCTGAAGAACCGGCTGCAGCAGGAGATGCAGGAGATGCTGAAGGATTATGAGGGCACGGTGATCATGGTATCCCACAGTCGGGATGAGATTTACCGGTTCGGCGAGGAGCTTCTGATCATGGATCAGGGGACAAATATCGAATATGGCCGGACAAAAGACGTGTTCGCCAATCCGGAAAAAAGAGAAGCGGCTCGTCTTACCGGGTGCAAGAATTTTGCCGGTCTGCGGCGTCTGGGCGATCAGGAAGCGGAGATCCCGGATTGGGGCGTAACGCTTAAAACAACAAGAAAAATTCCGGAGTATGCTATGTATTTCGGGTATCGTGCACACGATTTTGAGCCGGTGTGGGAGCCAAAGTCCACGGCAAATATAATGAAAGTAAACGTAGAGAGCATCGCGGAGCTGCCTTTTGAGAGACAGTTTTATCTGCAGCCTTCCAGGCGGGGAACAGATCCGGAATCTGAACTGGAACCCGGAATGGAACCGAAACCGGAGCCGGAACCGGTCTGCTGGTTTGTCCAGCGGGAGGAGCTTGCCTGTCTGCAGGAAAAGGGCGTACCGGAATATCTGCATCTTTCCGAGGAGAAGATGCTTTTCCTGAGGTGAGGGCTGCGCGGGATGATCTGGCAGGAATGATTGGAGAAAAGATATGGGAGGATTGACACATTTTGATGAAAATGGCAGCGCGCGGATGGTGGATGTATCCGAAAAAGCAGATACGGTTCGTGTGGCCGTTGCCAGGGGAAAGATCACGGTGAATCAGGAGGTTTACGATGCGATAGAGTCGGGAACTGTTGGAAAGGGAGATGTTCTGGGAACGGCGACAGTCGCCGGGATCATGGGGGCAAAGCGGACGTCCGGGCTGATTCCGATGTGCCATATCCTGCCGATCTCAAAATGCAGCGTAAATTTCGAGATGGCGCCGGAAAAGCGGGAGATCTGGTGCACGTGTACGGTCAGTGTCACCGGTAAGACCGGGGTGGAGATGGAGGCGCTGACAGGAGTCAGCGTAGCGCTTCTGACTGTTTACGATATGTGCAAGGCGCTGGATAAGTCCATGCAGATCGGCAGTATTTTCCTCCTGGAGAAGACAGGGGGAAAGAGCGGGCATATACGGAACCGGCTGAATGAGGAAGACGTCTGCGTGCAGGATAAGTGAGACTGCAATGCGGCAGGATAAGCGGC
>CAZPXF010000071.1:0-11863 GCA_964590945.1 uncultured Lachnospiraceae bacterium | reverse complement strand
AATTACCTTGAGTTTTTCTTGATTATCCTCCTGCATTTTCTGCGTTTCCTCCTGCGTTTTTCGAATTATCTTGAGTTTTTCTTGATTATCCTCCTGCATTTTCCGCGTTTCTTCCTGCATTTTCCGCGTTTCCACCCGCATTTTCCGTATATTTTCTTCTGATTTTCGTATTTCCTCGACTCTTTTCTGATTTTCTTCCTCCTCGCGCTGCCGTGTCTTTTCCATACGATAGTATTCTGCCCGGGCTTCACATTGCTGGCGGATCCGTTCTTCTTTTGAGAGTCTGTAATAGGCGGCATTAGCCTGTTCGATGATTGTATCCATGCTTGTATCCATGCTTGCTAGCATTTTTAATTCCTCCCACGTCTTTGCTTTAAAAAAGGATGCCCACATATCTATGTGATAATATTTATCTTCTTCTGAAGAAATATGTATCTGAGTTAAGTCTACCACAGATAAACGTAATTTGTCACTATAGATTTGATGTGTTTTTTCATTCATCATCCAATAGGTAGAATAGAACTCCGGATGTTCGGGAAAAAGTGTGAAATCAAGGATTCCAATTTGAATGACGGGTTTGACCTCTTTGTAATCACTCCCTTTATTCAGGTTATCGAAGGAACGGCAGAGATAACTCAAAGAGCGTTCCGGCCAATTGTGCTGATTGATTACCTGAAGCTCCAGATTGATAATGGAAGAGTTGTTAAATAGAACCTGAATATCCAGAATAAAATCTTTGGCATTGATGCTCGTACCGAGTATAATGGGATTAGTGACTTCAACGGACATCACATTTTGCGGATCAAAATGAAGCAGAGAACAGATCAGCGCTTTCAGGATCTCATTTTCCGTTTGAAATACTGCACGGAAGAGATAGTCATTTGTCATGGGGATATCGACAGGGCCGGTCACCTTGGCCCAATCGATGGGTACTGATCGTAGTGATGCAAGATTTGCCGGATCAGATGTGAGATTACTTTGAAACATAGAATAGCTCCTTTCCAGATATGATTATTAAGAGTAAAATGCAGGACAAGTGGCGAATTGCCATAGACCAAATGAAATATTAGATCCGCTTTGAAGAAAGCCAGAATGTATCTAATATGTTTCTGATATTAGCATAATACGGAAAAAAGAGCAAGCCATTTGGAGCAATATTTTAAAAAAGTTATTTTAAAAAAACAGGGGAAAAGATGGAAATAATCGTTTGTTATTGTAAAATTGAAAAGGGAAATCAGCAGGAATCTCATCGGCTTCTTGAAAAGGCGGCGCGCCGGATATACGGTGAGAAGAATTATGACCTGGCGAAACGCGAGGCAGGAAAACCTTATTTTATTCACCACCCGGAAATCTGTTTTTCCATCAGCCACAGCGGGGAATATTGGACATGTGCGTTTGCAGGTTCAGAAGTCGGCCTTGATATTCAAATAGAGGACAACCGGCGTCAGCGGGAAAGGATTGCCGAAAGATTTTATTCGGCGGAGGAACAGGAGTATTTAAAGGGGTGTAATTATAAAGAATTTTATGATATATGGGCGATGAAAGAGGCCTATTTAAAATATACAGGCGCGGGACTGGCGCGGGGACTTGGAAAGCTTTCGGTTGTGAGCGGAGGACGCCGGATGGAGATTGTCCGCACAAAAGAGGAGGATGGCCCGGGCTCCGGAAGACGCGGCTATTTACAAAAAATTGATTTTGGGTTAGGATATCATATGTGGGTCTGCACAGAGCCACCAGACGGAAGTATTACAGTAAGAAAGAGGGGATTATTTTGAAACTATTGACAGATACGCATGCACATACGATCGTGAGCGGACATGCATATAATACAATGCGTGAGATGGCGCTGGCTGCAAAGGAAAAGGGGCTTGAGGCTCTTGCGCTTACTGAGCACGCAAAGGAGATGCCGGGAACCTGTGTGGATTTTCATTTCTCAAATTATAAGATCATTCCGAGAGATTATTATGGAATCCGCCTTCTGCTCGGCGTGGAGCTTAATATTATGGATGAATATGGAACGATCGATCTTGCAGAACCTGTTTTGAAGGATATGGATATCGTGATCGCCAGCATCCATGTGCCATGCTACCGTGTGAGCAGGGGAGAAGAAGTCAATACGATGGCATACGTTAATACGATGGAAAAATGTCCATATGTGGACATAATCGGACATCCGGACGACGTCCGTTATCCGCTGGATTACGACCTCCTTGCAAGGGAAGCGGCGGCGCACAGGGTTGCTTTGGAAATCAATGCATCCTCTCTAAGGCCGGGGAGCTTCCGGGGCAATGGCGTGGATAACGTCCGTACAATGCTCGAAAAGGCAAAGAAGTACGGTACATATATTTCCGTGGGAAGCGACGCACATTTTGAAGGGCAGATTGCAGATTTTGCCGTTCCGTTACAGCTTTTGGCGGAGACCGGTTTCCCGGAGGAGCAGGTGATATCGACAGATAAGGAGAAGCTGCTCGGATTCATAAAGCAGCGGAGGGAAAATAATCCCCTCAAATAGATTCTTTTAAGAATGTAAAAATAGCTTCTTTTAAGAATGTAAATTGAAATACTATTTGAATTATGGTATTTTATAATGGAGTGTTGTCAATATAGTGAGTAAGATACATTTTTAGAATAAGACAAGATGTATTTACTTTTTGACAGCACTTTTGTCTTGAAGTTAAAGTAACTTGAAAAATTGCTGGAATCTTTCCGGGATGTGGTAATCCGCCGCCGTAAGGCGGCTTTTTCTATATACACAGGAAGAAATACCGGAAGTATGCATCATGGTATAACCTCGCCGCAACGAGTAAAATTTTTCTAAAAATGTCGGAACATGGGAGGGGTTATCATGAATCAGAGTCTAAATAAGTTTATTTCCGCATTTTTCAGGATGGAGGTGGTTTCTTATAGATCCAGCCATGGACTTACGCAGGAGGAGATGGCGGAGGCGCTGCAGGTTTCCGTTCGTTCTTATTGGAGCCATGAGCATGGAAAACATGGCTTTTCCTGTCAGAGTATTGCGTGTTTTCTGACATTACTTTCAGAGGAAGAGCTGATTATCTGCCAAAAAGGCTTGAAATCAATTGTATTAGAAGCGGAGGAGAAGATAGTACAATGACGGGGGATAAAATGGAAAGATTGATTGGAAGGACGCTTCTGAAAATGGGAGCCAGACCGGACTATGCAGGCTTCCGTTATGCGGTATATGCACTGCATTTGGCGCTGGAGGAAGAGGAACGCCTGTGGTCAGTGACCAAAAGGCTGTATTCGGAGACAGCGAAGCATTATCAGATTACTTACGGAGCCGTAGAGCGGAGTCTTCGGACTTTGGTCGACAGAATGTGGAGGGAAAACCGGGAGCTTATAACAGAAGAATTGAGTTATCCGTTTCTGAAGAGGCCGACTGTCGGCGAGTTTTTTGCAGTGATGGTCCTGAATCTGAAGGAACAGGAGGACGGGGATTCTGAAAAGTAACGCAGAGTTATCCGGTCGGCTGCTGCAGCCGGTTGCAATATCTCACATTTGCCTTTACTTTAAAATTTCACTGTGGTAAAATATTCATAGCATTATATCGGAAGGAGACGAGTTATGAATAAAAAGATCAAAACAGAAGCGGTCGATTTTCTTTTCGATGCGATTTTAAGTCTGAAGAACAGAGATGAGTGTTATACTTTTTTTGAGGATGTGTGTACAGTGAATGAGCTGCTGTCACTCTCGCAGCGATTTGAAGTGGCAAAGATGCTGAGAGACCACAAGACGTATCTTGAGATTGCGGACAAGACAGGAGCATCTACAGCGACGATCAGCCGCGTTAACCGTTCTCTGAATTATGGCAATGATGGATATGACATGGCGTTTGAGCGAATCTGTAAACCGGATTCCAGGGAGTGAACATATGGATAATATCAGGACTGCATAGAATCCGAGGAGATTCAGGCAGTCCTGTTTTATCCCGGTAAAGTGTAAAAGTACATGCCGGACAACAGATGGCGGTGATGAGATGGAAAAAAGAAATTTATCCCTGCTGCTATGGCAGGTGGAAAACGAGCTGGAACGGGAATTCAACGCATGTATCCGTCAGATTGGTCTCACATCTTCACAGTTCCACGTACTGGAATATCTTTTCCACACGGAGAAAGAAGAAATACACCAGATCGATGTAGAGCGTTACCTGGAACTGAAAAATCCAACAGTAACAGGACTTCTTCGCCGTTTGGAGGAAAAGGGATTTATTTTGACTGTTTCGGATGCGAAGGATAAGCGCAGGAAGAATATTTTCCTGACAGAGAAAGCTCATAATATACGAAAAAAGATGGAAACGGAGCACCGGCGCATCGAGAAGAAGGTGTTCCGGAATCTGACTGTGAAGGAACGCTCAGCGCTTCGCAGGCAGCTTGAAAAAACAGTAGGAAATGCGGAGGAATAGATCATGAGTTATGCGGATCAGATTTTTATAAATATGTGCAGAGACGTTTTGGAAAACGGAACAAGTACGGAGGGCGAGAAGGTACGTCCGCACTGGGAGGATGGACGGCTCGCCTATACGATAAAAAAATTCGGAGTCGTAAACCGGTACGATCTGTCAAAAGAGTTTCCGGCATTGACACTTCGACGGACGGGAATTAAAAGCTGCGTCGACGAGCTGCTATGGATCTGGCAGAAGAAATCAAACAATATAAAAGAGCTGAACAGCCATATCTGGGATAGCTGGGCGGACAAAGACGGCTCGATCGGCAAGGCCTATGGTTATCAGATTGGAGAGAAGTATGCACATCATAAAGAAAAGCCGGGGGAAGTTCTGGCGTCTTACCCAAGCGCGGAGATCCAGGACGGCTTTGTATATCTGGATCAGATTGACGGCGTGATTTATGATCTGAAAAACAATCCATACAGCAGAAGGATTATAACAAATATTTACGTGCATCAGGATTTGCATGAGATGAATCTGTATCCCTGTGCATACAGTATGACATTCAATGTCACAAAGAAAAAGGACTCCGAAAAACTCGTGCTAAATGCGATCCTGAACCAGCGTTCCCAGGATATACTGACAGCAAATAACTGGAATGTGTGCCAGTATGCCGTCCTCGTGCACATGCTTGCACAGGTGTGTGATATGACGCCGGGAGAGCTTGTGCATATGATTTCGGATGCCCATATTTACGACCGCCACATCCCGCTTGTGGAGGATCTGATCAGCCGCGAGCCGCTTCCGGCGCCGACATTCTGGCTGAATCCGGAGGTGAAGGACTTCTATGATTTTACGACGGACGATGTGAGGCTGGATCATTACCGGACGCATGAGCAGATCCGGAATATACCGGTTGCAGTGTAGGGGAAAGGCAGACATTGATCACTCAACAGGCTTTACAACGTGAAAGAAATAATTGCTATGGGAATATATGCCAGTGCACGGATGCGTGCACCGGCGTATCAGTCTTGAAGACTTTGTTCGACCCGTTCAATGTTAGAGACGAGCTTTTCTCGGATGCGATCATAATCTTTGTTGTCAAGATAAGTTAAGAGTTCTTGTAAGAAAAGTTTTTCTTTTCTGAGATTGTCCTTGAATTCTGCGCTTGCAGGCATGTAATAATCACTCACTTTCGATCACTCACTTTCATTATTATGTATACTTACATTATAATGAAAAACAACACGTATGTAAAGCCTGTTCAGTTATCAAAGTGCAAAATTATGTGAATATTTTTGAATGTATTCAGAAATGAGAATACGATTCGGACTAGAAACTGGCTGTACTGCCAAAAACAAAGATTCTTGTAGAATGATAGTAGCACTGGAGATTTTATGTGTCAAGATAAAAATAATAATGTATTAAAAACATTAGCTTATAGGAGAGAAGAACAGTAATGATGAAATTAATCGTAGCGGTAGACCGGAATTGGGCGATCGGACGCGGCAACAAGCTTTTAGTAAGCATCCCATCCGATATGAAATTTTTTCGGGAGACGACAACCGGCAATGTAATTGTTATGGGGCGAAAGACACTGGAGAGCTTCCCGGGAGGAAGGCCTTTAAAAAACCGTGTCAACATAGTGCTCACAAGGAATCCTTCTTATCAGGCAGAGGGAGCAATCGTTGTTCATTCAATAAGAGAGCTTTTGAAAGAATTAAAGAAATATGATGATCAGGAAATCTATTGCATCGGCGGAGCAAGCGTTTATAAACGGCTTCTGCCTTATTGCGATGCTGCGCATGTGACAAAAATTGACTATGCATATGAGGCAGATGCGTATTTCCCGAATCTCGATGAAGATCCGGAATGGGAGATGACGGGTATCAGCGAGGAGCAGACCTATTTTGATCTGGAGTATTATTTTGCGAGGTACGAGAGGGTGAAAAGATAAAAGTGTTTCCTGTTTTTCGCAAATATGCCGGATTTTAGCGCCGGGTTTGCCTATTTGTTCTTTGCAATAAAGTAAAAATATGTTATACTAAGACCAGTCTGTTAGATGGGAGAAATCAGTTTATGAAGTATGATTACCTCGTTGTAGGGGCAGGTCTTTACGGCGCGGTGTTTGCGCATGAGGCCAGGAAGAAGGGGAAGAAGGTTCTTGTCATTGATAAAAGGCCTGATATCGCAGGCAATGTGTATACGGAGGTCATTGAGGGGATCAACGTCCACAAGTACGGCGCTCATATTTTTCATACAAACAATAAAAAAGTGTGGGAATATATCAATCAATTTGCAGAGTTCAACCGGTTTACGAATTCGCCGGTTGCGAATTATCATGGGGAATTGTACTCCATGCCTTTTAACATGTACACATTTAACAAGATGTGGGGCGTTGTGACGCCGGAAGAAGCTGCCGCCAGGATTGAGGAGCAGCGAAAAGAGATTACCGGGGAGCCGCAGAATTTAGAAGAGCAGGCAATCAGTCTTGTGGGGCGTGATATTTATGAGAAGCTGGTGAAGGGTTATACCGAGAAGCAGTGGGGAAGGCCATGCAGCGAGCTTCCGGCATTTATCATTCAGAGGCTTCCGGTCCGGCTGACATTTGATAACAACTATTTCAATGCGCTTTATCAGGGAATCCCGATGGGCGGATATACGAAGATGGTTGCCAATATGCTGGATGGCATTGAGGTCCGGCTGAATGAGGATTATCTTGAAAAGAAAGCCGGGTATGACGCTTTGGCGGAGAAGGTCGTCTATACAGGCGCCATCGACGCATACTTCGATTACGAACTTGGAACACTGGAGTACCGGTCCGTACGGTTTGAGACAGAAGTGCTCGATATGCCGAATTTCCAGGGAAACGCTGCGGTGAATTATACAGATAAGGAGACACCGTGGACAAGGATCATCGAGCATAAGTGGTTTGAATTTGGAACGCAGCCAAAGACGGTGATCAGCCGGGAGTACAGCTCGGAATGGCAGCCGGGGGACGAACCATATTATCCGGTCAATGACAAGAGAAACACGAAGCTTTATGAAGAATACAGGAAGCTGGCGGAAGGAGAACACAATGTTATCTTCGGCGGCCGGCTTGGAGAGTATAAGTATTATGATATGGATGCGGTGATAGCGTCAGCGCTTGGGATGAGTGAAAGAGAACTGCTGCAGGTGGAATAAACGATGTATAAACGTGGAAGAGGAAGCTTTTATAAACACTTTGATTTCATGATTCTGGATATGATCATGCTCCAGGTGGCATTTGTCATTTCTTATGTGATCCGGCATGGGATGGTCTGGCTGTATAAGGTTGAAATCTATCGTCAGATGAGTGTGGTGCTTTTTTTGATTCAATTCTGTGTTGTTGTTGTGCAGAAGAGCTACAAAGGGATCATAAGAAGAGGGCATACGGAAGAACTTAAACAGACGGTCTTATATGTGAGTTATATTATTGTATGTGCTTTGGTATACATGTTTGTAGCAAAGACGTCGGAAACTTTTTCAAGAAAGGTGTTTATTCTCACGTGGTTTTCAGGAATTGTTTTCGTATATTTTGGGAGAATAGTTCTAAAAAGAATCGTCCGAAGAAGGATTCAGAATCGTGAAGAATACCGTTCGGTTCTTTTCTGTGGAGAGGAAGAAAAGGTGAGACGCCTTATTATCAGCAGCCATGAAAACCGTTATAAAAATTACCGGTTGGGCGGCGTTATTATAACGGATCGCAGCTGCGTAGGAGAACTGATTGAAGGAGAAGAAGTGATCGGGTACGATGATATCCCGCGCGCATTTATGTTCAATCATATCGTGGACGAGGTCTTTATTTACTATGATAAAGATTCGGAGCAGATACAAAATATATTTGATACATGTATCATATCAGGAATTACGATACATAAAGTGATTGCTGAGCATCAGGAGATCAGTGAAAAAACCTATGTGGAGGATTTTTCGGGGTACACAGTACTTACGACAAGCATTGGTATGGCATCAGCAAGAGAACTGGTTGCCAAGCGCGGACTGGATATACTGGGAGGATTGGTTGGAGTTCTGATCACGGGAATTCTGGTTATTATCCTGGGGCCGATCATCTATATCAAGAGTCCGGGACCAATCTTTTTCTCGCAGGTGAGAGTTGGAAAGAACGGAAGAAGATTTCGTATTTATAAATTCCGCTCTATGTATATGGATGCGGAAGAGAGAAAGAAAGAACTGATGGCCCAGAATGAAATGCAGGGACTGATGTTTAAGATGGAAAATGACCCCCGCATTATCAAAGGGATCGGAAGTTTTATCCGCAATACTTCTCTGGATGAGTTTCCTCAGTTCTGGAATGTGTTAAAAGGAGATATGAGTCTTGTGGGGACAAGGCCGCCGACAGTGGAAGAGTATGAGCAATATTCTGATCACCATAAGAAACGGCTTGCGACCAAACCGGGCATAACCGGAATGTGGCAGGTCAGCGGGCGAAGTGATATTACGGACTTTGAAGAAATTGTGAAGCTGGATACGAAATATATTACAGACTGGAGCCTTGGCCTTGATATACGTATTTTGCTGAAAACCGTTTTCGTTGTGTTAAAGCATGACGGGGCAAGATGAATTATAAGGGAGAGCATGAGAAAATGGAAAACAGTTATCAGCAGGAAGAAAGAGAATTATTACTGGTTGACTATATATGGAGAGTGCTGAGACGCTGGCGCAGCATTCTTGCGGCGATGGTCATCGGCGCGGTCGTTTTGGGCGGCGTAAAGTATTTGAAAGATTCCCGCGACCTCAAAAAGCAGTTAGAGGAGCAGGAGACGCTCAGTCCGGAAGAACAGCTGGATGAGATGATGTCCCGGCTTACGGAGGAAGAGCAGAGTGCTGTGAATCAAGTGATGCGCTTCGAGAATATGAAGGCAGAGAGGGAAGAATATATTGAGAACGCTGCGGTTATGCAGCTGGATCGCACGGCTGTCAACAAGAATGTTCTTCAGTATCATGTGGAATTTGGAAATAATTCTGCAGAGCTTCTGCGCGCGTATAAATCAAGCTTCCTTACTGAGGACGTTATGCAGGATATCGCGGATGCCGCTGATAATATAGAGGTCAGTGATGTTCAGGATCTGATCTCTGTGTCTTATGATGCGGAAAATGGGTTGGAATTGACCACGGATAGCAAAGTGGTTTTTGATGATGAGACTTCCAGGGAATCTATGTATATTACGATACGCGGCCTTTCCAAGGAAGGGGTAATGGCTATGACGGAGGTGGTTGAAGACGCCGTCTCCGCTTATGCAAAAAAAGCGCAGGAAATATATGGAGAACATAAAATCACCCTTACGAACGAGTTCTATCAGAAGGGGAAGGACGATGATGTAGGAACAACCCAGGATAATGTTTATAATATAGTCTATGATTATCAGAATAAGATTAATACATTGTCTTCGGGATTCTCGGAAGAGCAGACTGCTGTTTTGGAAACTTATAATAGCTTAAGCAAGCAGTCAGATGATGATACGGAAGCTGAGGAGATCAGTGCGACGGCGTCCGTCAGTAAAAAATGGATTTTGCTGGGCGCTTTTCTTGGCGCATGTCTGATCGCTGGCTGGGAAATGCTTGTGTGGGCATTGGGAGGAAAGGTGAACTCTCCGGAAGAACTGATTGAGAATTTCCCTGTTTATAACTTCGGAATCTATGAAGAAGAAAAAAGGGAGAAAAAGAGGCTTCTTTCCGGAATTGATTCCCTGTTTTACAGGATATGTTATAGTGGTAGAATAAAGTTGACACGTGAACAGAGTTTTGATATGATTTTGGCTGGAATTGTGGAGAAGGCGAAGATAGCTGATATTAAGCAGATCTGTTTGATTAAGATTGGAGAAGAGGATGAGGCAGGCGGTGATTTTATCAGGCGTCTGATCGATGGCGCTTCGTTAAAAGGCGTAGTTCTGGAAGAGGTCGGGAATCCTTGTATAAATGGGAATAACCTTTCCAAAATGGGAGAGATACGCCAGGTGATCATTTGTGGGAAGATTCAGGAAATGAAATCAAAGGATTTTGAAAGAGCGCTGCAAATATGTGAGGAATATAATGTTCAGGTGATGGGGACGGTATTTATTGTGTAAGATAGATTGCAAAGTGATGTAGGCATATCAAAAAACCTGTGCAGATTAGACTTGAAAACGCAGTCTGATTGGCTGTAAGTTGAAAATCTGGAGAGGTTCCAAATACTATGCGGAGGGCTGATGAATGGGATTATATTTGAATCCGGGGAATGAATCGTTCGCCAGGGTTGTAAAGAATGATATCTATGTTGATAAGACCGGACTGATTCAATATATGAATAATCAGATCGATAAGGAAAAACATCTGATTGCTTCCAGCCGTCCGAGACGCTTTGGAAAGACACTTGCAGCGAGGATGCTTACAACTTATTACAGCAAAGGCTGTGATTCAAAGGAAATATTTGAAAATCTGGAGATTGCAAAGGATCCGTCTTTTGAACAGCATTTGAACAAATATGACGTGATCAGCCTGGACATCCAGTGGATGAAAACCAGCGCAGCTCCAGCAATCAAAGCAGGAACCGTTTCTGATGTGATCAGTTATTTTCATAGTGAAGTTATCCGTGAGCTCAGAGAGGCGTATCCTGATTTCGTTGATGAAAAGGCAGTTTCACTCCCGGCTGTTCTTGCAAATCTTAATGATAAGGCAGGGAAACAGTTCGTCATCATTATAGATGAATGGGATTGTATTTTCCGGGAAGATAAGGATAATAAGAGCCTGCAAACAGAATATATTACGTTTCTTCGGGGACTGTTTAAAGGCTCACCTGCGGATAAATTCGTGAAACTGGCCTACATCACAGGTATTCTTCCGATCAAGAAGTATGGCACGCAGTCCGCCCTTAATAATTTTAGAGAGTTGACTATGATTGCACCAGGCGGGATTGCAAAATATGTCGGATTTACCGAGAAAGAAGTTCGAGAACTGTGTAAGAACAGTGAACTTCCATTTTCGGAGATGCAAAAGTGGTATGACGGATACTATCTGAATCGAACGGGGCATGTATACAGTCCCAACTCCGTTATGGAGGCAATTGATAATGAAGAGTTTCAGAATTACTGGTCACAGACAGAAACCTATGAGTCATTGAAGATCTATATTTCCATGGATTATGATGGCTTGAAGCAGCAGGTTGTAAGGATGCTAGGGGGCGAAAAGTGTAAGATTGATGTGGAGTCATTCCAGAATGATATGACTACATTCGATTCCTCGGATGATGTTTTGACGTTATTGGTTCATTTGGGATATCTTGCATATGATAACAAAACCCGGGAGGCATTCATTCCAAACGAAGAGGTGAAAAGTACTTTTATCAGGGCAGTCAAGAACGAGAGCTGGCGCGATGTATACAACGCAATCCAAAACTCCGAGAAACTCCTCAATGCTACCCTTGCTATGGATGAAGCG
>CAZPXF010000070.1:0-12237 GCA_964590945.1 uncultured Lachnospiraceae bacterium | reverse complement strand
CAAAATGTGTCCAAAGTATGTTTAAAAAGTGAAACAAATCTAAAGTTAATCTAAAGTAAAAGTTACGATTGTATTTTCTGGTAATAAATTGAGGGCGTCTATGACGCCGGATTGCCCCGTATGCATGGCAACAAAAAGAAGAGGTCTTCCGCTGACCTCTCCTTTTCTGTCGTTGTTAATTTTATCATAAAGGAATGAGAATGAAAGTGCGACACCCCGGCTTCCGCCGGAGCGTGTTACTTTATGAGGGGGAGATAAATGAGTTCCAACTCATTTATCTGTTACATAGTATATCCCCAAATTGTGTCTAAAATATGTGTATTTAATTAGGTTTTTCTTAAATTTATTAAGGAAAGCTTAAGAAAGTATGGATAAAAAATATTCCTGTACGTTTCTTTTCAGAATATTATTTTCTCTGGGATTCCTCCTTAACAACTGTGTTTTTATATGGTACAATTCTTTAAAATGAATGAAAAATACTGTCAGCAAGGGCGCTGCAAGAACCAGGATCCAAAGGGATCTGGCTCTTTCGGCGTCCTGTTTTTCTGGAAGGAGGTTTACAGTGGGAGCATTTGATAAGATTGAAAGCGGAATACCGTGCATGGATAAGCTTCTTGACTATATCCGCATGGGCGATAACGTAGTATGGAGCGTGTCAAATCTGGATGAATTTCTCTTTTTCGCCGTGCCTTTTGCTGAACAGGCGATCAGGGACGGAAGAAATCTGATTTATATGAGGTTTGCAAACCACAAGCCGCTTCTGACGCCCCGGAAGGGACTTAAGATCTATGAATTTGATCCGGATAAGGGGTTCGAAGCATTTACGATTGATATCTATAACCGGATCACAGAGGAAGGAAGGGATGCGTTTTATGTGTTTGACAGCCTCTCGGCCCTGCAATCGGTCTGGTATACGGATCTGATGATGGGAAATTTTTTCCGTGTGACGTGTCCTTACCTGTTCCGGCTGGACACAGTCGCATATTTTCCTGTCATCAGGGGCAGGCATTCTTTTGAAGCGATAGCCAGGATCCGGGACACGACGCAGCTTCTCCTGGACGTATACAGTAATGATAAGATCTATCTGCATCCTTTGAAGGTATGGAACCGCTATTCCACGGAAATGTTTATGATCCAGGCGTGTACAAGGGAGGAAAAGGAGTTCCGCCCGCTGAAAGACGGCGTAGCTCTGAGCAGATACTATCAGCTGCTGGAGGAGGAAAATACTACAAAGCAGGATCAGAATTTTGACAGCTACGACCGGTTTTTCTCACTGGCGAAGATGGAATATCAACACGGGACCTTCAGCAGCGATACAGAGCAGCAGATTCTGGAGAGTACGATGACAAAGGATCCCCGGATTCAGAAAATGGTAAAACAGTATTTCACGCCGAAGGATTATTTCAAGCTTTGGGATCGGATCGTTGGAAGCGGCTGTATCGGCGGGAAGGCGTGCGGAATGCTTCTTGCAAGAAAGATCGTTCATTCACATGTACCGGAATATGAGAAATATCATGAAACGCACGATTCCTTTTACATCGGTTCGGACGTGTTTTATACTTATATTGTGTCCAACAATTGTTGGGAAATGAGGATCGCACAGCGGACAGAGGAGGGGTACTTTGAGCGGTCTGACGCGCTGAAGGCGGCGCTCTTGTCCGGGGAATTTCCGCCGAACATACGCGATAAGTTCCGCGCACTTCTGGATTACTATGGACAAAGTCCCATTATCGTGCGCTCGTCAAGCCTTTTGGAGGATGGATTTGACAATGCCTTTGCGGGAAAATACGAATCTGTTTTCTGTGTCAACCGGGGAAGCGCAGAGGAGCGGCTGTGCGCTTTTGAGGATGCAGTCCGCACAGTCTATGCCAGCACGATGGATATTTCCGCCCTTGAGTACCGGAGGATCCAGGGGCTGGAGCGCAATGACGAGCAGATGGGGATTCTGGTACAGCGGGTTTCCGGCTCATATTATGGGAATCTCTTCTTCCCGTCGGCGGCGGGCGTGGGGTACAGCCGGAGCTTCTACCGGCTGGATAAGGACATGGATCCGTCCGCCGGCCTTTTGCGGATCGTCACCGGACTTGGAACGAGGGCGGTGGATCGTACGGAAAACGACTACCCAAGGCTTGTGAATCTGGACCGGCCTGCGGTGTCTATGTATGGAAGCTGTGCGGATCGCCACCGGTTTTCCCAAAGAAACATGGATGTTTTGGATATTGAGGAAAATGCGCTTACCACGATTCCTGTGGATCGAATTCTGGATCAGCTTCCGCGCTGGTTTAAGAGCAGCGTTATGGAGCGCGATTATGAGGCGGAGGATTCCCTGAAACGGATGGGGCGGTGGAGAGAGGTATGGTTTGTTACCTGTCAGAAGCTTTTGGAAAATAAGGATTTTACAAATTTCATGCAGAAGATACTCCGGACGCTGGAGGAAGCCTACCAGAATCCGGTTGACATTGAATATACGGTTAATCTGGATGAAAATGGGGATTTTGTCATGAATCTTGTCCAGTGCCGTCCGCTGAGTACCGGAAAGCAGGGGAAACGGATTGAGATCCCGGAGCTTCCTGAGGATCAGATCTTCTTTCACATTCAGGACTCCTCCATGGGAAATTCCTCGAAAATACCAATTACTGCGGTGGTTCAGATCGATCCGATCCAGTATTATAATTATCCGTATGTTTCCAAGCCGAAAGCGGCGGAGGCTGTCGGAAGGATCAATCATTATTTTAAGGGGAAAGGGGCGAATCTTCTTTTGGTAGCGCCCGGAAGGCTCGGCACTTCATCTCCGGAGCTTGGCGTTCCGGTAAGCTTTGCCAATATTTCCGGATTCCGGGGAATCTGCGAAGTGTCCGACAGACGCGCCGGGTATATGCCGGAGCTGAGCTATGGAAGCCATATGTTTCAGGATCTTGTGGAGGCGGACATCTCTTATAATGCGATCTGGAACGACAGGAGAACCTTATATTATAATGAAGAGCTTTTTCAGGGACTGCAGAATATTTTCCCTGATATCTGTCCGGATATGGAGGATCTCTTTGCTATGTTCCGCGTAAGCGAGACGCCGGGATTATATTACTGGAACGATGCGTTATCCGCGAGGACGCTGTGCGGGTATCCTGCGGAGAAAACAGGCTTCGACGGAAAGCGGTAGAATTTTGGCTGATAAAAGCGGTAGTATTTTGAATTTTGTACTTGTGTATACATGAATACGATATTATAATGGACAGATAAACAACGAAGAGGAGGAACATTATGATTCGGTTATACGACAATGGTGTTTATTTACTTGACGGAACAGAAATCATGGAAGATACCGCGGAAGCAGCCGCAGCCATACAGGCGAAGATGGGCAGGCCGGTGACGAAGGAGGAGGCAGCCGGGGAGACGATGGCGTATCATATTCTCGCAGATCACAACACCTCCGGCAATATGGAACATCTTCAGATTAAATTTGATAAATTAACTTCTCACGACATTACATTTGTAGGCATCATCCAGACAGCAAGAGCGTCGGGTCTTGAGAAATTTCCGATCCCATATGTTTTGACGAACTGCCACAACAGCCTTTGCGCGGTAGGCGGAACGATCAATGAGGACGACCACATGTTTGGCCTTACATGCGCGAAGAAGTACGGCGGAGTTTACGTGCCGCCGCATCAGGCGGTGATCCATCAGTTCGCGCGCGAGATGCTCACAGGCGGCGGGAAGATGATCCTTGGCTCTGACAGCCACACGCGTTACGGCGCGCTTGGAACGATGGCGATGGGGGAAGGAGGGCCGGAGCTTGTAAAGCAGCTTCTTTCCAGAACATACGATATCCCGATGCCGGGTGTGGTCGGCATTTATCTTGACGGGGAGCCGGTGAAGGGCGTAGGTCCGCAGGACGTAGCGCTCGCGATTATCGGGGCGACCTTTCAGAATGGCTATGTAAATAATAAAGTGATGGAATTTGTCGGCCCCGGTGTGGATAAGCTGAGCGCTGACTTCCGGATCGGTATCGACGTCATGACGACAGAGACAACCTGTCTTTCTTCTATTTGGAAGACGGATGAGACGATCGAGGAATACTATGCGGTGCATGGACGGATCGACGACTACAGGGAGCTGAATCCGGGAGCTGTCGCATATTACGACGGACTTGTGTATGTGAATTTAAGCGAGATCAGGCCGATGATCGCTATGCCGTTCCACCCAAGCAATGCTCTGACGATCGAGGAAGTGAACGCCAACCTTCCGGATGTGCTTCACGATGTCGAAGAGCGCGCAAGGGTAAGCTTCGGAGACGACATCGACTACAGTCTGCAGGATAAGATCCGGAACGGAAGGCTGTATGTTGAGCAGGGCGTGATCGCAGGATGTGCAGGCGGCGGATTTGAAAATATCTGTGCGGCGGCTGATATCATGCGGGGGAAGAGCATTGGATGCGATGCCTTTACGCTCAATGTATATCCGGCGTCCATGCCTGTATATATGGAATTGATCCGTAATGGAGCGGCGGCGGATCTGATGGCGGCAGGCGCGGTTATGAAGACAGCGTTCTGCGGTCCTTGCTTCGGCGCGGGGGATACGCCGGCAAATCATGCATTCAGTATCCGCCATTCTACAAGGAACTTCCCGAACCGTGAAGGCTCCAGGATCCAGAACGGACAGATAGCATCCGTAGCGCTGATGGACGCGCGTTCGATCGCCGCAACGGCTGCAAATAAGGGATATCTGACCCCGGCAACGGATCTGGATGTGGAATACAAGAATCCTGTCTATCATTTTGACGCGAGCATTTACGCGAACCGCGTATTTGACAGCAAAGGGGAGGCGGATCCATCGGCAGAGATCCAGTTCGGGCCGAATATCAAGGACTGGCCGGAGATGGCGCCGCTTCCGCAGAACATGGTTCTGAAGGTTGTTTCCGAGATCCATGATCCGGTGACAACGACGGATGAGCTGATCCCATCCGGCGAGACGTCATCCTACCGCTCCAACCCGCTTGGACTTGCGGAGTTTGCGCTTTCGAGGAAGGATCCAGCGTACGTCGGCCGCGCAAAAGAGGTGCGGGAAGCGGAGAAGGCGATCGAAGCAGGAGAATGCCCGCTCGACGCGCTTCCGGAACTGAGGCCGGTGATGGCAGCGATTCAGGAGAAATATCCGGACGTCGGGAAAGGAAATATCGGCGTCGGCAGCACGATCTTTGCTGTGAAGCCGGGAGACGGTTCCGCGCGTGAGCAGGCGGCCTCGTGCCAGAAGGTGCTCGGCGGATGGGCGAACATCGCCAACGAATACGCAACGAAGCGTTACCGCTCCAACCTCATCAACTGGGGTATGCTGCCATTTA
Organism: uncultured Lachnospiraceae bacterium; assembly: GCA_964590945.1. Lineage (GTDB taxonomy): Bacteria > Bacillota > Clostridia > Lachnospirales > Lachnospiraceae > CAZPXF01. Next base: position 6,902 of record CAZPXF010000070.1, on the reverse strand, counting down.
TCATCGACAGGGAGGAGCTTCCATTTGCAAATGGAGATTATCTCTTCGTGCCGGATGTCAGAAAAGCGATTGAGGATAAAGTATCCGGAATCCCGGCGTTTGTTGTGAAGGACGGCGCTCTGAAGCCGTTCACCCTGAAAATGGGAGCGCTCACGGATACGGAGCGCGAGATCATTTTAAAAGGCTGCCTGATCAACTATTACAGAGGATAATCTGAGGATTGCGGGAGCGCATCGTGCAGGGCGCCCCGGATCCGCTGATAGAAAGAAAAGAGCGCCCTCCGTGTGCAAAGGTGTGAACCGCCTTGGACAGGGAGGGCATATTTTACGCAGAAAATATTTTTTACATGGAATTTACATTGCAGCGACATGGATTTTACTTTCATGGTGTAATGTAAGACTTACGGGCAAAACGAATAACAACCTTTTTTGGAGGAGTCATGGCTTTGATTTATATTGTTGAAGATGATCGGAACATACAGGAAATAGAAATGTTTGCGCTGAAAAATGCGGGTTATGAAGTTGAGGGATTTTTTACAGGGGCGGGACTGTGGAAATCCATGGAAAAAGAGATCCCGGATCTGATCCTTTTAGATATCATGCTTCCGGACACGGATGGTCTGGAAGTGATCCGAAAGCTCCGGAATAAGAAATCATATGCCGAGATCCCGGTCATCATGGTGACGGCGCGCAGCTCCGAGGTGGATAAGGTGAAGGGGCTTGATCTGGGGGCGGACGACTATATAACGAAGCCGTTCGGCGTGATGGAGCTTATTTCCCGTGTGAAGGCAATGCTCCGGAGAACCAAAATGCGTGAAAAGAAAGAGATCTTTGAGTTTGAAGGTATTACACTTGATGAGTCCAGGCGCGAAGTGAAGGTCGGGGGTAAAAAGGCGGAGCTTACCTATAAGGAGTTCGAACTTCTGAAGCTTTTCATGACGTATCCGTGTATCGTGCTCCAGAGAGGGAATATCCTTGATAAAGTGTGGGGGAACGATTTTGAAGGGGAATCGAGAACCCTCGATATGCACATCAAGACATTGAGACAGAAGCTTGGGAAAAAGGGAAAACTGATCCAGACCGTCCGGAATGTAGGCTACACGCTGAACTACCAGAAGGAAGAATAAAATGAGAAAAAATATCAATTACAGAATGATTGCGATCGCGCTGATCGCAATTCTCGCAACAATGGCATTTTGCATTGGTATCTTTAACAGGCTGTTCCAGAAGCAGGTCATGGACGATCTGCGTACGACGGCGAATATTTTGACTTCAACGGAAACGATCGTCCGTTTTGTAGAGAAGGATTATGACCCAAAGATCAATAACCTTCGGATTACGGTCATCGATACGGATGGCTCCGTGGAATATGACAGCAATGCGGATATCGGGAATATGAGCAATCACAGCGACCGTCCGGAAGTTCAGGAGGCATTTGAAAACGGGACCGGGCAGGCAATCCGCAAATCGGACACACGCGGGAAGAATACCTTTTACTACGCGGAACGTCTGGAGAGCGGCAAGGTGCTTCGGGTGGCGCGGGAGGCGATCAGCCTGTACAGCCTCTTAATGCTGGTACTGCCAAGCCTTGTCGGAGTATTTGTCTGCCTTGCGCTTATCAGTATTCTGATAGCCCGGTATACGACGAAGCATCTGATGGCGCCGATCGAAGAGATGGCGAGGGATCTGGATCATATCGATACGATCGAGCCGTATGAAGAGCTGAAGCCTTTGATGGATAAGATACACAGCCAGCATCAGGATATTATAAAGAGCGCAGAGATACGGCAGCAGTTTACGGCAAATGTATCTCACGAGTTAAAGACGCCTCTGACCGCGATTTCCGGGTACTCAGAGCTGATCGCTGCAGGACTCGTGAAAAAATCGGATACACGGCGGTTTGCCGGGGAAATACATAAGAATGCGAACCGGCTTCTGACGCTGATCAATGACAGTATCCGGCTTTCCGAAATGGACGTTGCATCGGATGCGCCGCAGATGGAGGAGGTAGATCTGACAGAGACCGTCCGCAACTGCATGGAGATGCTGCAGATTCAGGCGGAGAAATATGAGGTTGTTCTCAGAACCGCAGATATGCCGGAGCCGGTCATCGTCCGGGCGAACCCGAATATGATGGAGGAGCTGGTCTATAATCTCTGCGACAACGCGATCCGCTACAACCATCCAAACGGCTGCGTGCAGGCAGGCGTGGAGGAGAAAAAGAAAAAGACCGTCCTTACGGTGGAGGATGATGGGATCGGTATTTCCAGGGAGCATCAGGAGAGGATCTTCGAGCGGTTTTACCGGGTGGATAAGAGTCATTCCAAATCTACCGGAGGAACCGGACTCGGGCTTGCGATCGTCAAGCATATCGTGGAACAGCATGGGGCAAAGATTGAGGTGGAGAGCGAACAGGGGAAGGGGACGAAGATCAGGGTTATTTTCCCGAAAGAGAAAGAAGAGGGTGTCGAAAAATCATGAAATTAAAAGGATGGAGCGATACCATCTTTTAAATTGACAGGCTGGGCAAGCATTGATAAAATAATAATGTCCTCTATAGGACAGGAAGCACTGCATAGCGGCAGGCGGTTGGCTAATATCCCTCGAAAGGGGGTGAGGCTTATGCGTATTACGTTACATATCGGTAAATATACCGTTACGATCATCGTAAAAGACAACAACCGCCATGGCAAGTGACGGTTGTTTTAGCATATAAAATAATCTAATCGAAGTCAACCGCTTGTCACAGTGCTTCTTCATGTTTTTATTATATGCAAAAGCGCATGAAATGTCAACTTCGATAAATGAGAGAGGCATCTTTTCGAATATGGCTTTTAGTATAAAGAAGGAGCCATCGCTCCATAGATGAGTAAGCATCTATGGTGCGATGGCTCTCTTTTTCTCTTCCAGTGCGGCCGTCAAAGCTCTCGCGAGCTGATCCGGACATGACGTCGGTCTGCCGCTGCAGCTTATGCCCTTTAATTTTTGGATAACATCTTCTGCTTTCATACCTTCAACCAGCTTGCCGATACCCTGCAGATTCCCGTTGCAGCCGCCGATGAATTGCACGGATCTGACGATATCGCCATCCAGATCAAAAAGAATCTGCTGGGAGCAGGTTCCGCTTGTGTTATATTGCATCATGGCTTTTCCTCCTACTATTATATGTTTCTCCAGTCGGATGAGTGAACATGTAACACGCCTGCTGGCGCAGCCGTTAACATGTTCATCTTTCCTGGAAATGATTATATACTTTTGATATTATAACAAATATCTGTTATACTTGAAAGAACGAAATTGAAAATTTAAGGAGCAGGAAATATGATTGGTATTATTGGAGCTATGGAAGAGGAAGTGGCTGCCTTAAAAGAGGACATGCAGGAGAAGGAAATTCTGGTGAAAGCACGTATGGAGTTCTGCAGGGGAAAGCTCTACGGCAGGGACGCCGTTGTTGTCCGAAGCGGCATCGGCAAGGTGAACGCGGCGGTTTGCACACAGATCCTGGTGGATGAATTCGGTGTGGATGCGCTCATCAATACCGGGGTTGCAGGTTCGCTGAATGCGGATATTGATATCGGGGATCTCGTGATCTCCACGGACGCGGTGCATCACGATATGGACGCGACGATTTTCGGCGATCCTGTCGGACAGGTTCCGCGGATGGACGTATTTTCCTTTGAGGCGGATGAGGCGCTGATCCAAAAGGCGAAAGCCGCGAATGAAAAAGCCAATCCGGAGATCCGCACGTTTTCTGGAAGGGTGGTCAGCGGAGATCAGTTCGTTTCATCGGCAGAGGTGAAGGAGCGTCTTGTCTCGCAGTTCCACGCCTCCTGCACAGAGATGGAAGGGACGGCCATCGCCCATACCGCTTATCTGAACGACGTTCCGTTTGTCATCATCCGCGCGATCTCCGACAAAGCGGACAACAGTGCAACGATGGATTATCCGGCATTTGAAAAAGAGGCGATCCGGCATTCCGTGCAGCTTATGAGGGAGCTGATCCCTCAGGTTTAGAGGTCGAATCCTGCCGCGTAATTTGTCGTACGATTCTCCTTTCTTTTTGGAAAAATCCAGTCTATAATGACGGTACATTTTCAGGAAGGAAGGGGATTTTTTATGTTCACAGTAATTTTGGAGAAGAATCTGCTCTTTTATCTCATGGCCGCAGTCGGAGCTATCGGAATCATCGGGAAGCTGGTATTTGGTTCAGCGATCCGGAGGCTTGCAAAAGCAGCAGAGAACATGTCAAAAAGTGAACACTGCCTGATGAAACTGATCCGGGCGAAATACGAACATGCCAGCATGGTCAGCGACAAAGTACAGAATGTGGATGCATTTGTGGATAAATATTTATTTGAATATAAGACCTGGGGATTGAAGCTGCACACATGGAGACAATTGGAGAAGCAGATGATATGGCTGAGCGGCGTGATCGCCGCAGTGGGCGCAGCCGGAAGCTACGGGGCTGCGGGCATTGACGGGGCGCTGCGTTATTATGCCGCGGCGGGAATTGCGGAGATGATTCTTTTATATCTATTGTATCAATGGGGTGACGAGGCGCATACATGGAACATGATACATACATATATTGTGGATTACCTGGAAAATGTCTGCGCCCACAGAATGTCGAAGCTCTATCACAATCCGGCGCAGGGAGGCGCGCAGGAATTGGAGGCGGGGATGCCAGGGCAGCCGGTATTTGCGGCAAATGCGGACGAGCCGATGCGGGAGCGAAAGGGCAGCTATTACGAGCTTCCGCGGGAGGACGGCATACTGTTTACCGGCGGAAGAAAACGGGAGGATCCGGACGGCGGATTCCCCGGAAACGCGCAGAAAGGCTTTACGGATCAGAAATATTTTGCCGGACAGGAGAAGCTCCGTGAACAGGATGAGAAGCGTTCGTCCGCCGCATCGAGAGAGCAGCGGCGCGAGGCTGCGAGAGAAAAGGTACGTGAGGCCGTGATCGGTACAGATAATACGAAAAAGATGGACGAGTCCGCACTCGCTATTCAGCTGGATGAGGCGAGAAAGAATATGGAAAAGGATTCCGAGGAACGAAAGGTCATCATCCGCGAGATTCTGGAACAGTATTTAGCTTAATGAAAAACAGCAGGTTTGGAACTTTTATTATTCCAAATCTGCTGTTTTGTGATTTACTTCAGATAACGGCCGGATACATATCCGGTCTTGCCGGACCATGAAATCTTGTACCATGTTACGCCGCTCTTATCCTTTGTAGCATAGAGGAGTTTTACTCTCTTGTTTTTGGATAAAGTAGTGATCTTTTTATAAGCGGTACCGGCGTAGGTGCGTACATTTAAGGAAGCCTTTGTGCGTTTGTATTTGCCGGAATACTTATTGGTATGCCCCAGCTTCACAGTGGAAAAGCTGCTGTATGTTTTACTGCCGTCTGCAGTGCTGTAAGCCCGGATCTTGTAGTAGTAGATCCTGTTCTTTGCGCGCGCCTTGTTCGTCCAGGAAGTAGTCGTATTCTTCGTAATGGTCTTGACCTTTGAATACTTTCCGTTGCGTGCTGTAGAACGGTAGATCTCATATCCGGTTGCGGAAGTATTCTTCTTCCAGGAAAGCGTGATCGTTGTTGCAGTATTGCGAAGCTGCTTAAATCCGGTCACAGCAGAAGGTTTGGCTGCAGAGGATGTCGTCGCCGAAACACTGAGTGTAGAGTAAGCGCTGTAATATTTCGTGTTGTTGACTGTTTTGTAAGCCCGGATTTTATAATAATATTCACTGTTTTCTGAAGCCGTTGTATCTTCCCATGTAATGGTTGAAGCGGAGGTAATGGTTTTCAGCCTGGTATAAGTTCCGTTTTGGGATGTGGAACGCCAGATCTGATAACCATCTGCAGTAGTATTATGGCTCCACGATAAAGTAATACCGCCGGAATCACGTGCTGACATTTTAAATGAGCTGACAGTTCCATTGGAATAGTCGATTGCCGGAGTTGCAACGGTGTCATTGGTTCCTGCATATGCGCCGCTGTCCACGCCGGTTATAATGTAGTTCTGGGTCGGTGATGAAGCATAATAAAAATTCATATCTACGTTTCCGGAGATCCCGCTTACAGAACCGGCGCTGCTATATTGCCAGAAAAGATAGTTCCCCGTATAGGAGGATTTTAATGTTTTGGAAGTCTTTACAAGGGAAGGATATTGCGCAAGCCAGCACGGATAACTGGTCAGCTTTGTTGAATCAAAGGAAGAAGCCAGCTCGCTTGGATTCCCGTAGTACATAACCTTATAGCCAGCATTTTTTATTGTATTGCAGAAAACGATCGTATTATTCGTTACTCGTGTCTTTGATAAACCGTAAGCCCGGTAGCTGGAACTTTGAGCTTCAAAGTCATACACAACAGGGAGCGTGATGTATGATTTATACTGGTTGATCAAAGATAATGTATAATTTGCTTCGGCAAGAGCTTCAGCGGTATTGCGCGCCTGGGAGAAATAATAAATTCCAATCTTAACGCCGGCATTGTAAGCATTCTTTATATTTGTTTCAAAATAGGAATCTCTGTTCAATGTTCCCGCGCTTGTACCGGAGTATCCACAGCGGATGAAAGCATAGTCAATCCCAGCCTTTTTTACCTTAGTCCAGTTAATACTTGCCTGATATTTTGACACATCAATTCCATTGTAAATAGTGTAGCCTGAGTATCTGCTATTATGTTTATATGTATTTCCGGTAAAAGAGCTTTTGGTAGTAGTCGCAGCCTGCAGGGGCTGCACCTTTATTATTAAGGAAAAGAATAATATCATAACAAAGGTTTTTAAAATCAATACTTTTTTATTCTTCATATGATCCCTCCTGATTATTTTTTATATATACACATATTTTGATTATATACGATGAGATGAAAATATTAAATGGGAAATTGAATATTTT
>CAZPXF010000069.1:0-12289 GCA_964590945.1 uncultured Lachnospiraceae bacterium | reverse complement strand
CCCAGTCTTTTAGATCAACCGAAGCGGATGAAACACCCGCTGGAATTTCCTTGTCAATCGGGACATACACACCATCTATAATATGTCCGATTGTCGAGCCGTTAATCGGCAAATGGCGCCCGTTGTCATTCCGGCAACCGATCCGCTGGCGCACAGCATACAAACTCTTGTTCTTGCCGTAAGCGATAACAACTGTATTCTTAGGTCTGGCAACAGCCAGGATATCTTGTGGTATCGGCATATGTAGCACCTCCATATATAGTCTAATTATGCAACGTAATTAGACTATATGCAAGAGCTTTGCCTCACAAAATGTCGACGTTTTTTAAGAACGACGATCGGAAGCGGCACAATATGGGTGCTTCCAGACGCTTCAAGCAGCTGATTCCTGCCTTGTGACCACTTACAGAGTGAAATCTATAGGCTTTTGTATAGTCTCACTCATTGGGAAGTTGTATTTAAATTACCATTATTTTTGAAAGCGAAAGTTTCATGCTCCCCACATCTCCCAATACGCTTCAATATAAAATTTGATGCAGCTCGGATATGTATATAAATACCTTCTGCAAACTCTTTTATAAAGACCTAATATTTTTGCATCACAAGCAAAATCCAACAGGTAGTCGAGCAAATGCGATAGTTCATATTCTGACACTTCCCTACCACACACATCTTCAACCAATGGCAAATAAACATCATACGCTTCTTGATAAAGTTTACTTATTTTCTCTGCAATCTGATATATACTTGTCTCCATTAAATCACGTCAAAAAACTTCAGTGTATCCTTTATTGCCTCTACTTTCTCTTTTGGTGGATGTTTTCTCGGTTGCTTCAGTTTTTCTACTGCATTAGGCGCATCATACGTTGTCAATCCCAAAGACCTTTTTACCTCTGCGATATATGCAGTATGCACCCTAAATCCATATTTCTTTTCAACATACTCCTGTATCATTTTATATGTGATTTTAGGTTTTGGCTGATATTTCTTTGCACGTTCCGCAATCGCATCTAACGGCACTTTCCCCTCGCCTTCTCCAAATTCAACCCTAACATTTATAGTGCTGTCTGGTGACTTGTGGGACAAAAGTACAATGGTTTCCACATGCACGGTCATCGGAAACATATCGACCGCCTTCGCCCGGATCAACTCATACCCATGCCCGCACAAATACTTCAGATCTCTCGCCAGCGTCGCAGGATCACAGCTTACATACACGATCCTCTCCGGCTCCATCTCCACCATCGTTCGAAGCAGCGTCTCATCGCACCCCTTGCGCGGCGGATCTACCACGATCACATCCGCATGAATCTTCGTTTTCTCATACTGCTGCGGAAGAACTTCTTCTGCCTTTCCGACAAAAAATTCCACGTTCGCAAAACCATTCAGCTTCGCATTATTCCGCGCATCGTCGATAGCCTGCGGGATGATCTCCACGCCGTATACCTGCTTCGCCCTCTGCGCAAGAAAGAGAGAGATCGTGCCAATGCCGCAGTAAAGATCCCAGACCGTCTCTTTTCCCGTCAGTCCGGCGAATTCAAGGGCAAGTCCATAAAGTACCTCTGTCTGCACCGGATTTACCTGAAAAAATGAAAGCGGCGAGATCTGATACTGAATCTCTCCAATATAGTCCGTGATATGATCCTGTCCCCAGATGATATGGAGCTCATTTCCCATAATGACATTTGTCTTCTCGGTGTTGACAGAATATGTGATGCTTGTCATTCCGGGAATTTCGCAGAGGCTCTCAGCAAGCTTTTCTGCCTTTCGGATGCCATGCCCGTTAATCACAAGACAGACCATCCACTGCCCGGTTCTTCGCCCATAACGGATCAGAATGTGGCGCACCAACCCCGTGTGCGCCGCCTCATCGTAAGGTTTGATGCGATACACCCGCATAAATCTGATTACACGCTTTAATATTTCCTCGTTTCCCGGCATCCCAAGGGCACAGTCCATATTCGGAATGATCGTATGCGTCCGCCCGGCATAAAATCCTGTAATCAGATTTCCCTCTTTATCCTTGCCCACCGGAAACTGCGCTTTATTCCGATAGTGTCCCGGCTCTTCCATCCCGGCGATCTCAAGTTCCGGAAGCTCTGTAAAGCCGCCGATCCGACGAAGATTCCCTTCCACTTTTTTTCGTTTATATTCCAGCTGCTGCTCATAGGAAAGTGTCTGAAGCTGGCAGCCTCCGCACTGTCTTGCAACCGGACAGAACGGCTCCACACGATGGACGGACGGCACGATCACATCCAAAAGGCGTGCGTATCCGTAGGATTTCTTCGCCTTTATTACCTTTGCCCGGACGGTATCTCCAATAACCGCATCCTTGATAAATAACGTATAGCCGTCGATTTTTCCAATGCCCTCTCCCCCGACGCCGATATCCTCGATCACCACTTCCACAACATCATTTTTGTTCATACGTCATCTTCGTCCTTCCATTTAAAAAAGCTCCCGCCTTCTAATTAAAAGAAAGAGTACTATATTACGAAATGCTTGTTCGTCTCAGATTTGTCTCGAATAACCGGTTATACCCGGTCCACTCCGTCTTCTTTTTATCCTTCAAAGCCTCGATCATCGTCTCCATCTTCGCATCCATAGAATCCGCATAGTTGAGTGCAACTGCCTCTGCGATCGCAGGCTTCTTCGGAGAGCCGTACTCCAATTCCCCGTGGTGCGCCAGAATACAGTGCTTCAATTCATATGCCAGTATGACCGGAAAATCCGGAATCTCCCGGATCACATCCCCGATCATCTCCACACCAATGACAATATGGCCGATCAACTGGCCTTCATCGGTATAATCATTTTCCGGAAAAAGGGACAGTTCCTTTGTCTTGCCGATATCGTGCAATATCGCTGCCGTCATCAAAAGATCCCGGTTCAGGATCGGATAGGTCTTCGCAAAGAAATCACAAATATTTGCAACGCTTAACGTATGCTCCAAAAGGCCGCCTGCAAATCCATGATGCACAGTCTTTGCAGCGGAATGATCCTGAAAGCTGCGGATAAACGCCTTATCTTCTTTAAAAAAATACTCCAGGATCTTCTTTAAATAGATATTTTCAACACTGTCAATATAGCAAAGGAGCCGGGAAAACATCTGATCCACGTCTTTATCCGTACTCGGCATATAATCCGCCGCCTTATACTCCATCTCAGACGGAATCCGGAGTTGTTTAATATTCAGCTGCAGATTGCCATTGTATGTGATAATGTCTCCCACAACCTCTACAAAATCCTTCTCGTCATAATCAGCAATCCCATGAGAATTCGGATCCCAGATCTTTCCATCCAGCGTACCTGTCTTATCCTGAAGGATCAGATTATCATATGGTTTTCCATTTCTGGTCTCCGCACAGCGCTTTGTCTTGCAGAGATAAATGGAGCGGATCGTCTCACCTTCACGCAATGTCTCTATAAATCTCATACTATCTTCCTCATTTCTATCTTTCATTCAACTCTCCCGTATCAAAAGAGCGTTATTTCAGTTCTATCTTAAAATTCATCTCAACATAACCATCGTTTCCCCGGCGCATACCTCTGATGATGATCTCAGATTCCGCCTTACATTTCATCAATGCCCGATGGTAATCCTCCAGCGTCTCAATCTCTTCATCATTGATCTTTGTAAATATATCGCCATTTTTCACACCCGAATCCATAGCCGGGGAGTCTGCCGATACGCTTTGGACATAAACGCCCGCCGGCATCTCCTGCTCTTTGGAAGCCTCCTCCGTAACATCCGTGCCAATGATGCCGATATATGGCACTGTCTTTCCATTTAGAAGATATTCCAAAATTGGTTTCAGGTCGGTTATACCGATTCCGGCAACCATTCCCTGATTATCTGTATCGGATACAGCCGAAGAAACAACGCCGATAATATCCCCCTGAAGATTCAGAAGAATCCCGCTTCCGTCCTCCGCGCCCTGAATGTCCGTCATAATCCGGTAATATGTGCCGTCTTCTTTTTGGATCTCATCGGATACGTTCTGTATCATACCATATCCTGCCGAATCCGTGAACCCATAAATATTTCCGAGGGCGATCACCGGATCCCCGGCTTCCAGCCCCGCAGACGTTCCAAGATTTGCCGCCTTCACCCTATTAAGCGTCTTCTTGCTCATGTCACTTGTGGAAACGGATAGTACCGCAATATTTAAAACGTCATATTTTTCTCGGACCGAAGCTTCGCACACCTCGCCGCTCGAAAATTCGACTGTGATGCGCTCCGCCTTTCCAAGCCTGTCGCCGGAAGTCATCAAAAGCATATTGCTCGTATTCTCCGCAAGCACGCAGCCGTAAGAGTGAAATACCTGATCCTCATTGTCATCCCCGGCATATCCCCGTACATCCGTAAGGCTTGCTTCCGCTGTCCTCCTTACCTCCTTGATCCGTCGATAAAGCTGCGTATAATTCTCCGCATTCAGCATCAGCTCCTCCGGCTCCTCATCGCTCTTTGCGTCCAGCGCTTTCTCTTCTTTCTTCTTCGTCTTCTCTTCCTCAGATGTCGCCGAAGTCTCAACGGATTCTCCGTCAAAAAGCGATACCGCCCCTGAGGAGGAATTCCTTATACTATTCGCAGTGGGCGCAAAAACAGCCGCGCCAAGGATAAATGCCGCGCCAAAAAGGAAACCGCAACAAATAACACGAAGTCCTCTCCTGAAAAACTTCCTGCCATTCATCTGATCTCCCTTAATTGTTTCCTGTAAAAAAGCATAATCGCCGTCAGCATCCTGCTGCTGACCCGGTCTCCGGTTCAAATCATCTGACATACTCCATGACCCTCTCAAATGTTTTACATGGATTCTGGTAAAATCCTCCTTGCGCATCATGCTAACTTTCATTCAACAGTATACAATATTTTCCCTTTTTAATGCAATAATTACAGGCCAGATAATTATAACGTATTTCAGCCGGAAAAGCGCCTGCATACGCAGACCCCTCCTTTTTCCCGATTCCCCGCCTGCTTCCCATTTACATTTATCAGGCCGGAGCATCACTTCAATCGCGCTCCAATACTTAAAGTGGAATTATTTTGATTTTTCTATTGAAATAATATCACCTTGAGTATATAATATAATCACACTACTCAGAAACGGAGGTGCGCCGGATGTCAGAACGTGAATTCAATCAGATTTTTTCCGAGCGATTGCGCTATTACCTAAAGAAATATGAAATGACACAACTGGAACTTTCAAAACGTCTTGGAGTCGGAACGACTTCTGTTTATAATTGGTGTAAAGGGATCAAGACGCCACGAATAGATAAGGTAGATGCCATGTGTAAGATTTTTAATTGCAAGCGCTCTGATTTAATGGAAGATAAGGGATGCCTGCAAGGAAAGGGAAAAATCAAAGCGGTCTCCATTCCCGTCCTTGGCCGCATATCCGCAGAAGTCCCGATCGAAGCGACAGAGGACATCATAGATACAGAAGAAATCACCGAAGAAATGGCAGGAACCGGGGAATTTTTCGGTTTACAGATACACGGCAATTCTATGGAGCCGCGAATGAAAGACGGCGACGTTGTGATCGTCAGACAGCAGGAAGACGCTGAATCCGGAGAGATTATAATCGCCCATGTGAATGGGAACGATGCAACCTGCAAGCGCCTGAAAAAATATGCTGACGGGATTGCGCTTGTATCCACCAACCCTGCATATGATCCGATGTATTTTACAAATAAAGAAATGGAAGGAAAGCCTGTGCGTATTATCGGCAGGGTTGTTGAGCTAAGAGCAAAGTTTTAGATATAACCGCTCCGGCGCTTATATAAAAGGTTGTCATATAGTGTGTCCGGCATCAGGCGCACCGGATTATTATATTTACCCGGACAGCCTGGATGACGTTTTCCATCTGCTTCCGGAAACGTTCCTGTTACTGAAGCAGATGGTAATTGGTGAAGAAATATGAATCGAAAAGTATTATACAAATTAGAATATCACAAAATAACAGAGCTCCTGGAACAGCACGCCACCTCTGAAAGCGGTCGGCAGCTTTGCCGCCGGCTAAAGCCTATGACGGAACTGTCCGGCATTTTGACTGCTCAGGATGAGACTGCGGCCGCATTTACACGTATTGTTAAAAAGGGGCGTCCATCCTTTTCCGGCACACAGCCGGTCGAGGATTCCATGATGCGCCTCGATATCGGCGGCGCTCTTGGAGCCGGAGAGCTTCTTCGCATCAGCAGTCTTTTGAAGACCGCCGTCCACGCGAAGTCCTACGGCAAGCACGAGAATGCCGAAGATCCGGAGGATTGTCTGGATGATTATTTTGAGCAGCTTGTGCCGCTTGCGTCAATTTCCCGCGAGATTGACCGCTGCATCCTCTCCGAGGAGGAGATTGCGGACGACGCCAGTCCGGCGCTCAGGCACATCCGCCGCAGTATGAATCAGATCAACGACCGGGTCCACAGCACACTGAATTCCCTTGTGAATGGATCGCTGCGGACATATCTTCAGGATCCGATCGTCACCATGCGCGGCGACCGATATTGTATTCCGGTAAAAGCGGAAAACAAGGGACAGGTTCCGGGACTGATCCACGACCAGTCCTCCACAGGCTCCACGCTTTTCATCGAGCCTATGGCAATTGTAAAATTAAACAATGACCTGAAAGAGCTTTATGCAAAAGAGCAGGAGGAGATTCAGATCATCCTCGCAAAGCTCAGTGAGGAGTGCGGACAGTATACGGAAGAGATACGTACCGATTACCGCATTCTCAGAAAGCTTGACTTTATTTTTGCAAAAGGAAGCTTCGCGCTGGATCTGAATGCCGCGAAGCCGGAATTTAACACCGACCATTACATTCACATCCGTGAAGGCCGTCATCCGCTCCTGGATAAGAAAAAGGTAGTTCCGATCACGGTAACGCTGGGCAGGGATTTTGACCTGCTCATTGTCACCGGCCCTAATACGGGCGGAAAAACGGTTTCCCTGAAGACCGTCGGCCTTTTCCAGCTCATGGGACAGGCCGGGCTGCACATTCCGGCGCTTGCAAGATCCGAGCTTTCCGTTTTTACAGATATATATGCAGATATTGGCGACGAGCAGAGTATCGAGCAGAGCCTCAGTACCTTCTCTTCCCACATGACGAATATTGTAAATTTTCTGAAACGTGTGGATCAGGATTCTCTCGTCCTTTTTGACGAACTTTGCGCCGGAACCGATCCGACGGAAGGAGCCGCGCTTGCAATCTCCATCCTGACCGATCTTCACAGCCGGGGCATCCGCACGATGGCAACGACACATTACAGCGAATTGAAGGTATTTGCGCTCTCCACAGAGGGCGTGGAAAATGCATGCTGTGAATTTGACGTAGATACTTTAAGTCCTACGTATCATCTGCTGATCGGAGTTCCGGGAAAGAGTAATGCATTCGCCATTTCCGGCAAGCTCGGCCTTCCGGATTCCATCATCAGCTACGCAAGGGAACAGCTCAGCGCGCAGGATGAGTCCTTCGAGGATCTCCTGACGGATCTGGAGACTAACCGGAAGCTTTTGGAACAGGAGCAGGAACAGATCGCGGCATACAAGCGTGAAGCAGAAGAGCTGAAAAGCCAGATGCAGAAGCAGCAGGCCCGGCTCGAGGAGCGCAGGGAAAAGATCATTCAGGAAGCCAATGAAAAGGCTGCCGCTATTCTCCGCGATGCAAAGCAGACTGCCGATGAGACCATGAAGAATTTCCGCAGATTCGGAAAAGAAAACGTTTCCTCCGCAGAGATGGAAAAAGAACGGGAACGCCTGAGAAAGAAGCTGGCCAGGGCGGAATCCGCTTCCTCACTGAAAGCCGAAAAGCCAAAGAAGCAGCATAAGGCTGAGGATTTTATTCCGGGAACTTCCGTGAAAGTCCTGAGTCTGAATCTGACCGGAACAGTTACAACCAAACCGGATTCCAAAAATAACGTTTCTGTGCAGATGGGGATCCTGCGCTCCCAGGTCAATATTTCCGATCTGGAGATTCTGGATGAACCGGTTGTCACAGCCAGACAATTTTCCCGCACCTCCACCGGAAAGGTGCGCATGAATAAGTCCCTGTCCGTAAGTCCTGAGATCAACCTTCTGGGCAAGACCGTAGATGAGGCGATCGCGGAGCTGGACAAATATCTTGACGACGCCTGCCTGTCGCATCTGACAAGCGTCCGGATCGTGCATGGCAAGGGAACCGGGGCGCTGCGCACCGGAATCCACAATTATCTGCGCAGGCAGAAGCATGTGAAATCCTTTCACCTGGCCGCTTTCGGCGAGGGGGATGCAGGCGTTACGATCGCTGAATTTAAGTAGTTAACAGCAGTAAACAAAGTGAGGTAATTCATGAATAAACAAAAAATCCTCATCGTGGACGACGATGAGAACATCGCAGAACTGATTTCGTTATACCTGACCAAAGAGTGCTTTGATACAAAGATGGTCTACAACGGGGAGGACGCCCTGACTGTCTTTGATCTCTACCGTCCGGATCTCATCATTCTGGATCTGATGCTGCCGGGAATCGACGGTTATCAGGTCTGTCGTGAGGTGCGCGCAAAGTCCAACACTCCGATCATCATGCTCTCTGCAAAGGGTGAAGTATTTGACAAGGTTCTCGGTCTGGAGCTTGGCGCCGACGATTACATTATCAAGCCATTTGATTCCAAGGAAATGGTCGCCCGCGTCCGCGCCGTGCTGCGGAGATACCATGCGGAAGCTCCGGCAGCCAGGCTTTCGGACGGCAAGATCGTCTCCTATCCGGGACTTACGATCAATCTGACGAATTATTCCGTTGAATGCAGCGGAAAAACGATTGACATGCCTCCGAAGGAGCTTGAGCTTCTTTATTTTCTTGCTTCCTCCCCGAATCAGGTATTCACCCGCGAGCAGCTTCTCGACCAGATCTGGGGGTATGAATATGTCGGGGACACCCGCACTGTGGATGTACATATCAAGCGTCTGCGCGAAAAATTAAAGGAAAACAGCTCCTGGGCGCTTGGAACCGTCTGGGGGATCGGTTACAAATTTGAGGTAAAATAACATGCGAAGCACACTGCATCTGAAATTCCTTATCGCATATGCAATTTTTGCTTTCCTCAGCATTTTCTCTGCGGCGCTTTTGGGAAGCTCGTTTACAGAGCGGATCCTTTTTTCCAATGTCGCTGCGGAAATGACGCAGGAGGGGGCTTTATTTGCAGCCGATTATCTTCCGGATTTTTTTTCGGGAGAGCTTACAGAGAATGAGACTGAAAAACAGCTCAACGGAATAGCGGTCTATGAAGAGGCGGAGGTCTGGCTTTTGGATACATCCGGGAAAGTTCTTATTGCCTCCGAACAGACGCTGGCTGATAGAACTCCAAAAAACATTTTGGATTTCAATCCGGCGGAGATCGGCCGGTATAACTATATCACAGGAGATTATCACGGAATATTCCCCATGGAGGTGATCACCACGATCTCCCCTGTGACAAATGGATTTACCACAACCGGATATCTCCTGATCCACAAGCCGCTCAGTTCTGTCATGAAGATCAAAACAAGCATTCTGCATATGCTGTATATCATAATTATAGTGGTACTGATCTTTTCGCTTCTGATCCTGCTTGTCTATCAGATTTTTGTTTATATACCTCTGCGGAAGATCACGGAGGCCGCCACGCAGTACGCTGCGGGCAACCTATCCTACCAAATTGAATCGAACCGTCAGGATGAGATGGGGTATCTGTCCGCATCGCTGAACTATATGGCGAGCAGGCTTAATGATATGCAGGAATATCAAAAGCAATTTATCGGCAATGTATCTCACGATTTCCGTTCACCGCTGACCTCCATGAAAGGATACGTCCAGGCGATGGCCGACGGCACTATTCCGCAGGAAATGCAGGAAAAATATCTGAATATCATTCTTTTCGAGACAGAACGCCTGACCGATCTGACCAGCGACCTTCTGACACTGAATCAGTTTGACACAAGCGGACCGCATCTGAATCCGGATTATTTTGATATTCACGAGGTCATCAAAAACACTGTCTCGAGCTTTGAAGGCGTCTGCACGACCCGCAAGATTTCCATCGAGCTTTTGCTTGCGAGCCGGGAACTGACCGTATACGCAGATAAAGCGAAGATTCAGCAGGTCGTTTATAATCTGTTGGACAACGCGATCAAATTCAGCAGCAACGAATCCCAGATCGTCATCGAGACGACCGACAGATCCAACTCCGTACTCGTCTCTGTCCGGGATAACGGTATCGGAATTCCAAAGCAGAGTCTGCCAAAGATTTGGGATCGCTTCTACAAATCGGATCTGTCCCGTGGAAAGGACAAAAAGGGAACAGGCCTTGGGCTTTCGATCGTCAAGGAGATCATAGAAGCGCACGGCGAACATATCCATGTCGTCAGCACTGAGGATGTGGGGACTGAATTTAATTTCACGCTTTCAAAATCACCGGGAGTTGAAAAGGTTCCCCGGACTTTTTCACGTATGCACGGCAGCAAAAAAGAGCTTTGACAGTCGCAATTCAACTATCAAAGCTCTTTTTATGTTGCCAGACATGCGAAAGGAAGCTCCGGTGGAGGTTTCTTTTCACGAAATGACTCTTACTTGTAAAGCAGCGCTTTGATCTCGGTATTGGAAAGGTTATCTTTTGTCACCCACGCATATCCTGTGTCGATCTCAGATTCATTTCCCAGTCCGAGGATCGTTCTCGCAGCCGCAACGACCGATGCATATCCCATACCATACGGATTCTGAACGATGAAACCGTCCACCAGGCCGCTGTCCAGATTCTGAAGCTGCGTTTCTCCCGCGTCAAAGCTGACGACCGTCAGATTCTGAAGCAAGCCTGCGTCCTCCTTATCCTCTGCAAGATACTTCGCCGTATTATCATTGGAGGTAAATATCCCTTTCACATCCGGATGCTTCGCAAGCATCCACTGCAAGACCTCTGTATCTGTAATATTCTCCGCCTGCACCTGTTCAGCCGTATTATCTTCTTCATCCTGACCGGCCGTGTCTTCGCCTTGATCCTCCGTCTCGTCTGTATCGCCGGAATCTTCATCTTTACTGCTGTTCTTTTCAGACCAGTTGATCTTCTCAGCCTTTGAGATGCGCTCTAACGGTTCAATCGTTCCATTCTGCTCAGCGGCCATCGCCTCTTTATATACATCCATCTTATCATAATGCATCGTATCCACGATCTTTACATTCGGATGATTCTTTTTGATCTCCTTGCGGAACGCCTTTTCTCTCTGATCCGCAGTCTCGGATATGGAGTCATGGATCAGAAGAACGATCTCGCCTTCATCATCGATCAGCTTGCACATCTCCTTCGCGGCCTTTACGGCCGCTGCTTTATTATCCGTAGAGCAGCTTGTCGCAATACCGTTGTAAGCCGAACCGGAATCCATTGTGACGATCGGAATGCCGTTCTCTGTCGCAAGATCAAACTGCACTTCACATGCATCTGCATCGATCAGGGAGATAATAACTGCCCCCGGATTTGCATCCAGTTCCTCGTCCAGAAGATTGATCTGATCCTCCGCATCCTCCGCTGTCGTCGGCCCGGATATCTGCACCTTGACCGCATCGTTTCCCGAATATCCAAGGGCTTCGTTCAATTCGTCCTCCGCCTGCTGCGCTCCGGCCTTCACCTGACTCCAATAGGAATCGTCTCCGGATGACTTCATGATCATGGAGATCCTGGTCCCTGGTTCAAGCTCAAGTCCCTCCACGCTGGAATATGCTCCCGGATCGATCTGATCCAGCCTCACCTGCTGTACGTCCTCCGCCCCTTCTCCGGTTGACCACTGCATCTCTTCCGGAAGCTCGTCCGACCGTCCGCATCCGGCAGGGAGAAGCATTGCGCACAGGACCAGAACCGCTATTCGTTTTGTATTTTTAAAATAATTCTTCTTCATCTTGTTCACTCCATCCAAAATGTTCAATCAATAATATACACCAGGTATCCTAAAAAAGATAGACCGATTTTCTGAAAAAAGTGTGACCTGTTTTGTATAAAAATTAACATTGTTCCAAAAGAAAAA
Source organism: uncultured Lachnospiraceae bacterium (assembly GCA_964590945.1). Classification (GTDB taxonomy): domain Bacteria; phylum Bacillota; class Clostridia; order Lachnospirales; family Lachnospiraceae; genus CAZPXF01. The sequence goes on along the minus strand of CAZPXF010000069.1, from coordinate 267 downwards.
CATTCTGTGCAGGTTTTACCACTTGTATCTTAAAAGAGTTTGTATTAAAATAGGTATAGATATTTGAATTACATATTAAAGGAGGATACAGATTATGGCATACGTAATTGGTGATGGATGTGTCAGCTGTGGCGCTTGTGCAGCTCAGTGTCCAGTAAGTGCAATTGCAGAAGGAGACGGCAAGTTTGAGATTGATCCAGCTACATGTGTTGATTGCGGATCTTGCGCAGCTCAGTGCCCGGTAAGTGCAATCGAGGCTGAGTAATC
>CAZPXF010000068.1:0-12631 GCA_964590945.1 uncultured Lachnospiraceae bacterium | reverse complement strand
ACCATCAGAATTGAATTGTCAACACAATTTTAAATTTTTTTGATTATTTTCTGTACATTTAGCAAAAGCACCACCGAAGCGAAGCCTTTATCTCTAAGTACAATTCCCAAACATCTTTTAGCCGCACGATTTCCAACCATCTCTATGAAAGAATGAAAATATTTTTCCCTCATTGCATTTTCGAAAAATCGTGTTATAATTTATCTCATGGGGATATAGCTCAGTTGGGAGAGCGATACGTTCGCAACGTATAGGTCACGAGTTCGAGTCTCGCTATCTCCATGAAGATTTGTGGATCCGGGCGCCGTCAGTGGTGTTCGGATTTTTTATTGCCAGCCATGCGAAAGGAACCTCCGGCGGAGGTTCCTTTTCGTTGCCATGCATGCAGAATTATATCTGCGGCAGATATCATCTCATCAACATTCACAGGAATCCATCAGCAACTCTCTCAGCTCGCTGACATCATCCGCGTATATCTTTGCACCGTGCTTCTCCAGAAAGTCCCGGTCGCGAAAGCCCCAGGTCACCGTAATACAGTCCAAACCGCAATTCTTCGCCGTCTCGATATCCACATCGGAATCCCCGACATACACAGCGCCTTCTGCCTTGGCTCCGAGTTCTTTCAATGCCTGAAACACCGTGTCAGGCGCTGGTTTCTTGCGAACATTTTCCTTCTCCCCGATGGCCACCGGGATCAGATCGCCGAAATAATTCTTCTGCAGCTCTTTTACTGCAAAATCGGCCTTATTGGACACGATCGCCGTCCCGATCCCGCGCTCCTTGAGCTCCTGGCAGAGCTCCAGAATCCCATCGTACGGTTTCGTCTCATCCTGACAGTGCACACGATAGTGTTCTTTAAAATCTGCAAATGCCTGCTCAAATTTCGGATGTGTTTCATCCCCGCCGAGAGACCGCATCACCAGATTCCGGATTCCATTTCCAACGATCTGACGGATCTCTTCCACAGTCCGGACCGGCTCGCCATTATGTTCCAACGCGAAGTTCACGCTGTTCGCCAGATCCAGAAGCGTATCGAGAAGGGTTCCGTCCAGATCGAAGATTACTGTTTTATATGCCATAGTCAATTACTCCTGAAAATGGATCTTATAACTCTGTGACAGCAAATACGACCTTCACTGGTTTTGCTTCAAAATTAACCAGCTGGTATTTTGTTCCTGCAGGAAGGAAGAACGTATCCTCCGGCTCAAGGACAAAGCTTTCCTCCAGGTCTACAAGATTGACCGTAACCGGGCCATCGACGCAATACAGCGCGCCATCCCCGGCGTGAACATCCGGATCCGAACATCTCGGGCCGTATCCGCCTGCCGGAAGGATCATCTCCCCGAAGTGCCCGTAATCGTTGCTTGTGATAAACCGAAGAAGCATCGGATGTGTCGTTCCATGTACATTGTTCAGTTTTTCAAAATCACGCACCGCATACACAGCGCCTGTCTTCCTTGCTTCCTCCGGATCCACCGGCCAGTGTCCGATATCATCCGTGCAGCCCTGTCTGGATATGTCCTTGATCGCTCCTCTCATATCCGGAAGCTGATCGTTATTCGGTCCTTTATAGAATTTTGTCTCTTCCTCTGTCGGGATCACTGCAGGCGGGATCGACTCACTCCATGCCTTTGGTGTAATGAAATAGAGAATCCTTGCCTTCTGATCCGAGAAATTATGACAGCAATGCCAGGCGCCCTCCGGCATAAACAGACCTTCGCCCGTCTCAAGGTAAGCAAACTGCCCGTTGCCGCTCCTCTGTACGACCGGCCCGTTCAGAATGTAATAAGACTCATCTCCCGGATGAATATCAAGCGGAGCAAATACGCCGCCCGGGCCAAGTTCATAGATTCCAAGCATGAACGTGTCCGTGGTGATCATGGTAAATGTATTGTCAGATGTAAGCGCATTGTTCGGTGGATATAATGCCGTCGAATAATCCTGCTTACGAATCAACATCGGTTTCTTTTTGTCTGGTTCAAATGGGAATTTTCCCATAATATCAAATAATTTTGCCATCTTAACATTCTCCTTTATTCTGCTGGTTATCCAGAAGCTCTTTCACTTCCGCTGCCGATGCGGCTTTTAGTACCCGCCCCGCCAAAATCTTCGCTTCCTCGTAGCTTGCGCTGCGCAGGCGGAATTTTACACTCTTGATGGAGCCGGCCGACATACTGAATTCATCGAGTCCCATGCCAAGAAGCATCGAGGACGCCCGTTCATTGCTTGCGAATTCCCCGCACATACCTGCCTTTATTCCATGCGCATGAGCCCGGTCGATCACATGGCTGATCGCGCGGAGCACCGCCGGGTGGAACGAATCGTAAAGCCCGGAAATGGCCTCATTTCCCCTGTCCACTGCAAGAAGGTACTGCGTCAGGTCATTGGTGCCGATACTGAAGAAATCTACTCTCTGTGCAAATTCGTCCGCCATCAGAACTGACGACGGCGTTTCAATCATCATTCCGACCTCAATGTCCTCACGGAAGTCGTATCCCTCCGCTCTCAGTTCCTCCTTACATGCACCGAGAAGTTCATTGGCCTGCTCCAGTTCCTCCACAGATATCATCATCGGGTACATGATCCGGATGTTTCCGTATACGCTTGCCCTGAGAAGCGCCCGAAGCTGGGTCTTAAATATCTCCGGCATATTCAGGCAAAGCCGGATCGCCCGGCATCCGAGAAATGGATTTTCCTCCTTCGCAAATTCGAAATAATCAAGCTCCTTATCCCCGCCAATATCCAGCGTCCGGATCGTCAGTTCCTTCTCCTTTGTCAGAAGCGCAGCCTCCTTATAGATCTCGAACTGCTCCTCCTCGGTCGGAAAACCATCCTTTTTCATCATATATACAAATTCACTCCGAAATAAACCGATCCCCTCCATCTGGCTGTAAAGAGCTTCTTTGATATCCTCGATATTTCCGACATTCGCGCAGAGCATAAACGGATGTCCGTCCTTTGTCACAGAAGGATTTTTACTCTCCTCTTCCAGGAGCCTTTCCTGCTCCTCGAACATCTCTTTCTTTTTCCTGTACTCCAAAATAATCTCCTCTTCCGGATCCAGGTATATCTCTCCGGCCTTTGCATCCATGACGATCATTCTGCAATCCTCTGCCAGAGCACAGATTTCCTTTACCCCCGTCAGGCACGGGATTCCTTTTCCCTTTGCGATAATGGAAACATGGCTTGTTGCGCCCCCGGCCTCGGTCAGAAAGCCAAGCACCTTTGTGAAATCCATATCCGCCGTATCGGACGGAGTCAGTTCCTCCGCCACGATAATGGAAGGCTCTGTAAGAGCCGCAAAAGGGTTCTCCTCAATCCCCGCCAGAGCATACTGGAGCCGTTTTCCGACATCCCTCAGATCCGCAGCCCGCTCTCTCATATACTCATCTTCCATGGACTCGAAGATCAGGATAAATTCATGAACGGTATCTTCCAGCGCAGCCTCTGCATTCATTCCGCTATTTATCTTCGCGGTAACTCCCTGCATAAGAGCCGCATCCTGCACAAGCTGTATATACGCCTCAAAGATTTCGGAATCCCCGGCAATTCTTTCCAGCTGCTTCTTCGCAGTACAAACAGCCTCCTGATACCGCCCGATCTCTTTTTCGGTCTTCTCCGGTGAAACCGTCTTCCGCTCAATGACAAGCTCCCTTCTGACAACCGGATACGCCGGTCCGATCGCATAGCCTTTGGAAGCTGTCCGGGATACTGAAATTTTCTTCATACTCTTATTCCTCGCCGAGACCGCTTTCGATCGCTTCTACAAGTTTGCGAAGATCCTCCTCCTCGTGCTCACCCTCGCAGATGATCTCGATCTCTGTTCCTTTTGTAATACCTGCCCCCATAAGCATCAGCACGCTCTTCGGATTGATTCTCTGATCTCCATTTACAAATGTGATCTCCGAACTCATGGCTGCTGCCATTTTGGACAGATCCGAAGCCGGCCGCAAATGAAGGCCGGACTTGTTGATCACTGTAGTTTTCTGACTTACCATTGATTCTGCCTCCTGTTAAAAAAATGCCTTTTTCGCAAAGGAAGCCGATAATACATACCGGCTTCCTTTCCAGTTGTTACACTGTTTTTTGAATCTGCCGGACAGCCTCCATCAGCTCTTCATAGCTTTGAACCTGTCCAAGCGCGTCTATAAATTCCTCGTGTGCCAGAAGCTGTGCCAGCGTTGCCAGTATTCTCAGGTGCTCCGTCTTTCCGTTTGCACCGACAATCGCCATTGTAAAAATATATTTTACTTCCCCTTTTTCTCCGTGAGACTCATAGAGAAACGGCTTGTCCACTCTGCAAAACCCAACGCCCGGATGCAGCACTTCGTCGCAGATCCCATGCGGCAGCGCCAGGAGATTTCCAATGTATGTAGAACCTTCCTCTTCTCTCTCAAGAAGCGCCTCCTTAAATTTACCGGCGTCTGTCGTAATTCCGTTCTCGTAAAATCTTTCCGACATAAATGTGAACAATTCATCTTTATCCGCAAATGTCTCTCTGTCCAGTATTGTCATCTCCGGAAGCAGCACTTCTTCAATCTTTACTGTCTCCATGTATTATACCTCAATTATTTACTCTTCTTCCACTGTATCTTCCTTTTTCAGGAGCAGGATCAAAGCCGCTGTAACGCAGGCGCCGACAACGCTGCAAAGGATAAAGATCAACGGGTTGTTCATTGCAAAGAATACGAATAATCCACCGTGCGGAGCCTGAATTGTAAGTCCAAGGGCATAGGACATTGCACAGCCCACTGCCGAACCAGCCATCAGCGCTGGGATGATCTGAAGCGGATGCTTTGCTGCAAATGGGATTGCAAACTCTGTAATCATTCCGATAGCGCCTGCAAAGAGTCCCGGCACTGCAGCTTTCTCCTCATCCGTCCATTTCTTCTTTGCAATCAGAACTGCAAAAGCAATGCCAAGCGGAGGTGTGATACTTCCTACAAAATTTGCGCCCATCGGAAGGAAATTACTTGCGTCCATTGCTGCAAGAGCAAATGCATAAGCAACCTTATTACATGGACCTCCCATATCAAATGCAAGCATGCAGCCCTGTACGATTCCAAGAATGATCAGGTTTCCTGTCCCCAGACCATTGAGCATATTGGTCAAAGCGCTTACCAGCGCGCCAAGCGGCGTCCCGATCACGTAATGCATCAGCAGGCAGATACCGCCGCATCCCAGTACAGGAATGATCAGTGTCGGAAGCAATGATCTAATAGAAGCCGGCAGCGGAATCTTCTTTAATAGATTCACAAAATATCCTGCAATGATACCTGCGATCAGAGCCCCAAGGAATCCGGATGCATATCCAATTCCCCACGGATCTGTTGCAAGCCATGCGCCGAACATACCAGGAGCAATACCAGGTCTGTCAGCGATAGAATATGCTACATATGCTCCAAGTACCGGACACATGAATGTTCCAAGTCCGATCTTGCCGCTCCAGAAGATTGTAGATGCTAATGTTGCTCCCTGCGCAACATCATTCGGTACATTGTATCCTCCGATCAAAAATCCGATCGCGATCAGAATTCCTCCCGCAACAACGAATGGCAACATATAGGAAACGCCTGTCATCAGCGCCGACTGAATTTCTTTTAATGTTGATTTCATTTTTTTCCTCCTCTCAAAAACTGTATGCTACTTCTTTTCAAAGATAAGGCCTGGATTCTGGATGACAGCATGTGGACTTGTCTGCAGAATCTTATCCTTATATGGTTTAAAACGCTCCGGCTTCGAGATGCCGACATCATTCGCGAAAACAATAATGTCCGCTTCCCGGATATCTTTTTCCTTGAGACGATCCTCAATTCCAAGAGCTCCCTGTTTTTCTACCTTACATTCATGACCATTTGCCTTGCAGATCTTCTGGATCGCTTCCGCAGCCATGTATGTATGCGCAATACCAGTTGCACATGATGTAATTGCTACTACCTTCATAATCCACCTCCATTATTTCCCATTTCTGAATGCAGTTAAAACATCCTTTGCATATCCGCGCATATACTCGCTTGCCGCTTCTGCCAGCTCATGGTAGGCGATCGCGCCATTTGTCTCTGCGATCTTATCTGCACAGAATTTGGTAGCCGCCTTTGCCATATAGGAATAGTAGTTCACCTTAGAGCAGCCTGCATCGATAGCCTTCTGAACCTGATCGAATGCAACGCCGGAAGCGCCATGCATAACAATACGGCAGTCATCCTTTACCGCGCTGCGGATCGCTTTTACCCTGTCAATATCGAGAACCGGCGGCTCTGCATAGATTCCGTGCATCGTACCAAAGCATACGGCAAGAGCATCACAGTTCGTTCGCTCTGCAAATTCCCCGGCTTCCTCCGGATCTGTAAAGAACTTACGGATATCCGCATTTGTAAGGATCCTCTTCTCCGCATCCTCACCGGCATGTGTATCTTCCATAGCAGACGCCATAACGCCGAGCTCTGCCTCAACCGTGATTCCTCTGGAATGCGCGAACTCTGTAAACTCTTTCACACGCTTTACATTCTCCTCAAACGGCAATGCACTGCAGTCGAACATGATGGATGAAAAACCAGCCTCCAGAGCTTTCATCAAAAATGTATAGCTTACGCCATGATCCAGATGCACGCATACCGGAACCTTTGCCTTCTTTGCCGCCTCAACCATTGCAGGACCTATACGCTCGATCGGGATCAGAGAGTTGTGAACCTCTGCGTGATCGATGATGATCGGTGTATCAAGATCCTCTGCCGCAGATATCAGCGCCCGAAGAGTTTCCATATTTGGAGTGTTCATGCATGGAATTGCATATCCAACGCTCTCCGCCTCAGCCAAAATGTCCTTCAAGTTTACTAACATTGTTTTTCCTCCTCGTATCCTGTTTTTAATGACTTTCGTCATATTCACAATTCAGAATAAACTGAACGATCTGTCTTTTGTTTTTTGCGTTTTTAATCTTTTCAATCAGTTCATCCTGTTTCAGAATGTTGTACACATGTACAAACAGACGTTTGATGTCCTCAGAATTATCATCTCTCACCGCAAAAAGGAAGATCAGGCTGGCTCTCTCATCTTTCGACCAGATGACACTGTTTTTCAGTCTCACAATTGCAACTCCGGTTCTGATGACATGTTTCAGATAAACGTGAGGGATTGCTATCTGATTTCCGACGGATGTAGCAAGAAACCTTTCCCGGTCCATGATCTCATCCAGAAATCCGTCCTCCACATATCCCAGCTCTTTCATCCTTCCGACAATCTGCTCTAAAGCATCCTCTTTGCTTTTTGCTGATATATCCCAGACCAGCTCTTCATTGAATACTCTTTCCAGAATCCTTGCCCTGGTTACTTCCTTGGTCCCCAGTCGTTGCCTGATCAGCTGGAAATCCTTGTCGTCAACATGCTTTGTAATGCAGATCAGATTCGGTACGGACTCCTTAAGCTCCACGGTGGAAATGACAAGAGCACGTTCATAGTCTTTCATTCTGAATTTGTTAAAATTGATGACTTCTCTGAAGTGAAGATATGGAAATTGATTTTTCAGCTTGATCAGATTATAATAACTTTCCTCTTCATTAGCTGCAGTTACAAAAATTGCTTCCTTACGTCTTTTTCTCATATGATTATGCACAAGTAACACAATAGCTGCTATATCATCCTCACGGAACATAATGCCGACGGCGTCCTCTAAAATATAGATCTGCATCAGGCAGACCGCGTATAATCCGGAAAACCGTTCCTTTACATCCTTCGCAAGATCTGTCCAGTCGTAAATACAATAATCCTCCCGATAGCGGATCCTCGTGATCAAATCCTCCACGTTATCCAGGAGCTCACTGTCATTTACACTGTAGTAACGGCCAACTGCATTTTTTACCTTTTCGAGATATTGTTTCACCGCATCCTGGAAACCACCGATCTTTTCTATTGGATTCATCGTTCCGGCTTCATACAGCCTTGCGGCCAGATAAAGCCGTTCAAATTCCCAACAGCTATTATTTCTATTCATATACATGGATAAAAATATTTCCGCAGCTTCCAGATATTTTTCTCCAAGCGGCAGATGCTCCTTCTGGATATGAGACCGGATATATTTTTTTTGCTTGATCCTTTCCCGTGTGATCATGAGATATTCCATGATCCTTCCAAAGGAAACGTCTGTAAACAGTATTCCGATCTGTTTTTCCATCTCATGGAGAGCTTCCTGGATATCCCAGATGTCCTCAAAGCATTCCGGATAGAAATTTGAGAGGAACGTCCAGGCTCTTTTGCTCAGCCGGACATCCAGCTCCTTTGGCGTATCCAGATATACTTCCTTCCACCATTTCTGATTGTTATACAGGATCAGAGCCTGACGAATCTCAAATTCATGTCCCGAAACGACAATGCCCTTGTTCTTCTTTGCCTCGATCCGGACATGGAACATTTCCAGAAATTCATTCAAAGCCCGGAGATCTTTTGAGATCAGATTACGGCTTACATATAACTCTTCCGCCAAAAGATTTATTGTGTAACTCCCCTGGTACTGGAATACGGTGTGAAAAATGTAATCTCTGCGGAATTCTTCGGAAATCGGGTTATGATTTGCGAAGCGCTGCAGCATATTGTCGATCTCGTCACGCTGTTCTTCCGTTGCATCAATACACAAGCCTTTCTGGGGAATACTCAAAAGATTCACTCCCTGTTCCCGTAACAGCCCTCTCACCGATGTGAGATTATGCTTAATACTGCTCACCGAAACGCCAAGCCGTTCCGCAAGCTCCTGTGTCGATATGTTTCCATGAACATCAATGAGTTCTTTCGCAATTTTTTCAACTATACCTTCCATATTCTCTTTTCCTATCATCTTAACAGCCGGTTGTTGATTGTAATTGTAAAGTATCTTTTCACAAATGTATAGATTTTAAAAGTCAGTCTTTTGCACGTTTTCACGGTTTTTGCGTGCATTTTTCTGATTTATCGAATCATTTTTGTACAAAATACTGTTATTAAGACCTCTGATTTTGTATGTTTTGCACAATTCTCTCCTGTGAATCAATTCGTATGCATAAAAGAAGATGCTGCAGCCGACTCATATGGACAGCTGCAGCATCCTCTCCTGTTAAAAAAATTGAGATAAAAATTCTGAAAGACCTTATCTGCTCTCGTTATATGTCCTCATCGCATCACGGATCAGCACGTCAAATTTGTCAGCATCCCACGCGGCGCGCCCCGTGAACAGGCCGTCGATGGACGGCTGCACGATCAACTCGTTCGCATTCCCCGGATTCACACTTCCGCCGTAGAGCACCGGAATCTCATCTGCACGTTTTCCGAAGATCTCGCGGAGTACTGATTTGATGACCTGATGCATCTCCTGTGCATAATCCGGCGATGCAGGCGTTCCACCTACGCCGATGGACCAGACCGGCTCATATGCCACCCATATTTTCGGGATCTGCTCCGCAGATACTCCATAGAATCCAACCTTTAACTGTTTCCGGAGAACCTCCGCACTGATCCCAAACTGCTTTTCCTCCGCAGTCTCCCCGATGCAGAGCAGCGTCTGAAAGCCATGCGCAAGAGCCGCGCGAACCTTCCGATTCTCCTCCTCATCGGATTCCCCGAATACATGTCTTCTCTCCGAATGCCCGATCATGACAAGACTGACGCCGATCTCGCTTAACATAAGAGGCGAGATTTCGCCTGTGAACTGTCCCTGTTCCTCCCAGCACATATTTTGAGCGCCGATCCTTACATATTTCGTGTCAATCTTCTCGAGCACGGACTCCAGTGAGGTGAAGGACGGAATGATGAACAATTCCATATCATCGCGGCTGATATCCTTTGTATTTTCAACCAGCTTTTCCAGATATGCAACCGTCTCCTTTGTTGTCTTATACATCTTCAGATTACTTCCAAAATACAGCTTCTCTTTCATGAAATACTCCCCTTCCGTGATTGTTATTTTACTCCCTCTACGAATTCCCGCATTCCCTGGAAGATCAGCCAAACGGAGGTCGCCCCTGCGTCCTGATGCCCGATGGCTCTCTCAAGAAGCGACTTTGCCCTTCCGAATCTGGCAATATAATTTTTTGTATCCTCCATACCTGTTCTTGCAGCTTCCTCCGCAGCTTTTAACATATTCAAAAGGCTGTCGTCCTTATGCGCTTCCATAGCTTCCACCGCCGGCAGAAGTGCATCTACCATCGTCTTATCTCCTGCTTTCGCCTTGCCCCTCTCCTGAATTACGGCGAGACTCTTTCGCTCCATGACCGCAAGATCCTGCGGCAGGATCCGCTCCTTTGGTTCCGCATCCTTTGCCCCTGCCAGATACAGGCTGCCAAAGATAACTCCCGAGGCTCCGCCCATAGACATCAGCATAGCCTCTCCGGCTGCCTGAAAAACTGCATAGACATTCGTCTCTCCCTGCATTTCGGAAAGCTTCTTTCTGGCTTTCTGCATGCCTCCGGCCATACCAATGCCATGATCGCCGTCCCCGATCGCACTGTCGATCTCAGTCAGATACGGCTTATTCTCTATCAGCTTATTCGCAATGTAGATCAGCATATTTCTTGCATCCTCTGCATTTAATTCCGAAAGTTCTCCCTCTTTGCTTCTCACAACCTCGCCCGGCGCTGTGTCATTCTCATCAAATTCAAGCTCCTCGTCATCGGAATCTTCCACTGAGAGAACCGCCTGTGAAACAGACCCCTTTGCATAATATGGGGAATAGCACGGCGCATCCAGATATTTTTTCAGCTCTTCGTCAAGACGGAGGATTGAAATGGAAAATCCACCCATCTCCATGCACGTACAATATGTCTTGACCTCCGACTCATAAACGTGAATGTTATCCTTACGCAGCCTCTTGTAAAGCTCAAAATACACAAGGTTCAGTTCCAGAAGCGGTGTGGAGCCAAGACCGTTCACCAGAACGGCGATCTCCTCATCTTCCTTTAAGTTCATCTCCTCTTTAAGCTCGCTGTACATCCGCTCCACCATCCCGCTGCAGGTCATCATCTTTGTCCGCTCGATACCCGGCTCTCCGTGCAGACCCATGCCGAATTCCATCTCATCATCCGCGATCTCAAAGGTCGGCTTCTCATTTCCCGGCAGTGTACCCGGTGACGTTGCCAGTCCAATCGTATTAATATTGTCCCTTGCCTTCTCTGCAATGCGGACTACTTCATCGAAATCAAGTCCTGCATCGCACGCAGCTCCGGCAATCTTGATCGTATAGATGTCTCCGGCAATTCCCCTGCGGTCTGTGATCCGCTCCTTCGGCGCCGACGCAAAATCATCCCACACCCGGACGTGGGCAGTTCGGATCCCCTGCTTCCTTAAAATCTCCTCCGCCATATCGAAGTTCAGATTGTCCCCCGCATAGCAGCCGTAAATGAACAGGACTCCTTTGCCCTGATCTACCGCTTTGGCGGTCTCGCTGATGAGCTCCGGATTCGGGGACGCGCAGATATTTCCACAGGCAACCGCATCCGCAAGCCCCGCGCCGCAGAACCCGGAGAACAAAGGCTCATGTCCGCTTCCGCCGCCAATCACAAGCGCCACCTTGTCCTTCCGGTGTCCCCGGTACATAAAAGCATTGTACCCGCCTGTTTTTTTGTAATATTTTTTGTAGGCCATCAGATACCCGGCAAGACTCTCCTCCACTACGTTTGCTACATTTTCATTCAAGATTTTCTTTACACTCATGGAATTACCCCTCCTGAATCATTTTTCTCGTTCAATAAATTGCTCTACTAAAATAATAGATCAGCCGATTTATAAAGTATATCTTCCAAAAAATCTGATTTTGCACCCGGATTCGCGCGGTTGTGTTAAATTCATTTTTATTGCGGGAAACCGCGAATGACTGTTTGCGAGACCGCTCCCGGCGGCACCAAGGGGCTGTCACTTTAACAATTAAAAAATTGTGAAGCAGCAGCCCCTCATATTGTAAGCACAAGTCTATGCAAAAGGATTTTCTTTCGCATACAATAAACTTTTCGGCTGATTGTAGCTGATATTCTCAACACCTAAAACGTCAAAGACTGTAAATAAAGCTTTCCCAATATGATCAAATGCTACCGCACCATGATGTGGATAATGTTTGCCCACTAATACATAACGATAGAATCTTGCCATCTCAGAAATTGCAAATATTCCAACCCCTCCGAATGATCGCGTTGCTACAGGCAACACCTCTCCCTGGCAGATATACGCCTGCAGGCTGCCATCCGGATTTGCGTGCAATCTATAGAAAGTCACATCTCCTGATGCTATATCACCCTCCATAGTTCCACGTGTGAAATCAGGCTCTCCTCCGCCTTCCAATGTACGATTTTGAATCAGCATATATTTCAGACATCCTCTATTCAGCTTACATACAGGTGTATTTCCACAATGGAATCCCATGAAAACATCTGTGGATTGATAAGGATATTTTCCTTGTATATCATTGATATAAATATCCTGCGGCACCGTATTATTAATATCCAGCAGAGTAACAGCATCTGTTGTAATACATGCACCAATATACTCAGACAATGCTCCATAAATATCTACTTCACAACCTACCGGGATACCACGGGCAGCCAGACGACTATTGACATAACAAGGTTCGGATAAGTATTCCCATCTGCTCCCAACTCTCTGGTCATATCAGTCACAA
>CAZPXF010000067.1:8658-12706 GCA_964590945.1 uncultured Lachnospiraceae bacterium | reverse complement strand
CATCATGCGGTGGGGAAGTATTGACAGGGTCTCGACTGTACGGCAAAATCAACAAATAAACGGATAAAAATTTAGTAAAAAATAAAGCATATAATTTACTAAAATAAATTGAATAATTTACTAAAAAGTGTTATTATACAATCGATGAAAGGAGATGGCAGACCAATGAAAAGTACCAAGATCTTAATAAAGGAATTCAGTGAGGGAAAATATCAGGAGCTTTTAAAGGATATATATCTTGATGAGAGCGTTCTGGAATACCAGAAGAAACGCTATATTGATGTGCTGAGTCAGTTTGAAGCTATTTTCGGAGAGAAAGAGGTTTCCATTTACAGCGCCCCGGGCAGAAGTGAAGTCGGCGGAAACCATACGGATCATCAATATGGTAAAGTGCTTGCAACATCCCTGAATGTGGATGTGATCGCTGTCGTCTCCAGGAGGGATGACGGAATGATCCTCCTGAAATCACAAGGGTATAAGAAGATCAAAGTAAATCTGTCTTTGCTGGGGCAGGAGAAGAAGGAAGAAGGAACGTCCAAAGCATTGATCAAAGGCGTTGCGGCAGGTCTGAAGGGGGCAGGATATCGGATCGGCGGATTTGAGGCGTATGTGACAAGCGATGTTTTGGGCGGCTCGGGAATGTCTTCGTCGGCGGCGTTTGAGATTCTGATCGGAAACATCTTTTCCGGCCTGTACAATGATAGAAAGCCCGATCCGGTATTTCTTGCGCAGGTTGGGCAGTATGCGGAGAATGTGTATTTCGGAAAGCCATGCGGACTGATGGATCAGATGGCATGTTCCGTCGGCGGACTTATCAATATTGACTTTGCCGATCCAAAGAAACCGGCCGTGAAAAGAGTGGACGTGGATTTTGGCGCTTATAATCACAGCCTTTGTATTGTTGATACGAAAGGGTCGCATGCGGATCTGACCGACGATTATGCTGCAGTTCCGGCGGAGATGAAGAAAGCGGCAGCATATTTTGGGAAAGAGGTTTTAAGGGAGGTTGAGGAGCGCGCGTTTTATAAAGAGCTTCCAAAGCTCCGTAAAAGTGTCGGAGACAGAGCCGTTCTTCGCTCGATACACTGGTATGAGGAGAATAAGAGAGTGGACGGACAGGTGAAGGCTCTGGAGGAAGGCGATTTTGAAGGCTTTAAGAAGCTGATCAGAGAGTCCGGGGATTCTTCCTTTAAGTTCCTGCAGAATGTATATTCCAATCATAAGATTCAGGAGCAGAGCGTATCGGTCGGCCTTGCAGTAAGTGAAGTGGTTCTGAAGGGGAAAGGAGTATGCCGTGTACACGGCGGCGGATTTGCCGGAACGATTCAGGCGTTTGTACCGGACGCTATGGTTGAGGACTACAGAAGAGTGATCGACGGGGTGTTCGGAGAAGGTTCCTGCCACGTTCTGAAGGTTCGTAAATACGGCGGCATGAAGGTAGTATAGGTATATAAGGCAGCATAAAGGTATTGTAGTTACAATGAGCGATAAAATGTGTTTCAGGAGGGTAAAAAGAGTGAACATTTACACGGAGATTGCAAAGCTTGTGGAATATGGGCTGCAAAAGGGACTGATCGAGACGGAGGATAAAACATTTATCACCAACCAGTATCTGGAGGTACTTCAGCTGGATGAATATGAGGATGTGGATATTTCCGGGGAAGAGATCGTTCTGGAGAAGATCTTAGATAATCTTACAGACGCCGCTTTAGAAAAGGGGATCATCGAAAGCGATGATATCGTCACGCGGGATCTGTTTGATACGAAACTGATGGGCGTTATGGTCAGCAGGCCATCCGAGATCATCCGCATATTTCGCGGAAAATACAAGGAAAGTCCGGAGGCGGCGACGGAATTTTTCTATGAATTCAGCCAGGATACGAATTACATCCGCAGAGATCGTGTGAAAAAGGATATGAAGTGGAAGGTCGACAGCCCGTACGGGAAGATCGACATTACGATCAACCTTTCCAAGCCGGAGAAAGATCCGAAGGCCATCGCGGCGGCAAAAAATGCAAAGCAGAGCGCCTATCCGAAGTGCCAGCTCTGCATGGAAAATGAGGGATATGCAGGAAGAATGAATCATCCGGCACGCCAAAACCACAGGATCATTCCGGTTACGATCAACGACAGCAAATGGGGATTCCAGTATTCTCCCTATGTATATTACAACGAGCACTGCATCGTATTCAACGGCGAGCATATACCGATGAGGATCGACAGAGCGGCGTTTATCAAGCTGTTTGATTTTGTTAAGCAGTTTCCGCACTATTTTCTCGGTTCCAATGCGGATCTTCCGATCGTGGGAGGTTCTATTTTGACACATGACCATTTTCAAGGCGGACACTATCCGTTTGCCATGGCGGACGCTGAAATTGAGAAGCGCTTTACTGTTCCGGGGTATGAGGACGTGGAGACAGGTATCGTGCACTGGCCGTTATCCGTTATCCGTATTCGGCATAAGGATGAGAAACGTCTGATCGACCTGGCGGATCATATTCTTGGAAAATGGCGCGCATATACAGACGAGGAGGCATATATTTTCGCCGAGACAGACGGGGAGCCGCACAATACGATCACTCCGATCGCGAGAAAGAAGGGAGATACCTACGAACTGGATCTGACGCTCCGCAACAATATTACGACTGCGGAGTGCCCGCTCGGACTTTACCATCCGCACAGTGAGTATCATCACATCAAGAAAGAGAACATCGGCCTTATTGAGGTTATGGGACTTGCGGTGCTTCCATCCAGGTTAAAAGGGGAGATGGAGCTTTTGGCTGACTGCCTTGTACAGAAGAAACCTGTGGAAAAGGAAGAGCTGCTTGTGAAGCATCTTGACTGGGCGAACGGTATTATAGCAAAATATGACGATATCAATGAAGAAAATGTCATGGATATCCTGAAAGAAGAAATTGGCCAGGTGTTTGTCAAAGTGCTTGAGGATGCAGGCGTTTACAAGTGTACAGAAGAAGGCAGAGCGGCGTTTGAAAGATTTATCGCAGTATTATAAAAGGTTAAAGAATTAATTTTCTTTGACACATGGACTTAAATATGATAGGCTCTATGTACGGATGATATCCGGTACAGAGAGACTATCATTTGTATTAATACGCTCATTGCACGTTGTGCAGTCGAATTTAGCAGTCGGGTGGCTGCATCTGTGACGAATCGTCCTCGGTTCAGAGGAATATTCAGGGAAACAAAGTTAAAATGTAGATGCAAAGCATATTGCAATTTACAATAAAATATATTATTGTAAATATATGGCGATTTCTCTGTACGGCTTTGCAGGAAAGGGAGGTTGTATGGAAGCAATCGCTTATCAGAATTACGACATTACTCAGAAACTATCGGCGGAGATGCTGAAAAACAAGAGTCTGGCAGTGTACGGGAGGCCGGATATCCGGATCAAGGATCTGAGGCCGACGAATCTGCCGGGGGTTGAGGCCAATGAGCTGCGTCTTGATAATCTGTTTATACTGGCGGATGATACCTGGGCTTTGGTGGATTACGAGAGCTCATTTACCGCAAAGGATGTAGTGAAATATGTGAACTACATAGCAAGGATATTGAAACGCTATCTGACGCAGGAGGGCGGCGATTTCCCACAGATCCGCCTTTTAATCATTTTTTCTGCCGACATCAGGGGAATTAAGAGGAAGGTTCTGGATGTAGGCTGCATGAAGATGAAGATCGATCCGGTTTTCCTAAATGGCCTTAATACCAGAAAAATATACAGAAGATTAAAGAGCAGCCTGGAAGAGAAGCACAGGTTGACGGATGAAGAGATACTGGAGATCATTATTCTGCCGCTGACCGTGGAGGGCGGAAAGAATAAGAAAAAGATGCTGAAAAAGACGGTGGAGCTTGCCAGGCGGATCGAGGACGATGAGCAGAGAGTGCGTGTTTTTGCGGGAATACTGACATTTTCGGACAAATTTATCGATGCGGAGGACGCAAGAAGGATCAAGGAGGAGATCAGGATGAATAAGGTAACAAAGCTGATATTCGACGAAGGTGTGGAATACGGAATTGAGCGGGGAAT
>CAZPXF010000067.1:0-8558 GCA_964590945.1 uncultured Lachnospiraceae bacterium | reverse complement strand
GCTTGCCAGGAACAGGAATGCATTGGAGATATCCTGCGGCTCTCCGATCCTTCCAGGCGCTACGGCCTTTGAGGTGTTGAACATGGCGTTTATCTACCTCATCATAATTGCTGAGATTCGGATAATATCCGTCTGCGTCGATGTTTTCTGCTTTCAAAGAATTCAGCGCTTTCTCCACTGTTTCTTTTCTTGAACCAGGCAGGATCACCTGCGCGTGATTCTGATGAAATGTCTTTACAACCTGTAATCCGATCCCGCGGGTTCCTCCGGTAATGACCGCAACTTTTCCTTTTAACATAGTTGAAAGGAACAGAAGTCATATAAGCAGATTATTTAACAGGAATCTCGTTTGCTTTTCAGAATCTGCTGTATTGTGACAATAATAATTGACTTTTTGTTTATTAAGAGTATAATACGAATCACTGGGGGAAGTTTAGTAAAAAATGATTTTTTGTTTATTATATGAATGACAGGTCTGATGATGGGCAAGCCATAGGAAGAAGGTTATGGGAAATACGTTATGGAAGCAGATTATATTAATGAAAGCATCGGCAAAAAGATCAGGGATCTGAGAAATAAAAACGGACTCACGCAGCAGGAACTGGCGGATCGGGCGGAGCTGACGAAGGGGTATATATCGCAGCTTGAGCGCGGCCAGGTAGCGCCGTCTGTGGTAACGCTTTTGGATCTGATCGAGTGCCTGGGGACAACGGCCTCGGAGTTCTTCAAGGAGACGGAGAAGGAGCACGTCGTTTTTTCGGAGGAAGGTTTTTTTGAGAAGATCGACGATGGGGGCAACAGCATCCAGTGGATCGTCCCCACGGCGCAGAATAATCAGATGGAACCGCTGCTTGTGGTGGTGCAGCCGCATCAAAGCCTGTTCGAGGATAAGCCGCATGAGGGCGAGGAATTTGGTTATGTGATATCCGGACGTATCCGGCTGCATCTGGGTGAGAAGATGTATGTGGTGAAGGCAGGGGAGAGCTTTTATTTCCCGGCAAACCGCAATCACTATATAGAAAATCATACTGTACGCCCGGCAAAATTCATATGGGTGAGCACGCCGCCGACATTTTGATAAAAATATAGAACTACGGGGGAAGAAAATGCAGGGGAATTCTACAAATATTATCGAATTAAAACATATTACTAAGAAATTTGAGGATGGATTTGAAGCGGTATCCGACTTTAATCTGGAAGTAAAAAGAGGGGAGTTTGTCACATTCCTCGGACCGTCCGGCTGCGGCAAGACGACAACTTTACGCATGATCGCGGGACTGGATATCCCAACGGAGGGCGAGATCCTGCTGAATGGCAAGGATATCTCCAGGCTTCCGCCGAATGAACGTCCGATCAATACAGTATTTCAGAGATACGCGCTTTTTCCGCATATGAATATTTACGAAAATATTGCATTCGGGCTGAAGCTGAAAAAGATGCCGGACGCGGTCATAAGAAAGAAAGTTAAAAAGGTTTTGGAGCTGGTCGACCTGGAAGGGTTTGAGAACCGCTCCATCGCTACGTTATCCGGCGGACAGCAGCAGAGAGTGGCGATTGCCCGCGCCGTTGTAAATGAGCCGGAGATCCTGCTGCTGGATGAACCGCTGGGCGCACTGGATCTCAAGATGCGCAAGGAAATGCAGCTTGAGCTGAAGGCGATGCACCGTGAGCTTGGCATTACATTTATCTATGTAACGCACGATCAGGAGGAGGCTCTTACGATGTCGGATAAGATCGTGGTCATGTCGGAGGGCAGGATGCAGCAGATCGGAACGCCGGAGGACATTTATAATGAGCCGAAAAATGCGTTTGTAGCCGATTTTATCGGCGAGAGCAATATCTTTAACGGCATTATGACGGGGCGTTTGAAAGCAAGATTTGCCGGCGGAGAGTTTACTTGCGTGGACGATGTGAAAGAGGGCACGCATATCACGGCGGTGGTGCGCCCGGAGGATGTGGTTCTGACGGCGCCTGAGAAGGGGATCATCCGTGGCATTGTGGCTTCCGTGATTTTCAAGGGGATGCATTATGAGATCACCGTGGAGTCCGGTAAAAATGAGATGGTCATTCAGTCTGTCAATTCTGCGAAAGCGGGCGAACGCGTCGGTATGTACGTGGAACCGGATAATATCCATATCATGATCGCGGAGGATCACACGAATTTCTTCACAGCTGAGCTTAACAGGGAGTATCGGCTGGAATATAACGGACATGAGCTGGATACAAGCGTAACAAAGATCATCCAGGGAAGTAAACGCCTCGAGGACGGTACTTTGGTGGACAGTAACGGCGAGCCGATAGATGCAGGAAGAGTAAAGGTTCGGGCGTCGATCCAGCCGCAGGATATTGAAATGACGGATGATGTGGAGGAAGGTATTGTGGAAGGTTATATCAGTAATCTGATCTACAAGGGCGACCACTACAGCTATGTCATTCATACGGATCTGGAACAGGATTTTATCGTAGACGATGAATACCTTTGGAATATGGACGACCATGTGGGACTTGTGATGCCGGTCGGAAAAATGAAATTTAAAGTAAAGAGATAGGGAGGACGTAAGATGCATTCGATTCAATTCTCAAGGAAAAACCTGTGCATTCCCTATGCATTGTTTCTCCTGCTCTTTGTGGTAGCTCCGCTGGTTGTCTTATTTTATTATGCATTTACCAACGGGGAAGGGGAACCGACGCTTGCGAATCTGACGGGATTTTTTTCAGACCCGAATACGCTGGGTACGCTCTGTTACAGCTTTGCGATCGCAATGGTGACAACGCTCGTCTGTCTTTTGCTGGCGTATCCGACGGCGTATATCCTTGCCAGGAGCAATCTGAAAAGAAAATCGGTTATCATAATGCTTTTTATCATGCCGATGTGGATTAATTTTTCCCTTCGCATTACGGCGCTCAAAGAGATTCTTACCCTGGCAGAAGGAAATCTGGCATACCATCCGTTTCTGAATGCGATCGTCGGTATTACTTACGATTTCCTTCCGTTTATGATCCTGCCGATCTATACGACGCTTTCAAAGCTGGACAATTCCCTTGTGGAGGCCGCGATGGATCTGGGGGCAAATAATACGCAGGCGTTTTTGAAGGTGATCCTGCCGCTGTCCGTTCCCGGAATTATCAGCGGTGTTTCGATGGTATTTTTGCCGGCGATGACGAACTATGTGGTTTTGGATATGCTGTATAACAGCACCTATATCATGGGAAGCCTGATCGGCAGCTATTTTGCTGCATACAACTGGCATGGCGGTTCGATGATCGCCTTGATCCTGCTTGGGATCATCTGCGTGTTTACGCTTCTGACAAGAGGAATGGAAGAGGAGGGTAACGGAAGAACAGGAGGTGCATTGCTATAATGAAAAGCACAGTAAGAGGTGTATTCGTCGCGCTGGTTTTGGTATTTCTGTATGCACCGATCCTGATCCTGATGGTGTACAGCTTCACGGATGCGACAAATATCGGGGCGATCCGCGGTTTTTCACTGCACAATTATGTGACTTTATTCACGACGCCGGAGCTGACGGGTATGATCCTTGGAACCGTCGTACTGGCGCTTGGCGCTTCAGCGATCGCAACGATCCTCGGAACTGCGGGCGCGATCGGAGCATTTTATTCTAAGAAAAGCGTAAATTCGGCAATCTCCACAATGAATCAGATCCCTGTGATCAACGCAGATGTTGTGACGGGGTTTTCCATCTGTATTCTGCTGGTCGTCGTTTTGGGCGTGAACAAGGATACCTGTATACCGTTGGTAGCCGGGCATGTTGTATTATGCGCGCCGTTTGTATTTTTATCAGTGATTCCGAAATTAAAGCAGATGGATCCCAGCATCTATGAAGCGGCGCTGGATCTTGGCGCGACTCCGGCGACCGCGCTTTGGCGCGTGGTGATCCCGCAGATCTCTTCGGGAATTGTTTCCGGGTTTGCGCTGGCTGTCACGCTGTCTTTGGACGATTATTTTGTAGCTACCTATACCAAGCCTGCTACATTCGATACGATCAGCACCTATGTTGTAAATGCGACAAAGGGAGCGCAGACTACGATCAAGACGGCGCTTTGGGCATTATCGACAGTTATCTTCGTGATCGTTGTGCTGATCGTAGTGCTTGCAAATGTCCGTGCAAGGCGGCAGGAAGATTAGGAGGGCAGGCGGATGAAGAGGATTTGTTTTTTAAAATGGACGGTTCTTTTTGGCCTTATATGCTGTCTGGGATTTCTGCCGTTGGCCTCTATGCAGGCGGAGGCCGAAGAGCCGGATGAGCCGGAGGTGACGCTTCGGGTCTGCAACTGGGAGGAATATATCGACCTTGGCGGCTGGGATGAGGATGAGACGATCGATCTGGACAGCGGGGATATTATCGGGGAAAATTCCATGATTGAGGATTTCGAGGAATGGTACTATGAGACGTATGGGATCCGGGTGAAGGTGGAGTATTCGACCTTCGGTACGAATGAGGATCTCTACAATATGCTGACGCTCGGCGATGAATATGATCTGGTATGTCCATCGGAGTATATGATCATGAAGCTGATGGCGGAGGATCAGCTGGTTCCGCTCTCCGAAGACTTTTTTGATACGTCGGATGGAAATAATTACTACAGCAATGGCGTCTCCCCTTATATCAGGAGTATTTTTGATTCTAAGGAGGTCAACGATGAGAGCTGGAGTAAATATGCGGCCGGTTACATGTGGGGGATCACAGGAATCGTCTACAATCCGGATAAAGTATCGGAAGAAGAAGCCTCCAGCTGGACGATCCTGAGCGACAGGAAGTATAAACGTCAGGTTACGGTCAAGGACAATGTAAGGGATTCCTATTTTGCGGCGGTTGGAGCGCTGAAAAGTGAGCTTCTGACAAGTGAAACGTTCCGGAACAGTCCGGATTATGAAAAAAGGCTGGAAGAGGAAATGAATGATGTTGCTCCTGAGACGATTGCAGCAGTGCAGGATTATCTTCAGGATGTGAAAGATAATGCCTATTCCTTCGAGACAGACTCCGGAAAGGCGGACATGATCACGGGAAAGGTGCTCGCCAATTATCAATGGTCCGGCGATGCAGTTTACACGATGGATCAGGCGGATGAGGACGGTTTTACATTAGCTTTTGCGGTGCCAAAGGAGTCCACAAATCTTTATTTTGACGGATGGGTCATGCTGAAAAACGGAATCAGGGACAGCGCGGCAAAGCAGCATGCGGCGGAAGCTTTTATCAATTTCAATTCCCGACCGGACAATGTGATCCGTAATATGTATTATATCGGTTATACATCTGTTATTTCCGGCGGACCGGATAACCGGATCTTCGAGTATGCCAACTGGTGCTATGGAGCGGAGGATGACGAGGAGGAGACGAAGGACTATCCGCTTGGATATTTTTTCACCGGGGATAATTCGGATGAGAATTATATGATCACGGCGCCGGCGGATCAGGTGAATCGACAGTTGTTTGCACAGTATCCCTCCCAGGATGTTATCGCGCGCTCCTCGATCATGACGTATTTTGATCAGGAGAAGAATGACAGGATCAATCAGATGTGGATCAACGTGCGCTGCTTCAATATCCGGGATATTCCGGTCTGGGCGTGGGCGGCTGCAGGGCTCGTGGTAATACTGCTCACCGTCTTATTTGTTCGCGAGAGAAAGAGAAGAAAAATACGATGAAAAAATATACGATGCCGGTGGTGATGTGGCTGATCTTTGAATGCGTCGCCGTATCTCTTTGGCTATCTAAGGACAATCTTTTTTACCTGTTTAATTTTAGCTATATCGGCGCCGCGATAGCGGCAGGCGTCTATCTGCTGATGAGAAATTATAAGCATGCAAGGCGCTTTGTACAATTATTTGTAGGACTCTATATGCTGGTATATCTCGGTCTTATATGCCAGGAGAATATGCAGATAGAAGGCTTCTGGTACTATTTGTTTACAGGCGTATTTGAAGCCGCAACGATCCATTATGCGGTGGCGAAGATATTTGGTCCGCTGGTATTCGGCAGAGGCTGGTGCGGGTACGCCTGCTGGACAGCGATGGTGCTCGATTTCCTGCCTTTCAGTCATCCTTCGGGGGAGAGAAAGAGAATCGGATTTATACGGTATATTGTTTTTGCCGTGTCGCTGCTATTTGTATCCATGCTCTTCCTGTGCCGCGCAGGAAACCTTGAGAGGATCATGTTCCGGAGCTTCCTTGTGGGAAATATCCTTTACTATGCGGTTGGCATTGCGCTGGCATATGCTTTCAAGGATAACAGGGCATTTTGCAAATATATCTGTCCGGTCACCGTTTTCCTGAAACCGATGAGCTATTTCTCCCTCTTCCGGATCCGGTGCGACAAGGAGAAATGCATATCGTGCGATAAGTGTAAAAGAGTATGCCCGATGGATGTGGATGTGACGGATAATTCAAGGAAGAGAAAGAATGGAACGGAATGCATTCTGTGTATGGAATGTGTGAAGAATTGTCCGAAGAAAGCGCTGCATTAGCCGACGGAGGAATAAATGAATATCAGGCGGTTTTTATGAGATCATAAGGATCGGCGAAGCTCAGGTTTCGAGCCGCGCCGGTCTTTTTTTGCGCAAAAAAACGTCGATTCAACATGTTTTTGTAGACCTTGCATAAAAAAGGTATTTCAATTTTGGCACTATTTAATATTGAACTATTTTGTAAAACGAGTTATTATAATGTTACATTAAATAAAACGATTTTATAAAATCAAAAGACAAAAATGGATCCACAAAATGCAACACGGAAAACAAAAGATCAAAAATGAAAAGGAGAATGGTCATGGGTATTATTGAAAAAATGAGACTGGACGGGAAAAAGGGTTTTGTGACAGGAGCGGCAAGAGGAATCGGTAAGTGCACAGCCACAGCATTTGCGGAGGCAGGCGCGGACGTTGCTATCGTAGATCTTGATTTTGAGGAAGCGCAGAAGACAGCAAAAGAGCTTTCCGGGAAGACAGGACGGAAAGTGATCGCCATCAAGACAGATTGTACGGACAAAGAGCAGGTAGATGCGATGGTCGCACAGGTTGTAGATGAGTTCGGCGGACTTGATTTCTGTCACAACAACGCAGGTATCTGCATCAATGCACCGGCGGAGGAGATGACATACGAGCAGTGGTCGAAGGTTATCAACATCAACCTGAACGGTATCTTCCTTACAGATATCGCAGCAGGGAAATATATGCTTGAAAATGGAGGCGGTTCCATCATCAATACAGCTTCCATGTCGGCGCATATCGTTAACGTTCCACAGCCACAGTGTGCATACAACGCATCTAAGGCGGGAGTTATCCAGCTGACCAAATCACTGGCAATCGAGTGGGCAAAACGCGGCGTACGTGTCAACAGCATCAGCCCGGGATACATTGGAACGGAGTTGACTCTGAACTCCCCAACACTGATCCCGCTCATTGAGAAATGGAATGAGATGGCTCCGATGGGAAGAATGGGTAAACCGGAGGAGTTAGAGTCTATCTGCGTATATCTCGCAGGAGACACAAGCAGCTTCACAACAGGTTCTGATTTTGTCATTGACGGAGCATTCACCTGCTTCTAAGCCAGGACATTTTTACAGGCACGGCATCCAACCTCTTACCTCAACAACTTGCGGATGCTGTGCCGCATGAAAGGAAAAAAGCATGAGCAAAAAAGAATTAATTGTTAATGGAAGGACGGCGCTTGGAATTGAGCTTGGCTCAACAAGGATCAAGGCAGTTCTGATCGATCTTCAGGGAAATGTTCTTGCTGTCGGAATCCATGATTGGGAGAATTCCTTTATTGATAACATCTGGACGTACAGTCTTGAGGAGATCCACAGCGGGCTCAGAAGCTGCTACAGTGACCTCCGCAGTAATGTGGAGGAAGAGTACGGTGTTACGATCCGGAATATCGGCTCGATCGGTATCAGCGCAATGATGCATGGGTTGCCCTTTTCGGAGAGTTTGCAAAAATGATGGGTTTCGAAGCAGATATGGGAACTTTGTTTGGAAAATTATACACCAAATCGATTGAGGGCGATCCGGATTGCGGCGGACTTCTGGCATATGGCTATTACTCAGGTGAAAATATTACCAGGATCAACGAAGGCCGTCTTGCATTCCTGCGGACGCCGGGCAGCAGATTTAATCTTGCAAACTTTATGAAAGCACATCTGTATACATCCCTCGGCGCTGTTAAGATGGGACTGGAAATTCTGATGGAGGATGAGCAGGTTAAGGTTGACCGCATTATGGGACACGGCGGCTTTTTCAAGACAAAAGGGGTAGGACAAAGATATCTTGCAGCGGCAGTAAAGGCTCCGGTAACAGTTATGGATACAGCGAGCGAAGGAGGTGCATGGGGCATTGCGCTTCTCGCGGCTTATCTCATTGACAGGAAACAGGATGAGACGCTGGAGGACTATCTTGATAATAGAATATTCAAGGAATTATCGGGCGAAACTCTGATGCCTTATGCAGAAGATGTACAGGGTTTCGAGACATTTATGAATCATTATAAATCCGGACTTGCCATTGAGAAATGTGCAATTGATGTGATGGATTGGTAAGGAG
>CAZPXF010000066.1:5897-12747 GCA_964590945.1 uncultured Lachnospiraceae bacterium | reverse complement strand
ATCTTCTTACAAAATAATACCGGATTTATTTATCCCGGTTCCGTCAAAGGCCGGGATAAAAGATTCCTTTGCCGTACCGCCTTCCTGATAAAATGCCTGTTCTATGCCAATAGACAGCGCATAGTCCAGAAGCTTCTCATATTCACTTCTGCGAATCCTTCGATTCAGTTCCGGATAATCTTTAAAATACCTCATCGGCGTGTATTGATTCATAATGCTGATATAGATCTGATCTCCATAGGTCTCGTGGAGATACCGGAGCACACGGCGGGAATCCATATAGTTTCCCGGGAGCATCAGGTGACGGACGATCACGCCCTTCTTCATGATCCCATGATCATCAAATACCGGCGTGCCGGCCTGTCTTACCATCTCCGCCACCGCCGCCCGCGAAACCTCAGGGTAATCCTCCGCACCTGAATATCGCTTTGCCAGCCCGGAGGAAGCATACTTCATATCCGGCAGGTAGACGTCCACAAGTCCATCCAGCAGGCGCAGCAGCTCCGCTTTCTCGTATCCGCTGCTGTTGTATACGACCGGAATGGAAAGCCCCTTCCTCCGCGCCCGCCGTATCAGCTCTGCCGCCGTTGGAAGATAATGCCCTGCCGTTACAAGATTGATATTGTTGGCCTTTTGCTCCTGCAGGCGCAGAACCGCATCCACAAGCATATCCAGATCCGTTACGACTCCCGCTCCTCCGGCAGAGATTGTCTCGTTCTGGCAAAATACGCAGCGCATATTACACCCTGAAAAAAATATGGCTCCGGAGCCTTCCTTTCCGGAAATGCACGGTTCCTCCCACATATGGAGCGCCGCCCTTCCGGCATAAATTTCAGCGGGCATTCCGCAGAATCCCCGCTTTCCCGCAAGCCGGTCCGCCCCGCAGTTTCGCGGACAGATCCGGCATTCTCTATACAATTCTTCGTTTAAAAAGCTGTTATGCTCATTTTCCATCATCCGGTTTTGCTTCACAACGGGAACAACCCCCGCAGTGCGCGCAGTCTCCGCCGCACGAATCACCGCAGCTCCCGATTCCTTTCCTTTTCGTATGCCGTACTGCCAATATGACCCATACCGCAATTATGGCCAATACAATAATACTCTGTAAATTCATCCTCCGACAACCTTCTTTCCGCATACAGGAATCTCTGCTTTTCTCACGTATTAAAACCCAAGCACAATTCCCACGGTATGAACAAAAAACGCCACGATCCACGCGATCACACACTGTAATGCCGCAACACCCGCTGCCGCACGTCTCGTCCCCATCTCACGGCGCACTGCCGCGATCGCGGCCACGCATGGGGTATATAAGAGTGTAAACACAAGAAAAACAACCGCCGTAAATGGTGTGAATATCGTATCAAGCGCCGCTGTTCCGCCGCCCATAAGTATCGTCAATGTACTGACAACGCTTTCCTTCGCAATAAAGCCTGTAATAAGGGAGGTCGACACCTGCCAGCTGCCGAAGCCAAGAGGCGCAAAGACCGGCGCTATGATACTTCCCACAAGGGCAAGAAGGCTGTCGCCTGTGTCCGCAACTACGTTCAGGCGCACATCAAAGGTCTGCAAAAACCATATGATGATCGACGCCAGAAAGATAATCGTAAAAGCTTTCGTAAGAAAATCCCTGGCCTTTTCCCATATTAGCTGCAAAACGCTTCTTACACTCGGCAGGCGGTAATTCGGAAGCTCCATAACAAACGGAACCGGCTCTCCGGCAAACGCGGTCTTTTTCAGCAGCAACGCGAATAAGATTCCCGTTATGATTCCTCCAAAGTACAGGAGCACCATCACAAGCGCACGGTATTTCGGAAAGAATGCCGAGGTAAAGAGCGCATAGATCGGAAGCTTCGCGGAGCAGCTCATAAACGGCGTCAGGAGGATCGTCATTTTCCTGTCCCGGTCGGATGACAGTGTTCTTGTTGACATGATCGCCGGAACCGAGCAGCCAAATCCAATCAGCATCGGAACAAAGCTCCGCCCCGAAAGGCCGATCTTTCTCAGCAGTTTATCCATAACAAAGGCGACCCGCGCCATATATCCGCTGTCCTCCAGAATCGACAGGAAGAAAAACAGCACCACAATGATCGGAAGGAAGCTCAGCACGCTTCCCACTCCTGCAAACGCACCGTCAATTACGAGCGAACGCACGACCGGATTGATCCCGTATGCAGTCAGCGCAGAATTGCAGAATCCGGTAAATGCATCGATTCCGACCGTCAGCCAGTCGGACAGCGCCGCTCCTATCACGCCGAATGTCAGCCAGAACACAAGCGCCATGATGACTGCAAAGGCCGGAAGCGCCGTGTATTTTCCTGTGAGGATCTTATCTACCCTTGCGCTCCGTGCGTGTTCCCGGCTCTCCTGAGGCTTTACAACCGTCCGCTCACAGACGCTTTCAATGAACCGGAAACGCATGTCCGCAAGAGCCGCCTTGCTGTCTTTGCCGCTCTCATCCTCCATCTGCATAATAATATGCTCCAGCATCTCCTTTTCATTGGCGTCCAGTTTCAGCGCGTTCAGGATCAGTTCATCGCCTTCCACAAGCTTTGTCGCAGCGAAGCGCACCGGGATCCTCGCCTTTTTCGCATGGTCTTCGATCAGATGGATAACCGCATGGATACAGCGGTGGACTGCACCTTCCCCGTCCGGGCCATCCGCATCACAGAAATCCATTCTCCCCGGGCACTCTTTATATCGCGCAACGTGGATCGCATGTTCAATAAGCTCAGCAATTCCTTCATTTTTCGCCGCCGAGATCGGTACGACCGGAATTCCGAGCGCATTTTCCATCTCGTTGATCAGGATGGTACCACCATTTTCCTTAACCTCATCCATCATATTCAGCGCGAGCACCATCGGGATATCCATCTCGATCAGCTGCATCGTCAGGTACAGATTCCTCTCAATATTTGTCGCATCGACGATGTTGATCACCCCCTGCGGATGATTCTTCATCAGAAAATCCCTCGTTACGATCTCTTCCCCGGTATACGGAGAAAGAGAATAGATACCCGGGAGATCGGTCACAGCCGCATTCTTATGACCGCGGATCACCCCATCCTTACGGTCCACTGTCACGCCCGGGAAATTGCCGACATGCTGATTCGCCCCCGTCAGCTGATTAAACAGCGTCGTTTTTCCGCAGTTCTGGTTGCCGATCAGTCCAAAGCTCAGAGGCTCATCCTCCAAAAGCTCGTCGCCTTTTTTCCTTGTGTGATAAATGCCCATCTCGCCCATCTGCGGATGCGCGATATCACGCTTTCTCTCCTGTTCTATTCTCTTTCTGTCTGTGTCATGGATATTTGTAATTTCAATCTGTGCGGCATCAGATACACGCAGGGTCAGATTATACCCACGGAGCATAAGCTCTATGGGATCTCCCATGGGAGCGCGCTTGATAAGGGTAACCTCCGTTCCCGGAGTCAGACCCATATCAAGAAAATGATTGCGGAGCGCTCCCTCTCCTCCTACAGATGTAATAATGGCGTCTTTACCATTTTCAAGCTGATTCAATTTCATGGCGTTACCTCTTTTGTACTAATATGAATACCTGATTCATATTAGCACAGACAAACACCACCGCACAACATTTATCGATATTTTTTCTCAATTAATGTGTGTTCTACAGGAATATATATTTCAGCACAAACAATACTGCAAGAACATACATCAGAGGCGTGATCTTCTTTGATTTTCCGCAGATCAGGTTGATCACTACATAAGAGATAACTCCAACTGCGATACCTTCGGAGATGCTGTACATGAGCGGCATAGCGATCATGCACAGATAAGCCGGGATCGACTCTGTAAAATCATTAAAATCGACCTCGACAACCGCACTCACCATCAGAAATCCCACAAAAATCAACGCCGGAGCAGTCGCAAAGCTCGGGATCGCGATAAAGATTGGCGACAGGAAAATCGCAAGCAGGAACAAAAGTCCGGTAACGACAGATGCAAGTCCGGTTCTTGCCCCCTCGGAAACGCCGGAAGAGCTCTCGACAAACGTTGTTGTCGTGGATGTCCCAAGCACCGCGCCGACACAGGTTGCGATCGCATCTGCAAGAAGCGCCTCCCTGATGCGCGGAAGCTTTCCATTTTCATCGAGCATATCCGCCTTATTGGCCACGCCGATCAGAGTTCCCAGCGTATCAAACATATCAACAAACAAAAATGCAAAAATGATGACGATAAAATCAAAGATTTTGATGTCATTTCCCGATACATGGAAGCACTGTCCAAAGGTCTCGCCGATAGAACCAAGGCTGAAACCCGACCATGCCGGGATCAGACTCGTTCCCTGATAGATTCCGGTGAACTGACAGATGATTCCGAGGATCCATGTCACAAAAATGCCGATCAGGATCGATCCCCTTATCTTCTTGACATACATGATCGAGATCAGAAGCAGGCCGATCACTGCCAGCAGCGCCCCGATTCCGACATTATGAAAATCCTCTGTGAAATCAACAACCGATACAAGTGTGCTGCTGTCGACGACAAGGTTCGCATTCTGCAGACCGATGAAAGCCACAAAAAGACCGATACCAACAGACACACCCTTCTTCAGCTGCAGCGGAATTGCGTTAAAAATAGCTTCACGGACATTTGTCAGCGATAACACAATAAAGATAATACCTTCAACAAATACCGCTAAAAGTGCAAACTGCCATGTATACCCCATAGTCCCGCAGATCGTGTAAGCAAAATACGCGTTCAGTCCAAGACCCGGGGCAAGCGCAAACGGATAATTTGCCAAAAGAGCCATCGCCATACACCCGATGAACGAAGCAAGCGCTGTCGCCATCAGGATCGCGTTCGGATCCATACCGGTTCCGTCAGACAGAATCGCCGGGTTGACTGCAAGAATATACGCCATTGTCATAAATGTTGTGATTCCGGCAAAAACTTCGGTTCTGACATTTGTGCCGTTTTCACTTAGTTTAAAATACTTTTCTAACATTTTTTTCCCTCTTTCTCTTGTAGTTTTAAAGTATCTTTTTATCCTTAAACCGGCCCATCATGATCCGACAGGCCGGGCTAAGCATCCTGCCGTAACCGGAAGTCCTCTACTCTTCCGCCCAGCCAAACGAGCGCTGAACTGCCTTTTTCCAGCCGCGGATCTGCTTTTCTCGTCTCTCCTCTTCCATCCCGGCGCAGAAGGTTCTCGACAGCTTCCAATTCTCCCGCACATCCTCCGTATCTTTCCAATAGCCGACCGCCATTCCTGCAAGATAGGCCGCCCCAAGAGCCGTTGTCTCCACACACTCCGGGCGCAGGACGTCCAGCTTCAGTATATCCGACTGGAACTGCATAAGGAAATTATTTCTGGATGCGCCGCCGTCTACTTTCAGGCTTTTTAACCGGATACCCGAATCCTCCTCCATCGCCTCCAGAATATCATAGGTCTGATAGGCCATGGATTCCAGCGTCGCACGTACAAAATGCTCCTTACTGCATCCCCGCGTGATCCCGACGACCGCGCCTCTGGCATACGGATCCCAGTACGGCGCTCCGATTCCGGTAAATGCAGGGACTACATACATCCCATTTGTATCCGGGACCGCAAGGGCAAGCTCCTCCGACTGAGGCGCATTCTCGATCATCCGAAGCTCATCCCGGAGCCACTGGACCGCCGCTCCTGCCACGAAAATACTTCCCTCCAGGGCGTACTGCACATGATCTCCGGCGCTGGCCGCGATCGTTGTGATCAGTCCATGCCCGGATGAAACCGCCGTTTCCCCTGTATTCATGAGAAGGAAACACCCGGTTCCATATGTATTTTTCACTTCTCCGGCTGAAAAACAGCATTGGCCAAACAATGCGCACTGCTGATCTCCTGCTGCCCCGGCGATCGGAATGCTGCCGCCAAAAAAGCCTGTATCCGTGACGCCATATATATAGCTGGACGGCTTCACCTCCGGAAGCATAGCCTTCGGGATTCCGAAATAGTCCAATATCTTCTGATCCCAGCAAAGCTTATGGATATCAAAGAGCATTGTGCGCGAGGCATTCGTGTAGTCCGTCACATGAACCTTCCCTTTCGTAAGATTCCAGATCAGCCACGTGTCAATGGTTCCAAATAAAAGATTCCCTTCTTCCGCTTCTTTTCGCGCGCCCTCTACATGATCCAGGATCCACGCCACCTTTGACGCAGAAAAATACGCATCCGCCACAAGTCCGGTATGGTCACGCACATATTCCTCCATACCGTCCTCCTTCAACTGGTCGATGCGTTCAGCCGTTCTCCGGCACTGCCATACGATCGCATTGTAAACCGGCGCGCCTGTGCTGCGGTTCCATACGACCGTAGTCTCTCTCTGATTTGTGATCCCGATCGATGCGATATCCGATGCATCCGCCCCCGCTCCGGCAAGCGCCTCGGCCGCCACCGCCATCTGGGAAGACCAGATCTCCACAGGGTCATGCTCCACCCAGCCCGGATGAGGGTAAATCTGGGAAAATTCCTTCTGCGCCAGCGCGCAGATATTGCCCTGCTTATCAAACAAAATACAACGGGAGCTTGTCGTTCCCTGATCCAATGCCATGACATATTTTTTCATAATCTCTCTCCTCGTACAAAAACCGGACGACATCCGCAACAGAAAGCCCTCCGGTATATTATATAAATATTTCAGCTATTTAGCAAGCTCGGGTGTTTGACAGTTTCGTTATTCCTGCGTTATTCCTGCATTCTGTCCCTGGAAATTCAAAAAAATATTCCAGCGCCCATTTTCTTTCATAGCTTTTTCGTATATAATATTATAGTATTACTTATTTATGAATGAATTGCGAAGAGGAACCTCCACTGTGGTTTCCTTTGTATTGCATAGCAACGAAAAGA
>CAZPXF010000066.1:0-5797 GCA_964590945.1 uncultured Lachnospiraceae bacterium | reverse complement strand
CTGAGCCGACCGAAACACAGACCATCACTGCCGCCAACATCAAGGCGAGCATCGGGGACGCCCCATTTGCAATATCGGCAGAGCTTCCTGACGATAGCGGCGGACTTTCCTACGCATCCAGCAATCCGGAGATCGCAGAGATCGATGAAGACGGCGTCATCACCATCCATCAGATCGGCTCCACTAAAATCACGATCACAGCGGGAGCAACTGACAAATATAAGGAAAGCGCCAAAACGATCACTCTGACTGTAGGCACAGGCCTCACAAAACCGGCAGCTCCGGTTATCACCAATACGGAATCCGGCGTCCAGATCGCATGGACAAAGGACGCCAGGGCGCAGGGATATTATCTCTACCGCAAGAACACGGGCGGAACGTGGGCGCTGCTCGCCACATTACCGGGCGCAGACTCTACGACCTACCTTGATACGGCCATCACCACCGGACTTACATATTCCTACCGGGTTCAGTCCTACATTACTTTGGGAACGGATTCGGAGACTGTATCCAGCTCTTCCGGAACTTCCGCGAACTGCCGGT
The DNA here is from genome assembly GCA_964590945.1 of uncultured Lachnospiraceae bacterium. Taxonomy (GTDB): domain Bacteria; phylum Bacillota; class Clostridia; order Lachnospirales; family Lachnospiraceae; genus CAZPXF01. Next base: position 5,254 of record CAZPXF010000066.1, on the reverse strand, counting down.
ATATGACCGCTCCGGTCATTCTCCGCATTTCCGAGACGTCCGGCGGCAACAGTCTTCTCTGGTCAAAATCTACAGGAGCCTCCGGATACCGTATTTACCGGAAATCCTCCGGTGACAGCGATTGGATTTTGGCCGCAGAGCTTGCTTCTGTCAACAACTGCTCCTGGACGGATATCAATGTGACGAACAACGTTTATTACACATACCGGATCGCCGCATATTATCTGACGAGCGCAACCTCGTCCGAGAGCGTGCCTTCCGTCGAATCCTCTATTTTGCGCCTGAAGACGCCGACCACCGTCAGGCAGTCCTCTCTATCCGCCGCCAGGAAAATGACGGTCAAATGGACGAAGAATTCATCCGCAGACGGATATCAGGTTCAATATGCATCCGACAGCCTTTTTACTTCTAAGAAAACAAAGACAGTAAAGGATCCCGCAGCGAACTCTTTGACGCTCACCGGACTGAATAAAAAGAATACTTACTTTGTCCGTGTCCGTTCCTATAAAACGGTAGATGGCCGGAAATACTATTCTGCATGGAACGTAAGCTCTAAGGTAAAAAGTACAAGAAGCGCGGTAGCGTCTGCCGTAAAGAGCGGCAAATCTCTTTGGGAACTGCGCGCTAAGTCCAAACAGAAGCTGTATCAGTATGATACGGTCCAGGGAAGCTGCACCGACGGTACATATGCTTATTTTGCAATGTATAACCGCACCGTGGAAAAATGCCGGATCGTGAAAGTCCGTCTTTCCACCATGAAGGTCGTAAAAACCTCCGCCATCCTGTCCATTGCTCACGGGAATGACCTTACTTATATCCCTGAGAAAAAATGCATCGCGGCCGTACACTACAGCGTCAATACGAAACGTATTTCCCTGATCAGTACCAGCACACTGACGGTACAGGAATCCAAGGATATCACGATTCCCTCCGGTCTGTCCGGGGCGACAACTACGGAACGCAAAGCAATTACCGGGTTCTGCGGGATCTCATACAACGCCGCGCGCGGACAGTATGCAGTTCTCCTGAGTAAATCGCATAACTTCCTGATCCTGAATGAAAACATGGAGGCTATCTCCTATGTTAAGGCCTCCAAAAAATATTCCTGCACCTATCAGGCAATCGATACAACCGATGATTATATTATCGTATCGATGAGTCCTAACGGCGCCGGCACCAGAAACAGTATAGCTATCTACACATGGGACGGCGCATTGATATCCCAGGTTGCGACAAAAGCCGGCTATGAGATGGAGGGCGTCTTCCATGCAGGCAAACAGTTTTACGCCGTTTCCTACCGTTCCTATTATAAAGTTTATTACACAAAGCAGAAAAAGACAGTGACGGTAAAGGTCAAAGGGAAAACAAAAAAGAAAAAGGTCACGGTAAAGATCAGGCATCGGAAGCTGATGCGTGACAATTACATTTACAAGCTTACAAAGCTATAGGAAGAAGCGGCAGGTAACTGCCGTTTTTTTCATCGATTTTATATATACTTTCATCGGCTCTGCATATTCTTTCATCCATTATGCGTATTATCTATCATTCCTGCATATTATTCATCAATTCTGCATATTTATGTTTATTTATTGTCCATTTTCTGTTATAATGAATAAAAATCTTATCCAGGGGGAATGCACCAATGAAGAAAAAACAAGTACTAATGATCGGACTGCTCTTAATGATCGCCGTTTTGGTCGGCGTGTCCTTCCATACGCCAGGAGCGATCGCCGATCCGGAAAATTATCAATGCGGCACATATGCGACCATCTTTGCGCTTCTGCCTTCTATATTTGCTATAGCGCTGGCGCTGATCACCAAGGAAGTCTATTTCTCGCTTTTCACAGGTATTGTAACCGGAGCTCTTTTATATTCTGATTTTAATCTGGAGCTTTGCCTGAACACCATGTTCTTTAATGAAGAAGGCGGTATGGTATATAAGCTTGCAGATAGCTGGAATGTCGGGATCCTGATATTTCTTGTACTGCTTGGAATCTTAGTATCGCTGCTGAATAAGGCTGGTGGCTCCGCCGCTTTCGGCGCATGGACTTCCGAGCATATCAAATCCCGTGTAGGCGGACAGCTCGCTGTCATGGTCCTCGGAATTCTGATCTTTGTGGATGACTATTTCAATTGCCTGACTGTCGGCAGCGTCATGCGTCCGGTCTCCGACCGCCATCAGATTTCCAGAGCCAAGCTCGCATATCTCATCGACTCTACGGCTGCTCCGGTCTGCATTATTGCGCCGATCAGCTCCTGGGCCGCTGCTGTTACATCGTCTGTTCCGGAGGGCTCGGATATTCATGGTTTTGAGGTATTTATCCGGACGATCCCTTATAATCTGTATGCAATCCTGACGATCGTCATGATGCTCTTTATCATACTTACAAAATTCGACTACGGTCCGATGAAACTCCATGAGAGGAACGCCATAAATGGAGATCTGTTCACGACTGAGGCAAGACCGTACAAAGAAGACGATGAAGAAACCGCAAACTCGAAAGGAAAGACGATCGATCTTGTCCTCCCTATCCTTGTGCTGATCATAAGCTGCATCGGCGGCATGGTCTACACCGGAGGCTTCTTCGACGGCGTTGATTTCATTACAGCTTTCTCCGACTGCGATGCATCTGTCGGACTTGTCATAGGTGGGTTTATCACGTTGGTTTTCATTTTTATCTTTTATATGTTCCGCGATGTACTCTCCTTTCGCGAATTTGCAGATTGCATACCGGAAGGCTTTCAGTCCATGATCGCACCGATCCTGATCCTTACAATGGCCTGGACATTATCCGGCATGACAGGACTTCTTGGAGCGAAGGTATTCGTAGCCAATCTGGTTGCCGGTTCCGCCTCCGCATTCAAAGCATTTCTCCCGGCGATCATCTTCCTGATATCTGCCGGACTTGCATTTGCAACCGGAACCTCGTGGGGAACATTTGGAATCCTGATCCCGATCGTACTCAACGTATTCTCCTCCGGAGAAATGATGATCATTTCCATCTCAGCCTGCCTCGCGGGAGCTGTCTGCGGAGATCACTGCTCACCGATCTCCGACACGAATATCATGGCAAGCGCCGGAGCTCACTGCGATCATGTAAACCATGTGTCCACACAGCTCCCTTATGCGCTGACCTGTGCGACAGTCTGCTTCTTTGGGTATATTTTTGCAGGATTTGTAAGGAACGCTTTCATTGTACTTCCGGTAAGCATCGTTCTGATGATCGGAGTTCTCTTTGCAATGAAACTTCTTTTGAAATCAGATAGACAAAAAGTAGAATGATAGAGAAAAACTACTGATTATCCAAAGCGGCGCCGCTCCATCACCCGATCCGATGATGGAGCGGCGCCGCTTGTTCCATTCACAGGAAAATCACAAAGAAAGTCCCGTAATTGCGTCCTTCATGTGTATAAGCATACTCTTTTCCTGTTTTCCTCAATTCTGCGTGCCAGATGCTTCCCTCTATCTTATTTTCAGAAAACGGCACCGGTTCAACAGCGCGAAGATCTCCTGCCTTCTTGGCATTGCAAGATTACCCGGAAGAACCCCTGCGCGCACGGCGTCAAATCCTTTTTCACGCAGTTCATGCTCCAGTATATCCACAATTTCCGTAATCGTTCTTTTGCCGTCAAACAAATGCTGTCCTCCGTACCGGAGTATATGCGCCAGCGCAATGAGCTGCTCATGATCCACCAGCTGCTCCACATAGCGCACGTCTACAGTTTCGCGATTAATGATCACCGAGTCACGTCCCACCGTCTTGATCTTGACACGCTCCTGCCCTCTGAGACTGCGTTCCGGTGCGATCACGCGCGCAAAATCCGGTTCACAAAACGGCGGCGTATCCCCTTTCGGCATCGGAAATGCTTTCGCTTCCTCTCTGGCACAGGCGGTGATCTCCTGCGGAACATAGCGGTTCATCTGCACGATGCAGTCGGATTTGTGAAAATACGATCCGGAGCTCCCGGCAACCAGGATCGTCGAAATTCCATATTTCTCATAGAGCTCCCTGACCCGGTCAATGAATGGAGTGATCGGCTCCATATCCCGGTGCACGACCCTCTGCATCAGCTCGTCCCGGATCATGAAATTCGTCGCACTCGTATCCTCATCGATCAGAAATAACCGGCTGCCGCTCTCCATCGCTTCCACAACGTTTGCCGCCTGCGACGTACTTCCGCTGGCATCCTCCGTTGAAAAATGCACCGTGTCCTTTTTATTTGGAAGATCCCGGATAAACATGGAAATATCTACATTCTGGATAGAGCGTCCATCCTCCGCGCGAAGCTTCACGGCGGACGCATCTGTGAGCACATACTCCCTTCCGTCTCCGGCAATATGATCGTATACGCCCGTTTCGAGCGCTTTCAGAAGCGTGGATTTGCCGTGGTATCCTCCGCCGACGATCAGCGTGATCCCCTGTTCGATCCCCATTCCGGTGATGGCATCGCCGTGCGGAACCTGCATCGTCACCCGCATGGATTCCGGCGACCGAAACACCACCGCATTCCTCATAGGCTTTCCGGATATTCCGGATTCTCTTGGGAGAACCGCCCCGTCTGCGACAAAGGCCGCAAGCTTCCGCCTCTTCAGCTCACTGCGGATATAGGTCTGGTTCTCCGCCAGCTTCGCATTATTTTCCAGCCGCTTCCCATCCAGATTCCGATATACCAAAGCGTGTGATACACATTCCGGCAGAAAGTCAAAAAAGATTTTCGCAAGCTCCTGCGATCTTACCGAGCGACCCTGCGCCGGAAATCCAATTTCCATCCGCACGGTCAGATCTCCATTTGCCGGACTTAGCTCGCAGCCGCTCCGCTTCAGGATCTCCTGCCCCGGCTTTGTCACAGACATCAGGCCGCTCTTGCCGGAACCCTTCACCTGAAATGCATACCGCGCGATCTCTTTTCCAAAGAAACGAAGAAGCTGATCCTCCAGCGCAGTCTTCTTCTCCGCCGTATCATAAAGCTCCTCCGGGAATCCTGCCTGTCTTCCCTGCAGATGAACGCTCACTTTGGACGGCGAGGCGAAAGGATCGCCCTGCACTGCATCGATGGAAAGCGTATACCCCGGAAATCGGTATGCGCCCCGCAGATCCTTATAAGCGGGATATCCCTTTCCATCGATTCGTTTCAACATATCTCTTAATTCTTCCGCCGATCGCTTTCCCGGCGCTGCTGTACGGATTCCATTTGTATATACCATCGTAAAATACCTCCACATAAAATACTATTATATTAACAGATTTTATCC
>CAZPXF010000065.1:0-13043 GCA_964590945.1 uncultured Lachnospiraceae bacterium | reverse complement strand
TCCGCCTGACGCTCCCGTGTGAGCTTACGGTGCGCAGTTCCTGTGCAAAACCGCGTTCTTAAGCGTAATTAAAAATAAAAAGGATTCTTTTTTTATATTTGCAGCGCAAATCAGGGGGTTATAAACCCCCTGATCTGTCAAGTCCGATAACGTTCTTTACTTTTTCTTCCTTCCATTGAGCACTACGCTTCCAAGAAGAAGGATTGTGATTATCGCAAGCTCTATGCTGAGAATGATCACATATAAATGCCAGTTTACGATATTCGGTGCATATGTCTCAGAATTTCCTTCTGCATAGAGGATGTTCTTAGCCGCCCTCTGCAGATAATAGATTTCAGCTGAGGTAATATCTGACGGCTTTTCAATACCATTGACAGAAAGCCATGCGTCGGTACCTGCGCGGAGGCATGCGTCGTAGCCAATCGACGCCTCATTGCGTTCATCCATATCGGTCAATGATTTGCCGCGGAATCCCCATTCATTACGAAGTACGTTGGTGACAAGTGAAACCGAAGCTGCCGCGTAGGTATCGCCGACAAAGTTCATGCTTGTCATTACGCAGTTTGCTCCCCCGTTCTTTACAGACGCCTCGAATGGTTTCAGGAAGATTTCCCGGATTGCCTGCTCATATGCGTATGTATGGAGGCCGCCTGATCTCTGCGTCTCCTGATCATTAAGGGCAAAATGCTTAATGTATGCCATCATTCCTTTTTCTCTGGCGCCTGCAACCTCAGACTGAGCCATCAGTGCAGAAAGCGTGCCGTCTTCTGAGAAGTATTCAAAGTTTCTTCCTGAATATGGAGATCTGTGGATATCCATAGCAGGTGCGTACCATCCAGTAACGCCTTTGGAATGAGCCTGGTCGGAAACAATCTCTCCGAATTTCTGAGCAAGATCAACATTGAATGTAGCTGCAAGGAGCGGAATACATGGATAAGCAATGGAATTCAGCTCCGCGTTGAACATGCTCGAGATCCCGAGCGGTCCATCCGAATCGGTCGTTGCGCTCTTCCCGATCGAATCAATAGCAATCGACTGATATGTAGCATTTGAACCGAGCTCGAACAATTCATCTACGGTCATCTGCTTTACAAGCTCGTCCCATTTCGGATCATCGTAATCAAGTCCTTTGACGTCCTCTACGGTGAGATCACCTGATACTGCGTAGTCAACACCTTCTTCATATTCGTAATCCACAACATCATCCAGCGATTCGTCATAGCTGCCTGATGTTTCCCATGTCGTATTCTTTACTTCATCACTCACAGAAGCTACCACATCCGCGTAGTTTGCAAAAGCATCCTGACGGCTTAGATAAAGTCCTCTTGCCACCTCGTCGAACTGGTTCGATGCGGCAGTTTCATCGCTGGATCTCTTATTCTCACCGGAGTAAAAATAATCCTCCTCCAACGTTGCTTTTGCTGTGTCATATGCGGTATGCGCATTGTCGCCAAGCACGAATGCGTATTTGCCCGCGTCAAGCATATAGGAACCTGTCGTTCCATCGTCATTTTTGTGAGATACATCATATGATGCAAAATCTTCAACATTCGCCGTAACGGTTACGGTCTCAGAAGCGCCCGGTTCAATGACGCCTGTCTTTGCGATTCCAATGAGCGAGATCGCAGACTTCTCAATGCCATTTGCCTTATCATAATCGGTATACGGCGCCGTCACATAAATCTGCACCGCATCCTTCCCGGCCACGTCGCCGGTATTTGTTACTTCTACGTCGAAGCTTACAGTCCCGTTCGGATCAACTTTTTTCGGAGACGAAACAAACTTTTGTTCAAATGTCGTATAGGAAAGTCCATATCCAAACGGATACGCCACTATGCTGTCATAATCGTTGAAGTCAAATGTCTTCCCGGTCTTTTCAGTTTTAATGACCGCGCTTTCCGCGTAAGCGGTCTCATACCATTTATATCCGACATAAATTCCCTCAATGTAGTCGATGTAGTAGGTATCGGAATTGGACGCCTGATTTTCACCGAAGGTCTCCATGACAGGGTTGGAATCATTGTCATATACCCATGTATCAACAAGACTTCCGGACGGATTCACAGTCCCGTTCAGGATGGATCCCAGCGAGGCAAAGCCGTAAGGTCCGGGAACGCCTGACCAGACAAGAGCATCAATATCATAGCCGGAGAGTTCATCCAGTTCCATTGCGTTTGCGCAGTTTAAAACAACCACAACTGTGCCAAAGCTTTCCGTAGCCTTTGACAGCAGATCTTTCTCTTCGTCGCTGAGTGCAAGCGCATCGCCTTCCGTATACTGTGTGAGGTCATAACCTTCACCGCCTCCACGGCCGAGAACTACGACGGCTGTGTCTGAATATTCTTTTTGCGATTCAAAGGAAATGTCTCCGGAATAAGTATCAATTGAAGGATCCCCAAGGAAGATATCGCCGTCATTCCAACCGTACGGATTGGTATCCTCAGGCAGATCCGGGAAAATATCTGCATTTACAAGATTCTCATTCAGCTCGAATCCTGCGGTCTCAAGCGATGATACAATGGAAACAGCATCCGCGCCGTCGACGCTTCCGGAACCGGATCCGGAATAATGCGGATTGTATGCGCAGTATCCTAAAAGATTGATTTTGGTTCCCTCTGCAAGCGGAAGGGTATTATCCTTATTCTCAAGGAGAACCATTCCTTCGTCGGCGATTTCTGTGACAAGTCCGTTCCAGTCTTCCTCTGTAGTCGTTATCGAATCGCTTCCGTCCGCAGGTTTGGTGAATACAGAATCCAAAGACGACGAGTAAATGGATGTAGCAACATTGGCTGCTACAATAATTCCGATCAGAATCACGCTAATCACGGAATTTATGATTTTCTTTGTTTTTGATACAGGACCTGCGCCTTTCTTTTTTACAAATACTATGCACAGGATAACTGCAATTATTGCTGCCACAGCTACAGCTGCCTTCAGCAGCAGTTCAAGATTTGATGCAGTAATACTCATTTTCAATTTCTCCTTTCTGATTCTTTCGAATCATTTTTTTTGGGTGTCTCCGGGAAAATAATCTTATTCACAAAGAAAAAGATTATCATCGATACGCCACCGTTGAGCAAGGTTGTTCCTATATTGTAGATCCAGTCCGGAACAAACATTCCTGCCACAGCCACCCAGATACAGTTGATGGAATTTACAATACACGTGATTACGCAAAATGCGGCTGCATACCATGCAATCTGCTTACCTGTATTTCCATGACTTCGGAAAACAAATAATTTCTGAATCGGGAAATTGATACTTTCTCCGATGACCATCGCTACCATGTATGCAACAAAATATGAAAGTCCTCCGTGAGCCTGATCATATCCCAGAATGTTCCACTCAAAAGTTTCTCCGAAAAGCGTCAGCGGGATTCCCGGCCAGCCAAAGGACCGGTCTCCAATTCCTGCAAATAGATACGGCAGGAACTGCAGAAGCAGGTATTTCAACACGGTGATCAGATTACAGACCACTACGAAAAGTCCTCCTTCTCTGACCCATTTTGCTGCTTTAGGATTCTTTTCAGAAAAAGTCTGCCACACGCCCATTCACGTTTCCTCCTTTCTTCAGCGCCTCTCTCCTTTTTATCGCAGCTCAAACGAATAAAAATTCAGGCTTCCACTTCCCGCAAAGCGGAAAAACAGCGGATGTGTCCCGGCTTCTATCGTTAAGTCCGCATACGCCTCATCTGTCTGTGAACCTACAGGAATCCGTGCGTTGATCACGGAAAAATCCTTTGTCTGCGAGACGATCATCTCACCCTTTGCATCTCCGTCCGTTTCAATTTGGATTTCCTTTGCACCGTTAAAGGCGAAATACTTGAATCCGGCTACTGCGCCATCGCGCATATTTGCGATGTACTGTCTGTCGTCCGGATCGTTGTCCTTGCCTTTCTGTGTAAAATACGGATGCCCCGCGAGGCGTTTTTTCGGAGATTTGCCATCATAACGTCCGGTACCATCCTTTGACCAGAGATTGCAGGCAATGCGTGCATCGTAATGTCCAATCCCTCTCAGCGGTCCGCCGTTCAATCCGCAGCTTGTCATCTCTGCCTGCTCGAATCCCCCGTCCGGTCTGCGCACCAGTTCCTCCGCACATGCCTGTCTGGCATAGGAACTGCGGTTTGTCTGACGATGATAGAATATATAGAACTTTCCATTGATCTCCACCATGCCGCCGTGGGTATTGCCAATGTAGTTGGATGCATGGTTCTCGTCTTCATTTCCGTCCAGAAATACGTCGCCGTTGCTTACAAGCGTGCCTCCGTAGACAAAGCCTTCCGTCGGTTTATCGCTCACCGCATAGCAGAGTTCATGGTTGTGCCGCGACGAATAGACAAAATAATATTTGCCGTCGTACTTGCGCATTGAGCTTGCCTCAAAAAATTCGTGGTTTTCAAATGATCCCTCGCCCTTCTTTGGAAAAATCAGCTTCTCCGGCGTCTTAATCGTCACCATATCTTTTTCCAGCTCCAGAACATAACCCCCATCAAATTTCAGAGATTTACCGCCGGTTACAATAGCCGGGATAGAGATGTAGAATCCGGAATAGAGATAAACTCTTCCGTCATCGTCCCGAAAAATCCCCGGATCAAACGGGAACGAATCTCCTTTTCTACGCCCCCAGACAGTGCCGTCGGGATATTTTACATGACCGTAGAACTCAAACTTCCCGCAAGGCGAATCGCAAACGGCTACGCCCATGATTCCCATAAAATCATATGCATAGTACAAATAGTATCTGCCGTCTTCCCCCTGTGTGATGTCCGGCGCGAAGAGAAGCCGTATGCCCAGCCGGTTCTTCGGATCCTGGTTTTTCTTAAAGATTACGCCTTCGCATCTCCAGTCACTCAGATCATCGACCGGCGCTGACCAGCATACATAATCGTTCATGCAGAACATCGGCGCGCCGAAACGGTCATGGGAGCCATAAACATAAACCCGATCGCCAAACACATACGGTTCCCCGTCAGGGATATACTCATTCTGCGGCAGATATGGATTCAGTGCCTGTTGTTTCATCATAAGATCCTCCTTTCCTCTTTTGACATCACTATAGCAATCCTCAGAATTCTGTAAATAATTCTGTCATAATCTGTATTTTTCGCGTCATAATCTGTTGACTGTTGTCAAAAATCTTTTCCCCAAAGAACCGTACAAAAAAACAGCCAGACATGAGGATTTCTCAAATCTGACTGTTATTCTTTCAGGTCTAATTAAAGTCTGTACCTGCTTTCTGCGGCAGCGGTATCATAATGCGAACCTGCACCCATCTGTCCTCCTGACGCAGAGTCATATGTCCACCGTATTTTTCCGCTGTGCTGCGGATGCTCTTCAGACCGTACCCATGGTAGTTCGTATCTTTCTTTGTCGTCACCGGAAGATTCCCCTTCATCCTAAGTTCCTCCTCCCAATAATTCTCCACCCGAATGATGATAAACTGTTCCTTTGCGCCGACCGATACGCGTACCATCCGTTTCCCGGCATCGGGTATTTTTTCTTCGCATTCAATCGCATTGTCAAGCGCATTTCCAAAGATCGCGCACAGATCCATGACGTTCATAAAATCCAGAAGCGTGCCGTCTACTGCTGCCATAAATTGGATATTCCGCTGCTTGCAGTAGAGATGCTTGCCGGTCAGAATCGTATCGAGAACATGATTCCCTGTCTTATTCTGTACGCCGTATCCCTGCAAACCCTCCTCAAGCTCCTTCAGATACTGTTCCCGCTTCTCAGAATTACCTTCTGCGCGGACAGCCGTAATCTGATGCTTAAGGTCGTGATATTTACGGTTGATGATTTCGATGCTCTCCCTGGACATCTGGTACTGCTCGTACTGGCGCTGCATAAGCCTGTTGGCTGCATCTACCTCCTGCCTCATGTAGAAATCACGCCACTTTGCCTGCAGAATGAAAACTGCAAGCACCCCTGAAAAATCGATAAGCGCACGTATGTATACAATCCCTCTCGGAAGTTCCGTACTAAACGGTGTATTGGGGAACACATAGCTGGTATTGCTGGTCAGAAATACTGCCAGCACCATCAGCGTGGTGCTGAATGCCTCCTTCCAGGTATATTGGATTTCCCTGTCGGTGAGGAAGAATCTCTTTCCCATCAGGAAGAGTATCAGAAAGATAGCTCCATATATAACGATCAGCAGCACATATTTCACTGCCTGGGAATAATCCGTTCTGGCCATAAAAAAAGTTTCTATCTGCCATTCAAAAGACGCTATAAACTCCGCCAGCATAAAGGCAACCGCAAACCGGAATACTGCCTCGGATGCCGATATGTCGCAGCATAACCAGATGCACAGGAAAATGAGCGCCATCGCCCCGATCATCGCCGGAATCCAGAATACTAACGGCCATATGCCGATTCCATAATGAAGCAGGACAAAAACTGCCAGAAAAACTGCCAGAATAAGAGCCGTGATCCATTTTTTCCAACGGTTGTCCAGGATTATGATAAACAAAAAGCATGACAACCATTCCGCCAGCGCAGTATAATATTTTGGTATATCCCATTGACCCATTGCTATTTTCCTCCAAGGTAGTCTGTAAACGCTTCCATAAACGCCTTCTTCCTCGGCCTGCTGATCTGTAATTCCTCTCCGGAAACTACTACCATATTATGTTGAATTTGCTTCACATGCGCCAGATTGACGAGATAACCGCTGTTACAGCGCGCAAAATGATCCGCAGAAAGCTTTTGTTCCATCTCTTTCATCGTCGCACGGAATGTATAAACTCCGCTTTCCGAATGAACAGCCATCGTATGTCCGTGGCTCTCCAGATAACTGATCTGCGTGGTATCCAGGCGTACCATTCCTCCCCCCTGTGCAAACGATATATAATGCGGGTCTTTTTCCTTCAGCCTTTTCAGCGCTTTGTCAAGTACCTGTGAAAAGGTGAAGTAATTGACCGGCTTGAGCAGATAATCCAGCGCGTTGACCGAGTAGCCGCGCACTGCATACTGCTCCAGATTTGTCACAAAAATGATGAGTACATTCTCATCTCTCTCGCGAATCTTCTCTGCTGTCTTCATCCCATCCATCGTCTTCATCTGAATATCCAGAAAAATGATATCATAGGATGCCTGATATTTTTCTACCATATCATACCCGTCAAAAAAGGAGGACAGTTCGAAATGCACGCCTTTTTCCTGATCATATCTGCGAATAAAATGCGAAAACTGATTCTGGTAAATCTGCTCATCCTCTACAATTGCAACTCTGATCATTTAAAGCCTCCTAGTTCTTTGCATTGAAGCCAAATCATTGGCAGAACCTCTTTGGAATAAGCATACAACCGGGCGCCGCCTTTGTCAAACGCCGCTTTCATGTATTTTCCCGCAAGGCATCATAAGCAAATATGTGTTTTTCCCATAGCCTGCTATCTTAAATCTGGTCCATCAGATTTACCATTTCAATCGCAGATAGAGCGCAGTCATAGCCCTTATTTCCGGCCTTGGTTCCGGCTCTTTCGATGGCCTGCTCGATATTTTCCGTTGTCAAAACGCCGAACATAACCGGAATCTCCGATCGAAGGGATACCTGTGCGATCCCTTTGGATACCTCGCTGCATACGTAGTCATAATGGGTGGTTGAGCCGCGGATAACTGCGCCGACCGCAATGACTGCATCGTACTTCCCGGATTTCGCCATCTTCCCGGCGATCAGCGGAATCTCAAACGCTCCCGGAACCCATGCTGTTGTGATATTTCCTTCATCGACGCCATGTCTTACCAGTCCGTCCACCGCCCCGCTAAGGAGCTTACTTGTGATGAACTCGTTGAAACGGGATGCTACGATCCCAACCTTCATACTTCCTTTTGCTACAACTTTTCCTTCTAATAAATTCATGCTCTTTCCTCCTGTTCTTAATCTTTCGTTCGGAGCTGCCCCGAAGAATCCTTTTACTGACCGTTATCCAAAAAAATATGTCCCATCTTTTCTGCTTTTGTCTTCATATAAAATGCGTCGTATTTCTGGACGCCCACCTCGATCGGCACCCGCTCCCGGATCGTAAGTCCGAGCCCGTCCAATCCGTATATTTTGCCTGGATTGTTCGTAAGAAGTCGAAGCTCCCGGATCCCCAGATCGCGGAGGATCTGCGCGCCGACCCAGTATTCCCGGAGATCCGGAGCAAATCCAAGATCCAGATTCGCCTCCACGGTATCGCGTCCCTGTTCCTGAAGCTCATAGGCTTTCAGCTTATTGATCAGGCCGATCCCGCGCCCCTCCTGCCGCATATATAGCAGAACCCCGCGGCCTTCCTTTTCAATCTGCTGCATTGCCCTTGCAAGCTGTTTTCCGCAGTCACATCTGAGAGAACCGAACACATCCCCGGTCAGGCATTCGGAGTGAACACGGCAGAGAACGTCCTTCCCATCTCCGATATCTCCCTTAACCAGAGCCACATGATGCTCTCCTGTAATGTCGCTGACATACCCGTAGGCCTGGAAGACGCCATACTCTGTCGGAAGCTTTACCGACGCCTCGCACGATACGTGCTTCTCATTGATACGGCAGTAATCCTGAAGATCCTTGATCGTTATCAACCGGATCCCATGCTCCATCGCCAGCTTCTTCAGCTCCGGCATCCGCATCATATGTCCGTCGTCCGCCATGATCTCGCAGCAAAGGCCGCATTCCTTAAGCCCTGCCAGACGCATCAGGTCGACCGTCGCCTCCGTATGTCCGTTTCTTACCAGTACGCCGCCCTTTCTCGCCACCAGCGGAAACATATGTCCCGGCCTGCGGAAATCCTCCGGCTTTGCATCTTCCTCCACGCATTTCATCGCTGTCAGGGAACGCTCATAAGCGGAAATGCCTGTCGTCGTATCTACATGATCGATGCTGACCGTAAATGCCGTACAATGGTTATCCGTATTCTCTGATACCATCTGCTGTACCCCAAGCCTGTCCGCCAGCTTCTTCGACATCGGCATACAGATCAGACCCTTTCCGTGAACCGCCATGAAATTAACATTCTCCCCTGTCGCATGTTCTGCGGCGCAGATAAAATCCCCTTCATTTTCACGATCCGGGTCATCCGTGACAAGAATGATCCTGCCCTCCCGCAGATCCTGCAGGGCGTCCTCGATTTTTCCAAATTCAAAATCCATTTCCTTTCCTCCTCTTCTAAAACCCATTTTCCAGCAGATATTCCATTGTTATGGTATTCTGTTCCCTGCTCCTGTCCTGCTCCGATGGCCGGATCAGCTTCTCAATATATTTGCCTGTAATATCATTCTCCAGATTGACGATATCCCCCGGCTTCTTAGTCAAAAGTGTCGTTTCCTTCCCCGTGTGCGGAATGACCGACACCTTAAAAACGGATGCGTCCACATACGCAACGGTCAGGCTGATGCCATCGATCGCGATGGATCCCTTCGGCACAATATAATGAAGGATCTCGGCATCCGCCGAAACGGTCACCCATACGGCATTCCCTTCCGGCTTCCGGGAAATGATCTTACCTGTGCCATCGATATGTCCGGCAACGATATGTCCGCCAAACCTCCCGCCTGCTGCCATCGCGCGCTCCAGATTGACTTTGGAGCCGACCGGCAGCATTCCAAGATTCGTGCGTCTGAGCGTCTCCGCCATAACATCCGCCGTAAACCCGTCTTCCTGCATACCCGTAACGGTCAGACAAACGCCGTTTACCGCGATACTGTCTCCGATCTTCGTATCCGTAAGCACCTTGTCTGCACGGATGGAGATAGAACCTGACTCCCCGCTTCCAATCACCTTTTTGATTGTTCCTGTTTCTTCTATAATTCCTGTGAACATGTCTCCTCTCCCTTTCCGGCCTCAGCCTTCTTTCTGATCCTCCAAAACGTCATATCGGATCAATATATCATTTTCAAACGTCCGTACCTTCGGATTGCAAAGCTTCAGGCTGTCCGACACTTCCTCGATGCCGCTTCCGCCAACCGGGGTATAGCGGTTCCCGCCTCCGAATATCTGCGCCCCTACATACGCATATACCCTATGTACGCACCCGGCTCTGACAAAAGACGCGTTCACGGTTCCGCCGCCCTCTACCAGAATCCCGTCGATCTCTCTCGCGCCAAGCCTCTGAACCAGCTCCGGTATCGATACCTTCCCGTCTGCCTCCGGAACGGTCAGCACCTCTACGCCCCGGGATTCCAGCTCCGCCCTTTTCTTATCAAAGCTCCTCCGATCCTTCGGCTCTACACAGGCTACGATAACCGGCGCCTGATCGGTACTGCCGCACAGCCTGCAGTCCGTCGGGATCCGAAGCTGGCTGTCCAGGATAATACGAACCGGATTCCTTCCATCCGGAAGCCTGCAAGTCAGCATCGGATCATCCGCAAGCACCGTGCCGATCCCGGCAAGGATTCCTGTATAATAGTTCCGGAGCTCGTGGACGTGCGCGCGCGCCCTCTCCCCCGTGATCCACCGGGATCTGCCGGAGTTCGCCGCAATCTTGCCGTCCGCCGTCATCGCATACTTTAACGCAATGTACGGCTCTTTCCTGCGGATATACTGGAAAAATACCGGATTGACCGCATCGCATTCTTCCCGCAGGAAGTCCTCCTTTACTTCGATTCCCGCCTCGCGGAGAATCTGAACGCCCTTTCCTGCAACCTCAGGGTTCGGGTCTCTGGAACCGATCACAACCTTTGCAAGCTTGTTTTCAAGGATCGCTTCCGTACACGGAGGAGTCTTCCCATAATGGCAGCACGGCTCCAGCGTCACATAGAGGGTCGCCCCCTCCGCCGGCTCTGTGCAGGCAGCCAGAGCGCTACGCTCCGCATGAAGGCCTCCGATTTTGCGGTGATATCCCTCTCCTATGATCCTGCCGTCCTTTACAATGACCGCTCCGACCATCGGATTCGGATTCGTCCTGCCGACCGCCCGCTGTGCAAGCGCGATCGCCCTTCGCATGTAATCCTGATCTGTCATTTTCTCAACACCTTTCTGTGGATTCTCCGCCGTCATACTTCAGGATTTAAGGATTCCTTCCTTTATATGAAACGGCAGAAAAAAACTCCATGGAATAAAATCCACGGAGCGCACAACCTGATCTGAAAATGAAACGCTCCGGAACCATCAAAATAATTCCGGAGCTTATCTTATATCCAAATCACTTTTCTTCTCTCATCCAGACTATACTGTCGGCTCCGGAATCTCACCGGATCATGCCATATGGCTCGCGGGCTGTACCGCCGGTAGGGAATTACACCCTGCCCCGAAGAATCTATTCATTTATAAAAGTCATTATAACCTATCATAAGGTGTTATACAATGGGGTTTTAGGATTTTTTTACTTTTACCTTTTTCCCAATCCCTTTCTTCCTGAGCAGCGTCCGATATACCTTCCATTTCTTTTTCGGCACCTTTATAACCGCTTTGCTGCTGATTCCGCCAAACGCTTTACTTCCTACGTTTTTATTTGTTAATGTATTTGTCTTGATCGTGATCGCATTTAAACTGCTGCAGCCGTAAAAGGCTCTGCTGCCGATTTTTGTGATACTGGAAGGAATAGTCAGTTTCTTAATTGTCTTATTGTTCTTCAGGGCATTTTTTGCAACCGAAACTACCTTATAGGTAACGCCCCCGATTTTAAGTCTGGACGGAATTGAGAAGGAAGAAACCGTTTTGCTGCTTACTCCAGTCCATTCTACTGTTCCCGCCGATATTTTCTTCCCGCTCTTTTTCGCCTGCTTTACAACTTTATACGTACCATTTTTATATGTAATGGCAGTTCCCTTTTTATGGAATTTTGTCTTACATTTTACCTTCAATACAAGCTGGTATGTCTTGTTGTTCTGGACGACCTTTATATTGATATTTGCCGTCCCTTCGGACACCGGACATATCTCTCCCTGGCTGTTCACCGTGACAACAGAAGCTTTTCCGGATTTATAAGTAATTTTAGCGCCTGGCACTGTATTGCGTACATATTTTTTTATATTACACGGTTTTGTGACAGTCATTGTAACGCATTTGGACAAGATTGGCGTCGGCGTCAGCATTTCTTTTTTCAGCTTCTCCAAAAATGCCGGAGCATCACACTGTATATCAGGGTCGTCAAAAAGATACTCGTCCTTCTCTCTGTCATCCTGACCAGAAAGAGAATCCACCACTCCTAAAAGATCAACTGTATACCATTTTCCATCAACATAAACCTGATTCCATGCATGATTTTCCGAATCACTTGTAAGCACCAATGCCGGAATTCCGGCTACATCGCAGAGATCCCGCAGCGCATTGGCATATCCACCGCAGACCGCCTCACCGCTCATAATTGCAGAATAAGCGCTGTTTGTTATAAGCGAGGGTGTATAATCCAGATGCTCAAACAGCCATGAACAAAGCCAATTCACCTGCTTACGTTCGTCATTTCCTGCTGCTTCCCTGCACTCCTGAACGACGCTTTTCAATTTGCTGCTATAATCTGAAAAGCCTCCGTTCAAATCAAGATAAACATTTAGTGAATATCCAATAATTTTGACGACCATTGAATGTGAAGGCTGGAGCTCCAGCATATCAAGTCCGCTCCAATATGTCCACTGGTAATTCAGCCTGCTTTTCAGATCAAAACCATAATTTTCAAATTTCTCTACATTTTGTCCATATTTTGATACCGAAAATGGAAACTCAATCTCGACCTTTGTCTGATCCCGGTCAAGTTCGCCATCCAGTGACCGCGTAATATCTTCCAGATAACGCACGATTGCATCCTCGCTAAGATTCTCCTTCGGACATTTCATAACAGTGTAATCCGTATTGTATGGATCACTGTACCAGGTAAACCAGTCCTCATAACCCGAAAGCAGCTTTTTGATGTCCGACTTATTCCGCTGTGCATGTACCTGTTCCGGAAACAGACATAAAAGCAGCAATAATCCTATTACAAATGAAACCACTTTTGCCATCCATTTTCTATTTTCCATATTTATTTCCTCCCTCGTATAAAATAAATCCGCACTTTTAATTCTTCCGCCTGCCATCTTCCCTCTGATCAAAGATCAGATCCTCGTCTTCCACACGGGCATACATAC
>CAZPXF010000064.1:0-13249 GCA_964590945.1 uncultured Lachnospiraceae bacterium | reverse complement strand
GCCCGTCCGAACGTGTGTTTTTGTTTGTTCCAAGGTTGCGGCACAGAAGAATCTGTACCATAACCATTATCCTCTGTGCCAATCTGAAAATTTAATTCCATCCATTTTTCTTTTTTATAAACAAACTACCCAGCATCAGCATTGGAAATATCTCCAGCCTTCCCGCGAGCATATCAAATACCATGACGATCTTGGACAGATTCGAGAAAATGGAAAAGTTCTGTGTCGGGCCAACCTTGTTAAGACCCGGCCCGATATTATTGATACACGACGCGATTGCCGTAAAGTTTGTCACCCCGTCAAAATTATCAATCGAAATGATCAGGACTGACAGGGCAAATATAGCTATATATGAGATCAGAAAAATATTAATCGAGCGAACGACCGTGTGCTCTACCTGTTTTCCTTCAAAATGCGTCTTTCTCACATTTCTCGGATGCCGGATAAACGCCAGCTCCTTCTTAACCGTCTTAGCCATGATGATCAGTCTCGATACCTTCATCCCTCCGCCGGTACTCCCTGCGCACGCCCCGCAAAACATCAGAAATACGAGGATCGTCCTTGAAAATTCGGGCCACAGGTCAAAATCCACCGTGGCAAATCCGGACGTCGATATGATTGATGCAACCGTAAACGCTACATTAAGAACCGCTTTCCCAATGTTCGGGAACAGATGCCGTACGTTCCATGTGATCAATAGGATAGCCGCCGCGATGATTCCCAGATAATATCTGACCTCTTCACTCTTAAACGCATCCTTAACATGCTTTGTATAAAGCAGAAAATACAGATTGAAGTTCACTCCGAATAAAATCATAAATACCGTGATCACAATCTGCGCCGCCGAATTATAGCTTGCCGCGCTGTCATTTAAAACGCCAAAGCCTCCCGTTCCCGCCGTCGCAAGGCCAAGATTGATCGAATCAAATACCGGGCATCCCACAAGAACCAAAAGCATGATCATAACAGTTGTCATACAAAGATAGATCGCATACAATGTCTTTGCCGTACTGCGCAGCTTCGGATAGAGCTTGCCCACGGAAGGGCCGGGACTTTCCGCTTTCATAAGGAACATGCTGGAAGGCCCCGCCATCGGAAGGATTGCAAGCATAAATACCAGTATTCCCATACCGCCGATCCAATGTGAAAAGCTTCGCCAAAGCAGAACAGACCTTGGCAGGATCTCCACATCACTCAATATTGTCGCTCCGGTTGTTGTAAAACCGGACACGATCTCAAAAAGCGCATTCACAGGATTTGGAAAATAACCGCTGGCATACAGCGGGATCGCGCCGCAGATACTCATTGCAATCCAACTGACCGCAACGCTGACATACCCTTCCGCGGAATAGATCGTTACATTTTTCGGCTTTTTGATTTTCAGTAACTGACCAAACGCCGCACAGAAAAGCGCGGTTCCCAAAAACACGGCAATGCACCGCTTCTCCTGATAAATCACTGCAAATAACGCCGGAAACAGCAATAGTACCGCCTCTACCTGAATGAGGTTTCCCAGAATAAAGCAAATCATTCTTCGGTTCATAATCGTCTTCCACCTCTGTCTACTCTGTCCTTAATATTTTGAAAGGGTTCTTCAAAATATCCCTCAGGTCATTCAGTTTACCGATATCCGTCGTGATAACGACAACAGAATCTCCCACCTGCATCTGGTCCTGCCCCTTTGGAATGATCGCACGACCGTTCCTGTGAATGGCGCAGACCAGAAGATTCGGCCTGATATCCAGATTCATAAGAGGGATCCCTGTCATCTTAGCATTATTTTCTTTTACAATAAATTCCAGCGCTTCCGCCCTTCCGTCCGCCAGCTGGTATAATGTCTCCACATTACTTCCCGAAGAATTCTGCACTGCGCGCACATACTGTAAAATATACTCGGACGTCACATATTTTGGATGGATCACGCTGCCGATATCCAGCTGATCCAGAACTGCGTCGTAAGTATTGCGGTTGATCTTTGTCACAACCTTTGCATTGCTTACTTTCTTTGCATACAGAGCCAGCATGATATTTTCTTCGTCCATATTTGTAAGGAAAACAACGCTCTCTGCATCTGCAAGCCCCTCTTCTTCCAAAACGCTTTGGTCTGTTCCGTCTCCATTTATAATAAGAGCTTTGGGGAGCATTTCGCTGAGACTCTCGCAGCAATTGATATCCTGCTCGATGATCTTTACCTGAATCCCCGATTTTGCAAGCCTCAATGCAAGATAATATCCTATTTTACTTCCGCCGATGATCAATGTATTCTTCACACGGTTTGTCCGGATACCGATCATTTTAAAGAAACGGTTCGCATGTCCCGCCGGAGCTACAATAGAAATGATGTCGTTCTCTTCCAAAACCATATCTCCATCCGGAATGATAACCTGCTTCTTTCGCTCTACGATACAGATCAGTATTTCGCATTGGTTCAACACTGCCAAATCCTTGATCGATTTGCCAAGCAGGCGGTTTCCTCCCGCCAAACGAACCCGCAGAAGCTCGATCCTTCCCTTTGCAAATGTGTCGATCTCGATAGCTGTAGGGAATCTCAGAAGACGCGCCATCTCCATTGCAGACGCCCATTCCGGATTGATCACCATAGAAAGCCCAAGCTCTTCCTTGATATGCCGTATTTCCTTATAATATACCGGCGTGCGCACGCGCGCGATCGTATGGCAATCGCCCGCTTTTTTCGCAATCAGACAGCATAACAGGTTCAATTCATCTGAACCGGTAACCGCAATAAACAGATCGGCCGATTCAATTCCGGCGTCCTTCTGTATACTATAGCTGGCACAGTTCCCGACAATTCCCTGAATGTCAGCCTGATTCGTCATCATCTGCACAATCTGAGGCCGTTCATCGATCAACGTAATGTCCTGTCCCTCGCGGCTGAGCTGCTCGGCAAGATATCTTCCAACCTTCCCGCCGCCCGCAATAATAATGTTCATTTTTATCTCATACTCCTTCTTTCTCACGTATACCATTAAAATATAGCACTCTCCCTTTGAAACTTCAATAAGTATTTCTCTTCTTATGTACCTGTATATTCTATTTTTCTATTTTCTGTCCCAATTCCATATATTATACGGGAAGTGATCAAAATGTATTGTATGTATTTGAGAAAATCACGGGCAGATCTCACCGCCGAGGCCCGCGGCGAAGGAGAAACACTGGCAAGGCACGAACATTTGCTTCAGGATACTGCTGTCCGGCTGAATCTTGAGGTCGGAGCTATCTACCGCGAGCTTCTCTCCGGAGAATCGATCCGTAACCGTCCGGTTATGAAAAGGCTTCTCTCTGAGGTCGAAGCAGGTATGTGGGAAGGGGTACTTGTAGTGGAAATCGAACGCCTTGCAAGAGGAGATACGCAGGATCAGGGCGTCGTTACAAAGACATTCAAATACTCGCACACCCTGATCGTGACGCCGTCCAAGGTCTATGACCCCAACGATGAATTTGATGAGGAATACTTTGAATTTGGCCTTTTTATGAGCCGTCGGGAATACAAAACAATCAACCGCCGTATGCGGCGCGGCGTTGTTCAGGCGGTTCGCGATGGATGCTGGCCATATAACCGTGCGCCATACGGATATACTATTGCCCGGCTGCCCGATCGTTCCGGATTCACATTATCCGTCAATCCCCACGAAGCCGCCATTTACCGCAGGCTTATCCTTGCCGCAGCATACGGAACTTCCTCCGCATCGTCCGGGAATTCTCCGGCGGCATCCCCGGCAAGGCGGCTGGGCGATACTCTAAATGCACGTTACCTGAACGATCTTGGTCTTCCAACCCGCTCCGGAAAGCCCTGGACAGCCGCCACGGTTTATTCTATCCGCACCAATCCGGTTCAAACCGGAAAGGTTGTCTACGGCAGAAGGAGCCATGTTAAGACTATACGGGACGGCGAAATCACGAAAACCAGGCCGCGCAATACTGCGCCGGAGATCCACCCGGGTCTGCATCCTCCGCTCATCGATGAAACCATCTGGAAGGACGCGCAGAGGCCTTTCATAAAGCAGCCCGCTGATTAAGCAAGCCGCGACAGCTTTTCTTTCATCTTGGTACGGAAGAACTGGCACATATGGAAATCGTCTGCGCCATCGTTTACCAGCTCACAAGAAATCTCTCCACAGAAGAGATCATAAGATCCGGGTTTGATAAATACTACGTAGATCACACGTTCGCGCTCTGGCCGCAGTCCGCAAGCGGCATTCCGTTCACCTCTACGTTTTTCCAGTCGAAGGGCGATCCAATCACGGATCTGACGGAAGACCTTGCTGCGGAACAAAAGGCGCGCTCCACTTACGACAATATTCTGCGGCTGATCAAAGATCCTGAAATCTGCGATCCGATCCGATTTTTAAGACAGCGCGAGATCGTACATTTCCAGCGCTTCGGCGAGAGTCTGCGCATCGTACAGGATAATCTGGACAGCAAGAATTTCTACGCCTTTAATCCGGAAGTGTCCGCATAATATACCTGCTTGCGAAGAACAATTCCTCATAACGTGCGCCCGCCGGGCGCACATACAAAAGCGGAGCCGCTAAAGGCTCCGCTTTATTGCTGATTTATATTAGATCAGCGGATATTTTGTTGTCAGACCTGCAACGATCTCTCTCGCAGCCGGAATATTCTCCTCGCCTTTGATCACAAGGGATATCGCTTCCGCAATCTGCTCCATGTCTTCTTCCACCATACCTCTGGATGTGACGGCCGGCGTTCCAAGACGGACGCCGCTTGTAACAAATGGAGATCTCGGATCGTTTGGCACTGTATTTTTGTTGCATGTAATATGCGCTTCATCCAAACGCTTCTCAAGCTCTTTGCCCGTAATGTCCATACCACGGAGATCCACAAGCATCAGATGATTGTCCGTGCCGCCGGAAACAATCGGAATCCCGCGCTCCATCAACGCTTTGGCAAGCGCCTGTGCATTGTTCAGGATCTGCTGCTGGTATTCCTTAAATTCAGGCTTCAATGCTTCCTGGAAAGAAACAGCCTTTGCAGCGATCACATGCTCCAGCGGGCCGCCCTGAATGCCTGGGAATACAGCCTTGTTAAAGTTAAACTTCTTCGCAGCATCCTCATTTGCAAGGATCAATCCTCCGCGCGGGCCGCGTAAGGTCTTATGTGTTGTAGTCGTAACAACATCCGCATATGGGATCGGACTTGGATGAAGTCCTGTTGCAACAAGACCTGCAATATGTGCAATATCCGCCATCAGATATGCGCCGCACTCATCAGCAATCTCCCTGAACTTCTTAAAATCAATCGTTCTTGCATATGCGCTTGCGCCTGCGATGATCATCTTCGGTTTCTCTGCAACCGCAATCTCACGGAGCTTATCATAATCGATAAACCCATCGTCATTCACACCGTAAGCAACAATATTAAAATATGTACCGGAAATATTTGCCGGTGAACCATGGCTTAAATGTCCGCCGTGATCGAGATTCATTCCCAGAACCTTATCGCCGGGCTTCAGCATCGCAAAAAACACTGCAAGGTTTGCCTGCGCGCCGGAATGAGGCTGGACATTTGCATAGTCGCATCCAAATAATTTCTTTGCCCTTTCCCTTGCGAGGTTCTCTACTACATCAACGCACTGGCAGCCGCCATAGTAACGTTTCCCCGGATATCCCTCTGCATATTTATTTGTCAGCGGGCTTCCCATAGCTGCCATAACAGCCTTGCTCACCCAGTTTTCAGATGCTATCAGTTCAATATGTGAATTCTGTCTCTGTTCCTCACTTCTGATCGCCTCCGCAATCTCCGGATCAACTTTCTTAATCTCATCAAAATCGTACACGGTGTTCCTCCTGTTCTGTAATCTGCCTTATGCCGGGAGTCTGCCCCGACAACGTCTCACGTATACCAATTATTTTTAATAAAAGGGTAAGGATCGAAATCCTTACCCTTGTGAATTATCCTCTAATTTATCTGTTTTGTCAAGGTTACCTCAACTTCTTTTTCTTCATATTCATTGCCCGATGGACGCTGAACCGTGATCTTTACCGTCTCACCTATCGCATAATATTGAAGCTTCGACTGAAGATCCTCCATCCCGGATATGGAACTGCCGTCAAATCTGGTAATAATGTCGCCTCTTTCTATGCCGGCCTTCTCTGCTCCGCCGCCCTTTGAAACTTCGGAAACATATACTCCTTCCGGCATATTGTAAGCTTCCGCAGTCTCTCCTGCAACGTCAACACCCTTGATTCCTATATAACCCTGTTTCCCGGAGGAAACCTTACTTCTTGTTGTCTGATTCATCAGATCATTAATGATATCTGTCACATCGGAGATTGGGATAGCATAACCCATTCCTTCTACCTCATCTGATGCGATCTTGGCGCTGTTGATTCCGATCACTTCCCCATTTGCATTCAGAAGTGCTCCGCCGCTGTTGCCCGGATTGATTGCTGCATCTGTCTGGATATAGGTTCCTTCATAATCTTCCATTGTGCGGTCAAGAGCGCTGACAACACCGGTTGTAACCGACTGTCCATAACCGAGTGCATTGCCAATCGCGATAACAGGCTCACCAACTGTAAGGTTCTCTGAATCTCCAAGCGATGCTGTCTTTATTACACTCATAGTCTCATCTTTAATATCGGAAAGCTTTACTGCTACAACTGCAAGATCGTGTTCTGAATCCGTTCCCTTGACCTGTGCTTCTACACTTTCATCATCCTTAAATGTGACAGTCAGCGTGTCATTGTCCGCAACTACATGATTGTTTGTCAGGATCAGAAGCTCCGTATCTGTCTGTTCGATAATAATTCCGGAACCGCAGCTCTCGCTTTGCTCTTCCTGAACTCCGCCGAAGAAATTCATGACTTCCTGAACACTCATATTTGTGATCGATACGATGGATGGCATTACATTCTCAACAACTTCAGATACATCGGACGTCACCGTGCTGGACGTCTGCGTTACTTTTGTAGAAGAAGCTTCATTATCCTTCGTTTGAGTTGACTCGATGGAAGTCGATTTACCGATTCCCAGAATGTGGTAACCGGCTGCCGTGCATCCAAGGAATACGACGCTTGCGATCACTCCGAAAAGCACTGCGCTCACAACTACCCTTCCCCACTTGAAATTCCTTTTCTTTCTCGGTTTTGTTTTTTCTTCGTAAACCGTTTCCTGTTCTCCGTATACCCCCGTATTAAATCCCTTTTCATCTTCATTGCCATCCGGCATATAGTAATTATATTGATTATCCATGTAAAAGGCTCCTTTCTCTCTCGTTTATGTTTTCAGTTTAATTAGTATTTGTGTTAAAAGTGTGATAAATTTGAAAAAAAAAACTGAATTTCACCAAATCATGATATACTGTTATCATTCAACCAGAACAAGGAGGTTTTTATGGCAACTATCAAACCATTTTCCTGCATCCGCCCCGCTGACGGACTGGAAGAAAGAATTGCAGCGCTTCCCTACGACGTGTGCAGCCGCGAGGAAGCAAAAGAGATCATTCAGCGGCAGCCATTGTCATTTTTGAAGATCGATAAGGCAGAGAGCCTTTTGGATAGCTCCATCAGTCCGTATGATCCCAGTGTATATCAGAAAGCTGCCGAGGTTTTTAATGAAATGTTAAAGGAAGGCTTCTTTCAAAGAGATCCCGAACAGGCAATGTACCTGTATGAGCTTACTATGGATGGACGTTCTCAGACGGGACTTGTCTGCTGCGCGTCTATTGACGATTATATCAACGGGATTATCATGAAGCATGAAAATACAAGAACAGATAAGGAAAATGACCGCATCCGCCATATCGATACGCTGAGCGCTCAGACCGGGCCTATCTTTCTTACATACCGCGCGGACAAACGGATCAATGAAATTACAGATTCCATTCAGGTGGAAGAGCCTTATTTTTCCTTCCAATCGGATGATGGCATCCGACACCGCGGCTGGAAGATCCATGATGCGGCTGTCCTTCATGAGATCGTCGATATTTTTGCAACGATTGAACAGATTTACATAGCAGATGGGCATCATCGTGCCGCATCCGCCGTCAAGGTTGGACAGCGCAGACGAAAAGCGCTTGAAAACTATACGGGACGGGAAGAATTTAACAGCTTTCTCTCCGTTCTTTTTCCTGAAGACCAGCTTTATATTATGGATTACAATCGTGTTGTCCATGATCTTGGTAATCTCACAGAAAAAGAATTTATAAAATCAATTTGTAAAGATTTTGACGTTGCACCTGAAGCAGAGGCATATCGTCCGTCAAAAAAAGGTGAATTTGGAATGTATCTGGACGGGAAATGGTACCGTCTCAGCGCACATCCAAAGCTTCTCTCTGACGACCCTGTGAAGAGCCTTGATGTATCTATTCTGCAAAATTATGTTTTGGCGCCGCTTCTTGATATACAGGACCCAAAGACTGATCAGCGGATCAGCTTTGTCGGCGGGATCCGTGGACTACAGGAGCTGGAGCGTGTCTGCGCCCTTTATCCTCATGCAATTGCTTTTTCCATGTTCCCAACTGCAGCGGACGAGCTCTTCGCCGTAGCGGATGCAGGCCGCCTGATGCCTCCAAAATCCACCTGGTTTGAACCGAAGCTCCGCAGCGGCCTGTTTATCCATGAAATTGAAAAATAAATTGTAAAAAAAGAAGAAGTCCACCCGGGCCTCTTCTTTTCCATTTACTATGTATTTTACAAATCAAGATCAAGAAAATCAATATCAAAGTCATCATCAAGCGACGCACGCTTTGGCGCTTTCTTCTTAGAGGTTTTTGTCTCCTTTTCCGGCTCAGAGTAGCTGTCAAACGAAAAGTCGTCATCAAAATCATCATACTCTCCTTCAAAATCGGAAAAGTCATCAAAATCATCCACGACTTCTTTCTTCCGTTCCGGCTTCTCCTGAGGAGCAGATTTCTTTGAAGGTTTCTTTTCTGCTTTTTTCTCGACTTTCTTCCCGGCTTTCTCCTGCTTCTTTTCTTTCCTGCTCTTCTTCTCTACAACAGGCTCTTCCTCTTCTTCGTCGTCCTCATAGAGTCCGAACTCCTCGTAAAGATCATCCAGCTCCCGGTTTCTGCTATGAATACGGATGATGTTGATCAGCCAGATCAGGAGAAGGAGTACAATCACAACACCTACAGCGATCGCTGCGACCATGAAGTGCTTGTTGACAAAATCCTGAATCTTGCCCAGTATGCCAGAAAGCTCACTGGACGTATCCGCAAGATCAAATCTCTGATATGTACCCTCGCCGGAATCGTACTGATACAATCTCTTTGTTCCATCCGAACTTATTGCATAGAGCAGATAATATGCCGGTTTCGCAATATTCTGCCATGTCGGATACTCTTTCTCATTGACAGTCAGCGAGGTTTTCTCATATGTATCCTCCGGAATATTCAGTGTCCCGTCATCCTGAAGAAGAATAATATATACGCCCTCTGACGTCCCATCGGAGATCTTGATCTGCTGAAACAACGTAAAAGCATCCTTATCTGCATCATACAGATAGAAATCTGCAGTTCCTTCCGTATTGATCAAATATGCAAGCTGCACATCGTTCGCATTCTTTACTCCGGTAAAAGTGTTTCCGCCGGCTGTAATCTCAGCTTCTGAAAATCCGCTTGGAATAATATCATCCGTAAAGTTCTCGGACACTTCATACTCTGACCCGTCCATATCCACAGTAAGTCCCGTGGACTCAGCCTTCTTATCCTCCTCAACAATCTTGCTGGGATCGCCTTCCTCGATCGTAACCGTGGACTGTCCCTCCTGCAATGTCAGCGTCTCCCCTGCAGATGTGGTTGCCGCGCTCGAGGTCACCTCAATAACAGTCGTACCTTCCTTCAACGCCTGAAATGTCATCTCAAATTCAACGGTATCCGATGTTCCGTCGCCTTCTGCCGAAAGTGTCAGTTCTCCATCTTCGCCGGTAACATTGTCGCCGTCGACAAACCGGAGATAATCTGTATCATACGTCATGCTTACTTCTACAGAACCGATCGCATTGCCGCCTGCATCCTTCGCCGTAGCGCCGATCGTGATCTCATCGCCAACCGCTGTCTGCGGGTCATCGTACCAGATTCGCCCGGAAGCAGCATATGCCGCATTTCCCCAAAGTCCAGTACCTCCGATGAGTAAGCTCAATGTCATCAATACAATGAATAACTTTTTAATCTTTTTCATATGTTCTCCTTCTTTAAGCTCAAATTAAGTAAATTGAATTGCACTCTAAACGTATACCATTATAGCGAAAAATAAATTATTTGTAAAGCCAATATGATTCCGCTTATTGTGAAAAAGAGGTGAACGAAAAATTCACCCCTCTCTGCTCATTCTGAATCAGTGAAATACAAGCGTCGGATTCTCATCTTCCTCTACCGAACTCTTCTGCTGCGACGTCGTGCTGTTTGTACCTGAAGATGTTGAAGACGAGGAACTCTTCGTACTCTCCTTAGGTGTATTGCTCTGCGCTGCGGAATCTGTCTCTGTACCGCCGTCTTCTGAAACGGTATCTTCTGCTGTGTCTTCTCCTGTATCTGCTTCCGGTTCCTCGTAATCATCGCTTCCATCGTCACCCATCGGCGTCCGCTCCCCAACTACGGAAATGATCCGGCTGTTGATATCAGACACTGTAGAGCTGGGTATGAAATCTGTATTCCCGTAGAGGAATTCCTGAAGCTGCTGCACGTTAGACTCAAGTGTAACAGGAATAACGATACTTCCATATCCATCTACCGTATCCGTCGTTTTATCGAACGGGAAACCTTTGCTGTCCGTAATAGAATATTCCATGAAATTGGCAGCATATCCCAAAATCTCGGATGCAGACAGGCTTGTCTGTATCTCTGGAAGAAGCTGGTCTATCATAGCGTTTAATGTACTTAATTTTGACTTCTGGATCTGCTTTACCATTGCCTCAATCACCGTACGCTGACGATTCGTCCTTTGGAAATCGCCTCCCGCTGTCTTACGGATTCGCGCGTATGTAGTTGCCTGTACGCCATCCAGCGTCTGTTTTCCTGCGCTCTCCACGGCATTCGCTTTCTTGCCCGCAACCTCCGCTGTCTCATTAATATACTTGTTAAGCTGGGACAATTCCTCTTCCTTCACATCAATCTCAACGCCCCCGAGCATATCGATCGCATCTGCAATAGCAGTGAAGTCCACGGTCACATACCCATCTATACTCAGATCCAGATTTTTATTCAGCATACTGATGGCCTGCTTATAGCTGCCGTAAGCATATGCCGCATTACATTTCTGCAAAGTCCCCGCACCGTCTGCGATATCCAGAAGCGTATCACGATACAGAGAACACATCTTGATCTCTTTCGTCTCATTGTCAAGAACAACCAAAATGATACAATCTGTTCTTGTACCCGTATCAAGCTCGCCTTCCCTGGAATCCACACCGAACACAACAAATGTAGAATATCCTTCTGTAGGCGCCGTATCCAATCCTTCATTGACCTCCACATCACCTACGTTGATTTTCTCCGTGTCAAGCTTGGAAAGCTTTGACATGACAAACCCTGCCGCTGAAGCTGCCAATCCCACTACAAGAATCACACAGATAATGCCAATCTTCTTTCCAATACTAAGACGTGTAAACCAGTTTCCACTTTTTATCTTTTTCTTTCTGTTGCGTGCCATAATATCCCTCGTCTTTCGCTGCTCTGTTATTTATCCATAAACTCTTCATATTTTTCCAATACTTCTTCTGTGTCTCCCATCATAACAACTTCTCCCTCATGAAGCCACAGGATCTGATCACATAAATCGCGAAGTGTCGTGTTGGAATGAGATACAATAACAACCGTCCGCTCCCGGTTGGAAATCAGACTTTTCATCTTATTATAACTCTTCTTTTTGAATTTCCGGTCTCCTACACTCAATACCTCGTCGATCAGCATGATATCTGTTTCCAGAACCGCTGTAATTGAAAATGCCAGTTTTGAATGCATACCGCTCGAATACGTGCGAACCGGCATATCTATAAACTCGCCCAGTCCGGCAAACTCTATGATCTCATCCATTTTTTCCCGAATAAATTCCTCAGAAAATCCAAGCAGCATTCCGGAAAGAATAATATTGTCGCGCCCGGTCATCTCCTTTTGGAATCCGACTCCTATAGACAATAGTGAAACAGAATTTCCTTTTAGATCTATAGTGCCGCTGTCAGGCGAGAAAATCCCGGCCAACGCTTTCAATATTGTGGATTTTCCACTGCCGTTTTTCCCGACAACGCCAAGGATCTTTCCCTTCTCAACAGTAAACGAAACGCCCTTTACTGCCTCAAATCTATTGCCGTCTGATTTATGTCGGTTAAAGAAGCTTTTCTTTATAGAATATCTTTTTACATTCCTGTAGCTGATGTGAACGTCTTTCACTTCTATCGCTATTTCATTTTTCGTCTCATTCATACTAAATCGCCTTTACGTAATTATTCTCCTCTTTATAGATCAATCTAAGTCCCAAAACAGAAATCAGGATTCCTATAACCAAATATAACAGCATCCACTTTCCCGACGGCGCCTGATTGTTTAATATCGTTTTCCGCATAGAAGAAATAAAAAAGGCAACCGGATTCAAATGCAGCACATACACATTATAAGGAGCATCCAGCCTGGTCTCAATATTGAAGAAAATACCCGTCAAATACATCAACAGCCTCAGAACAATATTTACAATATTCGCCAGATCTTCAATGTAAACACCGAAATGAAGCAAAAATGTGCAGCATCCAAATGTAAAAACAGTAAATTCAACAAGTAAAGGAATAAAATATAAAACGTTCACTCCCACCGGAACTTTGAAAAAGAACAGCATAACAAGTACAATTCCAAAACCGATCAGCATCTTGAATCCATTTACAAATAAAGTGATCAGGATAAGAATAAACTTCGGCAAATATACTTTAGATATAACTCCCTTATTGATCTTAACAAGCTTCACGCTGCGATTCACACTCTTACTGAAAAAATTCCATAGCGTTAAACCAATGAAAATATAAACCGGAAAATATGGTTCTTTCGCATTAAATACAACGCCAAAAATAAACGTATATATCAGCATAAAGCAAAAGGGTTCCAGAACCCACCATATCCAGTTTAAATACGAATTCGCTACCTCCGACTGAAGCATCGCTCTTGAATCATAAAATGCATAATGATAATATCTCTTTATATCGGATAAAAATCGTTTTCCCATTGTCATCTCCTCATCACAAATTCCGGCTTTGTCTTCAGCAAATCCGCTTTATTATATCA
>CAZPXF010000063.1:0-13342 GCA_964590945.1 uncultured Lachnospiraceae bacterium | reverse complement strand
ACTCCTTTTATGATTTTTTATCATTATAACCGTTTTTTAAAAAAAATAATATAGCCTGAATGAAAATGATATTTTCTTCATTTGACCATCAGGCACAATTCCATCCGTCTTTGACCGGATTTCAGGCAATAAGAAAGTGAAAATACCTGTAAAGAGAAATTGACACTCAGCCAAACACGTTTTACAATAGTAACAGCCTGAAAATTTTAGATTAGACAGAGAGGAAGATTAGAAATGAACAGTAGCAGAATTAAAGAGGGTCCTAACGCTGTTACACAGCGGTCGCTGTTTCGTGCGCTTGGTCTTACAGACAGAGAAATTGAGAAACCATTAGTAGGTATTGTAAGCTCCCAGAACGATGTTGTTCCGGGACATATGAATATTGACAAGGTCGTTGAGGCTGTTAAGACAGGTGTGTCTCTGGCAGGCGGGACTCCGCTTGTATTTCCGGCAATCGCAGTCTGCGACGGTATCGCGATGGGACATCAGGGCATGAAGTATTCCCTTGTGACAAGAGATCTGATCGCAGATTCCACAGAAGCTATGACGATCGCACATGCACTTGACGCGCTTGTATGCGTGCCGAACTGTGATAAGAACGTTCCGGGACTTCTGATGGCAGCAGCACGTCTGAACGTACCGACTATTTTTGTAAGCGGAGGCCCGATGCTTGCCGGATGCGTGCATGGACAGAAGGTTGGCTTTGCTGATATTTCCGAGGCGGTAGGCGCTTACCATGCAGGAAAGATTGACGAGGACACATTGGAAGAGTATCAGGATCACACATGTCCTACATGCGGTTCCTGTTCCGGTATGTTTACAGCGAACTCTATGAACTGCCTGACCGAGGTTCTTGGCATGGGAGTTCCGGGAAATGGAACTGTACCTGCTGTATATTCTGAGAGGATCCGTATGGCCAAGTATGCCGGGATGCAGGTCATGGAGCTGATCGAAAAAGATATCCGTCCGCGTGATATCATGACGGAAGCAGCATTCAGGAATGCGCTTACAATGGACATGGTTCTTGGATGCAGTACCAACAGTATGCTTCACCTTCCGGCTATCGCTCATGAGGCGGGCATTGAGCTGAATATGGAGATGGCAAATGAGATCAGTGACAGGACGCCGAACCTGTGCCACCTTTCCCCTGCAGGACATCATTTCATGGAGGATCTTGATGCGGCAGGCGGTATCTACGCTGTTATGCATGAGGTAAGCAAGCTTGGCATTCTCGATACTTCCTGTATCACATGTACAGGAAAGACAGTTGCAGAGAATATCGCGGGCTGTGAGAACAAGAATCCGGAAGTTATCCGTCCGGTTGAGAATCCATATAGTACAACAGGTGGTATCGCAGTTCTGAAAGGAAATCTTGCGCCTGAGACCTGCGTGGTTAAGCGTTCCGCAGTTGCGCCAGAGATGCTGAAGCATGAGGGTCCGGCGCGTGTATTTGACTGTGAAGAGGATGCGATTGAAGCAATCCATGGCGGCAGGATCGTAGCCGGAGATGTTGTCATCATTCGTTACGAAGGCCCGAAGGGCGGCCCTGGCATGCGTGAGATGCTGAACCCGACGTCCGCTATCGTTGGCCGCGGACTTGGAAGCAGCGTTGCATTGATCACAGACGGACGTTTCTCCGGAGCAACAAGAGGAGCGGCAATCGGTCATGTATCACCGGAAGCAGCAGTCGGCGGCAACATTGCACTTGTTGAAGAAGGCGATATCATTTCCATTGATATCGAAGCAAATACGATCAACTTCAAAGTAAGCGACGAGGAGCTGGAGGCGCGCCGTGCGAAATGGCAGCCAAGGCAGCCGAAAATCACAACAGGCTATCTTGCAAGATATGCATCTTTGGTAAGCTCCGGCAACAGAGGCGCAGTTTTGGAACCGAAATAAAGGAATTTGTTACAGGGCAATCTTCCCGGGAGGATTGTCCTGGTTTCTAAAAATCAAAGTATCCCAAGTCATTGATCTATACCAGCATTCCCAATCACTAAAAAGAGGAAAAAGCGTGCCGCGCAGAAGAAAACAATAAATCAAATAAAGAATTCCCGGGCAAGCAGATTTCGTGTATAATGTCTTTTGTAAAATACTTTCCGGAGGATTTCATTATGCAAAAAAAATTTTCAGATAGATTAGATTATATCAGCGGAGGGATTTTCGCCACGCTCGATAAAAAGAAACAGGAGATGGAAGCGCAGGGCAGGAAGATTTATAATCTGTCCATCGGAACGCCGGATTTCAAACCGGCAGAGCATATCATGAAAGCAGTTTCGGATGCCTGCCTGAAGCCGGAGCTGTACAAATATGCGATTTCGGACCAGCAGCGTCTTCTTGAAGCGGTGCAGAGCTTTTATCAGAAAAGATTCGCAGTGAAACTTCAGAAAAATGAGATCATGTCCATTTACGGATCCCAGGAGGGTATGGCGCATATCGGAATGGCTCTTACAAATCCCGGCGACATCGTGCTCGTTCCGGATCCGGGATATCCGGTATTTACCATGGGACCGCTCTTAACCGGGGCGAGGATTGAAACATACGCACTTTATCCGGAGAAGGATTATGTCCTGGATTTCAACGATATTCCGGAAGAACTGGCAAGAAAAGCAAAAGTCATCATCATATCTTATCCGCTGAATCCGGTCTGCGTTACGGCGCCGGAGAGCTTTTATGAGGAGCTGATCGCATTTGCAAAAAAATATGAAGTCATTGTATTGCATGATAACGCATATTCGGATATCATTTTCGATGGCACGGAAGGCCGCTCCTTCCTGTCCGTTCCGGGGGCAAAAGAGGTCGGAGTAGAGTTCTATTCTCTTTCCAAATCGTACAACCTCACCGGCGCGCGTATTTCCTTTGTAGTAGGAAATGCAGATATTGTTGCAGCGTTCAGTAAGATCCGCTCGCAGATCGATTACGGAATTTTCCTGCCGATCCAGGAAGGAGCCATTGCAGCGCTCTCGGGGCCGCAGGATGCTGTGGAAGCGCAGCGGCTGGAATATGCGAGGAGAAATACGGCTCTTTGCCAGGGACTTACAGAGATCGGATGGGATGTAGCGGAAAGTAAAGGGACCATGTTCGTCTGGGCCAGACTTCCGGAAGGGTATGACAATTCATTTGATTTCTGCATGAAGCTTGTTGAGGAAGCCGGAGTTCTCGTGACGCCGGGAAGCGCATTTGGAGAGCGCGGGGAAGGCTATGTCAGGATGGCGCTTGTGCAGGAGGAAGGACGGATCCGGGAGCTGGTCGCTGCAATAAAAGCCAGCGGAATTATCAAAAAACAAAAAGAAAGAAGGTAATGGGAACGAAAGGAAAAACAAGATTATTCATTTTTATGATGAGCGCGGTCATTGCCATGACGGGCGCTGTCGGCACAACGGCGCTGGCGGCGGAAGCAAATGCCACGGCTGAAAATGAAAGTATTACGACAGAAGAGAACGGATGGATCCAGACAAGCGATGGGATTTTCTATTATAAGAACGGCACGAAATGCACGGGATTGCAGAAAATAGAAGGAAAAAAATACTATTTTAATTCCAAAGGGAAATTGCAGACCGGAATGAAAACAATCAAAGTGAACGGGAAAAAGAAGACCTATTACTTTACAACATCTGGAAAGCCGGGCAAGATCGGCGCGGCAAAATCCGGCTGGGTGACTTATAAAAAATACTGCTATTATTTTGATAAGAAAACCTTCGAGATGAAGAAAAATACGGTCGTCAATTCGTACAAGCTTGATAAGAAAGGACGCAGCGAGACACGATATCTGATCCTCAAACTTGTAAAGCAGCACACGAAGGCGTCCATGACGGATGACCAGAAGATTAAAGCATTGTTTACATGGCTTACGGGAAACTCGTGGAAATATATCAATAACTATGAATTCCGAAGCAGCAGCTGGAAATGGTACAAGGGCTGGACAGACGATTATGCGAAGCAGATCATAAAAAATAAAGGCGGCAACTGCTTCCGGTATGCGTGTGTACTTGGCTATATGATCCGGGAGGCAACAGGACTTCCGGTGAGGATTTACCGCGGAAAGACGCACAGAATCGGAGGCGGACTGACGGAACATGGCTGGATCACCGTAAAGATAAAAGGAAAATGGTATGAATATGATCCGGATCTCTGGAAATTTGCCGCGCACAGTTCACTGTTTTATAAAACGCTTTACTCGAAAGCCAAAAACATGAAGAATGGCTATCACCAGGCCGGCAGAAAATTGGACCTGAATTAGAATGAATCATTGGAAAAAGGGATGCTGACATGCGGCATCCCCTTTCTATAGAAAATATTCAGCTGGCATATTATAACCGGGCGTCGATCGCACTTACGATCTCGTCCTTCTCACGGAGTCCGACCATCTGGTAAATAAACTCTCCGTCCTTTAAGAAAACAATCGTTGGAATGCTGACCACATGGAATTGCTGCGCAAGCTCCATATTCTGATCCACATCCACCTTGCAGATCTTGACATCGTCTCTCTCATTTGCAATTTCTTCAATGATCGGGGAGAGCATCATGCAAGGACCGCACCACGTAGCCCAGAAATCAATAACGGTAAGTCCTTTATTATTTTTCGCTTCTTCTGAAAAGTTATCGTTTGTCAAATGTGTAATTCCCATAAAAATCTCCTTTCCGTACAATCGTACAAGCTAATCGTAACATGTATTCTGGGAATGTCAAGGAACAAAATGTTGCACAAAAATAGCTTCCAAAAACAGACAGAATGACCAAAACGAAATTGTCCTCAAATAAGAACAATCCAAGGCTTGACAAAAATTTAACGTAGTCATATAATGAGGACAGCAAGGAACAAACAGGTAAAAGTTCATTTTAACGGATTATTTTAAGGAGGATTTGAAAATGGGCAAAAAAATTGTATTAGCAGGCGCATGCCGTACGGCAATCGGAAAAATGGGCGGAGCGCTCAGCACAACACCGGCGCCGGTGCTTGGTTCTATCGTTATCAGGGAAGCATTGAACAGAGCAGGAGTTGCACCTGAGAATGTTGACCATGTGTATATGGGATGCGTAATTCAGGCCGGTCTCGGACAGAACGTCGCACGTCAGGCATCCATTAAAGCCGGCCTTCCGGTTGAGACGCCGGCAGTTACAGTTAACGTAGTTTGCGGTTCCGGTCTGAATTGCGTGAACATGGCGGCGCAGATGATCGTAGCCGGAGATGCTGATATCGTGGTAGCAGGTGGTATGGAAAATATGTCCATGGCTCCATATGCTATGATGCAGGGACGTTACGGATACAGGATGAACAATGCAACGATGGTGGATACAATGGTAAACGACGCCCTTTGGGATGCATTCAACAACTACCACATGGGTATCACAGCAGAGAACGTAGCGGAGCAGTGGGGAATTACAAGAGAGCAGCTTGACGAGTTCTCAGCAAAGAGCCAGCAGAAAGCGTGCGCAGCTATCGAAGCAGGAACATTCAAAGAGGAGATCGTTCCGGTAGAAGTTAAGCAGAAGAAACAGACAGTTGTTGTAGATACAGACGAGGGTCCGCGCCCGGGGACAACCGCAGAAAGTCTTGCGAGACTTCGCCCTGCATTCAAGAAGGATGGTATCGTTACGGCAGGTAACGCTTCCGGAATCAACGACGGCGCGGCAGCGATCGTTGTTATGAGCGAAGAGAAGGCGAAAGAGCTCGGCGTTACGCCAATGGCAACATGGGTTGCAGGAGCGCTCGGCGGAGTCGACCCGGCTATCATGGGCGTTGGTCCGGTTGCAGCTACAAAGAAGGTATTTGCAAAGACAGGTCTTACGATCGACGATATGGATCTGATCGAGGCGAACGAGGCATTCGCGGCTCAGTCGCTTGCAGTAGCGCATGACCTTGAGTTTGATATGTCCAAAGTCAATGTAAACGGCGGCGCTATCGCACTTGGACATCCGGTTGGAGCATCCGGATGCCGTATTCTTGTTACACTGCTTCACCAGATGCAGAGACAGGACGCTAAGAAGGGTCTTGCTACTCTTTGTATCGGCGGCGGAATGGGCTGCGCGACAATTGTAGAAAGAGAGTAATCATAAAGGCCGGACGGGTTTTGAGTTTTTACAGTAGAATATTCTGTACAAATTCGTCCGGTACTTTTATAATGAAAGAAAATCCTCATGTTCTGCCCTGCAGGACAAGGAATAACGAAAGGAGATTTCAACTATGGGATTCATTGATTATGAAGTTGAAGGACAGGTGGGTATCATTACGATCAACCGTCCAAAGGCATTGAATGCATTGAACAGCCAGGTTCTTGAAGATCTTGATGCGACGCTGGACGCAGTCGATCTTGATGCAGTCAGATGTCTGATCGTTACAGGCGCCGGAGAGAAATCTTTTGTAGCCGGTGCTGATATCGGAGAGATGAGTACGCTTACAAAGGCAGAGGGCGAGGCGTTCGGCAAGAAGGGAAATGATATTTTCCGAAAGCTTGAGACATTCCCGATCCCTGTAATTGCTGCGGTAAATGGATTTGCACTTGGCGGCGGCTGCGAGATTTCCATGAGCTGTGATATCCGGATCTGCTCCGAGAACGCAGTATTCGGGCAGCCTGAGGTCGGCCTCGGAATCACACCGGGATTCGGCGGAACACAGAGACTGGCAAGACTTGTAAGTCCTGGAATGGCGAAACAGTTGATTTATACAGCGAGAAACATAAAAGCGCCGGAGGCTTTGAGAATCGGTCTGGTCAACGCCGTATATCCGCTTGAGGAGCTTCTGCCCGCGGCAAAGAAGATGGCGGCAGGGATCGCTAAGAATGCGCCGATCGCAGTCAGAAACTGCAAGAAGGCGATCAATGAGGGACTTCAGGCAGACATGGATCAGGCGATCGTGATCGAAGAGAAGCTGTTTGGCGATTGCTTTGAGTCTTACGACCAGAAGGAAGGAATGGCAGCATTTCTTGAGAAGAGGAAGGTCGAGGCATTCCTGAACAAATAATGATTGAAAAGAGCAGGATACATACACTTCAAATAAACATAAGTTAGGAGGAAAAAAGACAATGAAAGTTGGAGTAATTGGAGCAGGAACTATGGGTTCCGGTATCGCACAGGCATTTGCGCAGACAGAAGGATATGAAGTATATCTGTGCGACATCAACGAAGAGTTTGCAGCAAACGGAAAGAAAAAGATTGCAAAAGGCTTCGAGAAGCGTGTTGCAAGAGGCAAGATGGATCAGGAGAAGGCTGATGCAGTTCTTGCTAAGATCACAACAGGCGTGAAAGATATCTGTACAGATTGTGATCTGGTTGTCGAGGCTGCGCTTGAGATCATGGATGTTAAGAAGCAGACATTCAAAGAGCTTCAGGACATCTGCAAGCCGGAGTGTATTTTCGCAACAAATACATCTTCCCTCTCCATTACAGAGATCGGCGCTGGAATTGACAGACCTGTAATCGGAATGCATTTCTTCAATCCGGCTCCTGTTATGAAACTGGTTGAGGTTATCGCTGGTCTGAATACGCCTGCGGAGACTGTAGAGACGATCAAGAAGATCGCTGAGGAGATCGGAAAGACGCCTGTACAGGTAGAGGAAGCTGCCGGATTTGTTGTAAACAGGATCCTTATTCCGATGATCAATGAAGCGATCGGCATCTATGCTGACGGCGTAGCATCCGTTGAAGGTATCGATGCAGCTATGAAGCTGGGAGCGAACCATCCGATGGGACCTCTTGCTTTAGGCGATCTGGTTGGTCTTGATATCGTACTTGCTATTATGGAAGTACTTCAGGCTGAAACAGGCGATCCGAAGTATCGTCCGCATCCGCTTCTTAAGAAGATGGTACGCGGCGGACAGCTTGGACAGAAGACAGGCAAAGGATTCTACGATTATTCGAAATAAGAAATAGATGGAGGATAGAAAAACATGGATTTTACATTGAGCAAAAAACATGAAATGGCGAGAGATCTTTTCAAAGCTTTCGCTGAAAATGAAGTAAAACCATTGGCTCAGGAGACAGATGAAAAGGAGCAGTTCCCGGCAGAAACTGTTGAGAAAATGGGCAAATATGGATTTATGGGAATCCCGGTACCAAAGGAGTATGGCGGACAGGGATGCGATATCCTTACATATGCTCTGTGCGTGGAGGAGCTTTCCAAGGTTTGCGGTACGACAGGCGTTATCGTTTCTGCACATACATCACTTTGTATCGATCCTATTCTGACATATGGAACGCCGGAGCAGAAGGCGAAATATGTTCCGGATCTTGCATCCGGAAAGAAGATCGGCGCATTTGGTCTTACAGAGCCGGGCGCCGGTACAGACGCTCAGGGACAGCAGACAAAGGCTGTTTTTGATGAAGAGACAAATGAGTGGGTTATCAACGGTTCCAAATGCTTTATCACAAATGGTAAGGTTGCAGATGTTTATATTCTCATCGCCGTAACGGGCATTGTTGAGAAACGCGGCAGAAAACAGAAAGAGATTTCTGCATTTATTGTTGAGAAAGGAACGCCGGGCTTCTCCTTCGGAACAAAAGAAAAGAAAATGGGTATCCGCGGATCTTCTACATATGAGTTGATCTTTGAAGATATGAGAATCCCAAAAGAGAACCTTCTTGGAGCAAAAGGAAAAGGATTTGGTATTGCGATGCATACGCTGGACGGCGGACGTATCGGTATTGCGTGCCAGGCTCTTGGCCTCGCAGAGGGCGCTCTTGAGAGAACGATCGAGTATGTAAAAGAGAGAAAACAGTTCGGACGTACGATCGCGCAGTTCCAGAATACACAGTTCCAGATTGCTGATATGGCTACAAAGGTTGAGGCAGCTAAGAATCTTGTATACAAAGCTGCCCTTAAGAAGGACGAGTACCAGAAGGGCGCTAAGGTTTCTTATTCCGTAGAAGCTGCTATGGCTAAGCTCTACGCGGCGGAGGTTGCTATGGAAGTAACTACAAAGTGTGTTCAGTTACATGGTGGTTACGGCTATATCAGAGAGTATGAAATTGAGCGTATGATGCGTGATGCTAAGATTACAGAGATCTACGAAGGAACATCAGAGGTTCAGCGTATGGTTATTTCTGGAAGCTTATTAAAATAATAGGAGGTACGAACCGTGAAGATAGTTGTTTGTGTAAAACAGGTACCAGATACAAAGGGCGGCGTTCAGTTCAACCCGGATGGTACACTTAACAGAGGTGCAATGCTTGCGATCATGAATCCGGACGACAAAGCCGGACTTGAGGCGGCACTTAGATTAAAAGATGAATATGGCGCAGAGGTAACGGTAGTTACCATGGGTCTTCCAAAGGCGACAGATGTTCTCCGTGAGGCGCTGGCTATGGGCGCGGACAAGGCAGTCCTGATTACAGACCGCGTACTCGGAGGAGCTGATACATGGGCGACATCCAGCACGATCGCGGCTGGTATCCGCAACCTTGAGTATGATCTTATCATCACAGGCCGTCAGGCTATCGATGGAGATACCGCGCAGGTTGGTCCGCAGATTTCCGAGCATCTTGATATTCCTGTAATTTCTTATGCACAGGACATCAAGATCGATGGAGACAGCGTTATTGTTCAGCGTCAGTATGATGACAGATATCATGTACTGAAGGCGAAGATGCCTTGCCTGATCACAGCACTTTCAGAATTAAATGAGCCTCGTTACATGACGCCAGGCGGAATTTTCGATGCGTGTGAAGCTGAAATTACAACATGGGGAAGAGCAGACCTCAAGGATCTTGACGATGCCAATATCGGTCTTGCAGGCTCACCTACAAAGATCGCTAAGGCTTCCGATAAGGTTCGTAAAGGCGCAGGAGAAAAGGTTGTCCTTGATCCGGAAGAGTCTGTAGCTTACCTTATGGGCAAATTGAACGAGAAACATATCATTTAATTTTAAGGAAAAGTGGTGAATAGGATGAATTTAGAAGAATATAAAGGCGTATATGTCTATGCTGAGCAGGTAGACAACAAATTAAGCGGCATCGCTTTTGAGCTGCTCGGAAAAGCAAATGAGCTTGCGAAAGATCTGGATGAGAAAGTAACGGCAGTTCTGATCGGATCAGGGATCAAAGCTCTGGCGGATGACCTTGCAGCATACGGCGCAGATAAAGTTATCGTTGTAGACGATCCGGAACTGAAAGACTACAGAACAGAGCCATATGCACATGCATTAGCTTCTGTTATCAATGAGTACAAGCCGGAGATCATGCTTGTTGGCGCTACGCCGATCGGACGTGACCTTGGCCCGAGAGTTTCCGCAAGAGTTGCAACAGGTCTGACCGCAGACTGTACAGTTCTTAACATCGGCGACTTCCCGCTCAATCCGATTCCGGGACAGGAACAGAAGCACAATCAGCTGCTTATGACCCGTCCGGCATTTGGCGGAAATACAATCGCTACGATCGCTTGCCCGAACAACCGTCCGCAGATGGCTACCGTTCGTCCGGGCGTTATGCAGAAGCTTCCTAAGAATCCGGATGCTAAGGCAGAGGTTATCGAGTACAATCCGGGATTTACACCGAATCACAAATATGTAGAGATTCTTGATATTGTGAAATCCGTATCCGAGACAGTAGATATCATGGACGCTAAGATCCTTGTATCCGGCGGACGTGGAGTAGGTTCTCCGGAGAACTTCAAGATCCTTGAGGAGCTTGCAGCGGCGCTCGGCGGAGAAGTATCCTGCTCTCGTGCAGTTGTAGACAGCGGCTGGAAACCAAAGGATCTTCAGGTCGGACAGACCGGAAAGACAGTTCGTCCGCAGGTTTACTTTGCAATCGGTATTTCCGGAGCGATCCAGCACGTAGCCGGTATGGAAGAGTCTGATCTTATCATTGCGATCAACAAAGATGAGACAGCGCCGATCTTCGATGTAGCTGACTATGGTATCGTTGGCGATCTGAACAAGATCGTGCCGGAACTGACAAAGCAGATTCTGGAAGCAAAAGCCAACAAGAACTAGTTTTTCTCATACATCTAAACTTGAATGAGGGCGCAGACATTGGTTTGCGCCCTCATTCTTGCAGCGATTTAAAAGGAAGGGTGCGCAGAACGGCTATGGCAAATCAGCCAAATCAAAAAAAGAAACTATTATATTTAATGAGATTTTTCCTGGAGGAGACGGATGAATTTCATCCGGCGTCGATGCAGCAGATCATAGAGTATCTGGCAGGATGGGATATTACTGCGGAGCGGAAGAGTATCTACCGTGATATAGAGATATTGAAGGAATTTGGCCTTGATATTGTGCGAAATGCAAACCCGGCCGGATATTATATTGCCAGCAGGGATTTCGAGCTTCCGGAACTCAAGCTTCTTGTGGATGCTGTGCAGGCTTCGAGGTTTATCACGGAGAAAAAATCGGCGGAATTGATACGTAAGCTGGAGGGACTTACGAGCCATGGAGAGGCGAAGCAGCTCCAAAGGCAGGTGATCACAGGCGGACGTGTAAAGACGATGAATGAGAGTATCTACTACAATGTGGATATCATTCATACGGCGATCCTGAATAACCGGAAGATCAGCTTCCAGTATTTCCGCTGGTCGATAAAAAAGGAGATGCTTCTCCGGCGAGGCGGGGAGCGGTATGTGATCAGTCCGTGGGCGCTCTCGTGGGATAATGAGAATTATTATCTCTTAGGATATGATGAGGAAGCCGGGATCATGAAGCATTACCGCGTAGACCGGATGCTGAGGCTTGCAGAAGAGGAGCAGGAGAGAACAGGCAGAAAATGCTTTGAAGCGTTTGACATGTCCGGGTTCTCGCGCCGGACGTTCGGGATGTTTTCCGGTGATGAGAAAACACTGACGATCCGGTTTGAGGAAAATCTGATTGGCGTTGTTATCGACCGTTTTGGGAAGGATGTGCCGGTCAGGCCTGTTGACGAGGGTCATTTTCAGGCGAGGGTCACGGTTGCTGTGAGTCCCCAGTTTTTCGGATGGCTGACCGGACTTGGAGCGGGCGTGCAGATTTTAAGACCTGCGGAGGCTGCGGCGGAGTACCAGGAATATCTCAGGCAGATCCTTGCGGGATATGGCGGGGAGGAAGCGCATTCGTGAGCTGCTTTTTTGCACAGTTTTTGACGATTTTTCTTGCAGTTGTTCCTGAAATCCGATATAATTAATATTCGGATATGGAGACGTAGCGAAGTGGCCGTAACGCGGTAGACTCGAAATCTATTTGTCCTTTCGAGGGCACGCGGGTTCGAATCCCGCCGTCTCCGGTCAAGAGAAGGCTGGAAACGTAAGGTTTTCAGACTTTTTTTAATTGTCCGTAAGGGCGCTTTGGCGGGCAGGGAAGACGGTAGAAAGGAGTTTCTCATGGATAGTTTTATATATAGTCTGAATGCAACGGTTCCTGTGTTTCTTGTAATAATTGTCGGAGGATTGCTGAAAAGATGGGGAATGCTGAATGATAATTTTGTCTCCGTGACAAATAAATTCGTGTTTCATGTTGCATTGCCGTGTATGTTATTCCTCGATCTTGCGGATACGGACATACGGAGCAATTTTGATATCAAATACATAGCATATTGCTTTTTTGTAACGCTGCTCTCTATTTTAGTAATCTGGTTTGCGGCGCGGCGGCTTCTGAAAGACCGCTCTATGGTCGGCGCCTTTGTGCAGGCGTCCTACCGGAGCAGCGCGGCAATCCTTGGGATCGCTTTCATACAGAATATTTATGGGGATGCGGGTATGGCGCCGATGATGATCATTGGAGCTGTGCCGCTTTACAATGTATTTGCAGTTATCGTGCTGACATTTGAGAATGTAGATGAAAAGGGCAGCAGAGGGAAAGAGAAGATATTAAAGGCGTTGAAAGGCGTTGCGACGAATCCGATCATTATTGGCATCGTGCTTGGAATGGCCGCTGCGCTTCTTCGGATTCCGATTCCGGGAATCCTTCATAAGACGATCAATAATCTTGGCGTGACGGCGTCGCCGCTGGCATTGATTGCAATCGGAGCCGGATTCGAAGGACGGGCTGCGCTCGCGAAGATCAAACCGACGATCGCGGCGTCGCTCTTGAAGCTGGTAGTTCTGGAGGCGATCTTCCTTCCACTGGCAATATGGCTTGGGTTCCGTGATCAGAAGCTGATCGCGCTTATCATCATGCTTGGCTCGCCTACAACGCCGAGCGCTTACATCATGGCAAAGAATATGGGCGGAGATGGCGTGCTTACATCCAGCACTGTTGTGATGACAACAATGCTGTCTGCCGTGACGCTGACGTTTTGGATTTTCCTGATGCGGTATATGGGGATGATCCGTTGACAGTATCACCAAAGGGTTTTAAATAGAATCAAAAAACGGTT
The DNA here is from genome assembly GCA_964590945.1 of uncultured Lachnospiraceae bacterium. Taxonomy (GTDB): domain Bacteria; phylum Bacillota; class Clostridia; order Lachnospirales; family Lachnospiraceae; genus CAZPXF01. The sequence goes on along the minus strand of CAZPXF010000063.1, from coordinate 61 downwards.
GACATGCAGGATCGTTCTGTGCTATTGTGTGTATCACAGAACGATCTTTTATCGTTTCAAA
>CAZPXF010000062.1:0-13485 GCA_964590945.1 uncultured Lachnospiraceae bacterium | reverse complement strand
ACACCCAAAAATGCACAGGAATTCCCTTTTAAAGTGATTTCTTCTTCGATGTTTCCACCTTTTCGTCATAGCAGGTAAAAATCTCATCTACGACCGCTTTATCAAGCTTCGGGGTAACAAGGCTGACAACCGGAACGATGATAAGTCCGCCGATCATTGCCGCCGCTCCTGCATTGATCGGAGAAGCGAAAAATGCAAACTGAATATTCAATACGGTAAGGCCGATGCCCCAGATAAAGCTTGCCCAGACAGCCGCTCTTGTAACGCCTTTCCAGTACAATCCGTACATAAACGGCGCCAGGAATGCTCCTGCAAGCGCGCCCCATGAAATACCCATAAGCTGCGCGATAAACGTCGGCGGATCAAGCGCAAGTACAACAGAGAGCACGATAAAGAATACGATCAGCACCTGCATAATACGCACCTGCTTCTTTTCATTCATATCTTTGATGATGTTGTCCTTCAGAAAATCAAGCGTCAGCGTGGAGCTGGACGTCAGAACCAGCGACGACAGTGTTGACATCGATGCGGACAATACCAGCACAATTACTATCCCGATCAAAACGTCCGGGATCGTTGAAAGCATAAACGGAACAATCGTATCATACATAACCGCTCCCGTTTCTTCATTATAAATAGAAGGATTGTCAAACAGACGTCCGAATCCGCCCAGGAAATAACATCCGCCGGAAACTACAACAGCAAACAACGTGGAAATGATTGTTCCGGTCTGAACAGCCTTCTCATCTTTGATCGCATAAAACTTCTGTATCATCTGCGGCAGTCCCCATGTTCCAAGAGACGTCAGGATAACTACGCCAAGAAGATTCAAAGGATCCGGCCCGAAGAAGGATGTAAACGCCCCCTGCATTCCCTCTGTCACAGGCACATCGCTTGTCATTTGAGACATCTCCGTGATCGCATGGATAAATCCTCCCTGGCCGCTTAAAACTGCGGCGATAACTGCACAGATTCCGACAAGCATGATGATTCCCTGTATAAAATCATTCATCGCCGTGGCCACATATCCGCCAAGGATAACATATACCGCCGTCAGCGCCGCCATGACGAGCACGCACACCTGATACGGAATAGAGAACGCCATTGTAAAAAGTCTGGACAAGCCATTGTATACGGACGCCGTATAAGGCACAAGGAAAATAAACACGATCGCAGAGGCTACGATCCGAAGACTCTTGCTGTTGTAGCGGCTTCCAAAATAATCCGGCATTGTCCGCGATTCCAGATGCTGACTCATAACGCGGGTTCTTCTTCCCAGCACAACCCATGCGAGCAGACTCCCGATGATCGCATTCCCAAGGCCGATCCATGTAGCTGAAAGCCCGTATTTCCAGCCGAACTGTCCGGCATACCCGACAAATACTACGGCTGAAAAGTAGGAAGTTCCATATGCGAATGCCGTAAGCCATGGCCCGACAGACCTTCCGCCAAGCACAAAGCCGTCAACACTTGCCGTATGCTTTCTGCTATACAAACCGATTCCGATCATAACGCCGAAAAAGATGATCAGCAATAAAATTTTAATCAACATTTTTCTCTCCCTCTCTTGCTCATATTGTTTAGCGGTTTAAACCACAACGCTTTAAACCGTTGAAGCGTTTGATGGAATTTATCATACCACAGAACATGTGATATGTCAAATTCCATCGAAAAATTTTTTTAACAAAGAAGGAGCATTTCCCGGATCAATCATCCTGCTTCTGAACGATCTCGCCTTGTTTTTTGTAAATACTGTTGGCCGCAACATAGCCTCGCACCATGGAAAGCGGATAAATATTCGTATTTTTCCCTATGACGCTTCCAGGGTTCATAACCGTTCCGCACCCGATCTCCACATAGTCTCCGAGCATTGCGCCGAATTTTTTGATCCCGGTCTCAATATTTCCTTCCGGCGTTTTGAGGACGACGAGCTTCTTGTCTGACTTCACATTGGATGTGATGGAACCGGCTCCCATATGCGCCCGGAATCCAAGGATGGAATCCCCGACATAATTGTAATGCGGAACCTGCACCTTATTAAACAGGATAACATTTTTAAGCTCCGTAGAATTACCTACGACCGCTCCTTCCCCTACGATGGCGTTTCCCCGGATAAAGGCACAGTGACGCACCTCTGCTTCCCTGCCGATGATCGCAGGACCTTTGATAAATGCGGTCGGCGCGATCACAGCGCTCTTCGCCGCCCAGATCTGCTCTCCGATCTCTTCATATTCATCCTTTGGAAGCGTTTTCCCCAGTTTCACGATAAAGGCGCCGATCTTCGGCAGCGCCTCCCATGGATAGGTTACGCTCTCCAAAAGCTCTCTGGCGATCGTCTGATCCAGACTGTACAGTTCCTGGACTGTTAATTCTTTCATGACTTCTTTCCTTTCTTATAATATTCTGCGGAAGCATTGAAAAGCTGCCTCAGCATATACTGATTATTCAGATTTATGACCGCATCCGTTCTCTGCCGGATGAACTTTTCTAATTTTACCATATATTCGTCCGAGGTGATAGAACCTTCCGCCACATAGGTCAGTCCCTTTTCCCAGCTTGCAGTGAGCTCCGGATTGAGAAGCGGGCGGATTGAGGAATTTACCACATCAAAGATCATTTCTCCAAGCTGCGTCGGGGTGATCACCTGCGTTTTTTTGTTCAGAGAAAGATACTTGATGTTCACAAGTTTTTTCAATATCTCCGCCCTTGTCGCACTGGTTCCGATGCCGCTTCCTTTGATCTGCGCGCGCAGCTCCTCGTCCTCAATCAGCTGCCCTGCATTTTCCATCGCAAGTATCATAGAACCGGAATTGTAGCGTTTTGGAGGAGTCGTCTCCCCTTCCTTAATAAAAAGCCTCCTGACCGGAAGTTCCATACCCTTTTTGATCTTCAAAAGTACCGTCATATCATTATTGGAGCTATCCTCTGATTCATCTTTTGGATCCCCCTCGGGCCGGATGCGTTCTTTTCCATCTGCGCTGTCTTTCGAACGATTTACATTCGTCCCGGACACTTTCAGATAACCTTCCTCAAGCAGAACCCTGCATCCTGCAAAAAAGCTTTCGGTCCGCTGTACTGCCGTTATATTGATCTTTTGGTAGACAGCCGGAGGATAGAAAATACTCAGGAATCTGCGCACAATGAGATCGTAGACCCCCCGGGCAGTCTTTGAGACGGATCGAAGCGCCGACAGGCCCTGCCCCGTCGGAATGATCGCATAATGGTCTGTGATCTGTTTGTCATTGACATACCTTGTCTTTGCAAGATTCTTATGGCTTCCCATCTGTGCGATCTCGAAGACATATGGTTTCACCGGATCATACTTTGACAATCCGTTGAGATTTCCGGTGATCTCCTTTGCCACGGCAGTTGAGAGCACACGCGCATCCGTTCTTGGATAGGTCACCAGCTTTTTCTCATACAATTCCTGAACGATCTGAAGAGTCTCGTCCGGGCTGATCTTAAAGCTTTTGGAACACTGGTTTTGAAGTTCCGCCAGGTTATAGAGAAGCGGCGGATTTTTCTTTTCCTTCTTCTTCTCCACAGCCTTCACGGCCGCTTTCATCGGTTGTTCTTCCTGCAAATAAGAAATCAATTTCTCCGCCGTCGCTTTTTCCCTGAAGCCGTTTTCTTTGTAGAGGGCGGGAGTCTCAAAATATTTTGACCCCGGAGCAGACCTCCATTCGCCCTCGATACTGCTCCCTTCAAATTCCATCTGGTTCATGACGCGGTAAAACGGTGTCCTGACAAACCCGCGAATCTCCCGCTCACGTCTTACAACCATACCAAGGACACACGTCATAACCCGTCCGACAGAGATCACCGTATACTTCTGATTCAGAAAGGAAGCCACGCTGTTCCCGTATTTTAGTGTCAGGAGACGTGAAAAGTTGATCCCCATCAGATAATCCTCTTTGGCGCGAAGATATGCGGATGCGCTTAAATTATCATATTCCTCCAGATCCTTAGCTTCCCGTATTCCGCGGAGAATTTCCTCCTCCGTCTGGGAATCGATCCAGACACGCTTACGTTTTTTCCCTTTTACCCCCGCCATCTGTTCGACAAGGCGGTAAATATATTCTCCTTCGCGCCCGGAATCGGTACAGACATAGATCGTGTCGACGTCCGGACGGTTCAGAAGCCTGCTCACAATATCAAATTGTTTTTTCACCGCAGGGATAACCTCATATAAATATTCCTCCGGTATAAAAGGCAGCGTATCCAGCCGCCATCTTTTATATTTTTCGTCATAAGCTTCCGGATAACTCATCGTAACAAGATGCCCGACACACCATGTCACAACCGTCTGATCCGATTCCATGTATCCGTCTTTTTTTCTGACGGCAGAAAAACCAAGCGCCCTGGCAAATTCTGCTGCAACGCCTGGCTTTTCCGCTATAAACAACTGTTTTCCCATGAAAACGAAAACCCCTTTACCAGATCATTTCGCCTGAATATATCCCTTTGCCGTCAGCGCCTCCGCGCAGAGGATCGCTCCCCCCGCCGCGCCGCGGATCGTATTGTGGGAAAGACCCACGAATTTCCAATCATAAATCTTATCCTTGCGGAGTCTTCCGATTGAAATACCCATGCCATTTTCATAATCCACATCCAGGCTCACCTGCGGACGGTTATCCTCCTCAAGATACTGGATAAACTGCTTTGGAGCGCTCGGAAGCCCAAGCTCCTGCGGGAGTCCCTTGAAATTCACAAGTGCGTCGATCAGCTCTTCCTTTGCAGGATCCTTTGCAAATTTTACAAATACGGCAGCCGTATGTCCGTTTAATACCGGGACGCGGATACACTGCGTTGTAATGACAGGGCGTTCCGCCTTGACGATCTCTCCGTTCTCAACCTTGCCCCAGATACGAAGCGGCTCCTGCTCGCTCTTCTCTTCCTCGCCGCCGATGTACGGGATGATATTTCCCTCCATCTCCGGCCAATCCTTAAATGTCTTGCCGGCGCCGGATATCGCCTGATATGTTGTAGCCACGACCTCAGTCGGCTCGAACTTCTTCCATGCCGTGAGGGCCGGAGCATAGCTCTGAATCGAACAGTTCGGCTTTACTGCTACAAATCCTCTTGTTGTTCCAAGACGTTTCTTCTGCGCCTCGATCACTTCAAAATGCTCCGGGTTGATCTCCGGTACTACCATCGGAACATCCGGCGTCCAGCGGTGCGCGCTGTTATTGGACACGACCGGAGTCTCTGTCTTCGCATAGGCGTCCTCGATCGCACGGATCTCCTCCTTTGACATATCTACAGCGCTGAATACAAAATCAACTTCAGATGCAACCCTGTCGACCTCATTGACATTCAGAACAACAAGATTTTTCACCTTCTCAGGCATCGGCGTTGTCATCTTCCAGCGTCCGCCAACAGCTTCCTCGTACGTCTTCCCTGCGGAACGCGGACTTGCAGCTACAGCAACAACGTCAAACCACGGATGCTCCTCCAAAAGAGAAAGAAACCTTTGCCCAACCATACCTGTTGCTCCTAAAATCCCAACCTTTAATTTCTGATCCATTTTTATAACCTCTCTTATCTATTATGTCTTTCCTTTGCGGATCTGTTATGCCTCCGGATGAAGGTATGCCCTCTGAATCTCAATCACCTTCTCCATCGCCGCCCTGCCCGGCGCGCCGATCGTTGTACGTTTACTTACGCAGGTCTCCATACGGATCGCATCGTAAATATCCTCCTCGAAAACAGGAGAAATCGCCTTGTATTCTTCCAGAGACATATCATCCAGCGCAATATCTTTCCCGATACAGTAAAGGACAAGCTGCCCGACGATTCCGTGCGCGTCCCGGAACGGTACGCCGTGATTGACAAGATAATCCGCCGCATCCGTCGCGTTGGTAAATCCATGCCGCGCGCTCTTATCCATCACATCGTTGTTAAACTTCATCGTGCGCATCATACCGGTAAACAGCGCCAGACATCCCTTGACCGTATCGACCGCGTCAAAAAACAGTTCTTTATCTTCCTGCATATCCTTGTTGTATGCCAGCGGAATCCCCTTCATTGTTGTGAGCAGTCCCATCAGCGCGCCATATACACGTCCTGTCTTCCCGCGTACAAGCTCCGCGATATCCGGATTCTTCTTCTGCGGCATGATACTGCTTCCCGTGCTGTATGCATCGTCGATCTCGACAAAGCGGTATTCATTGGAGTTCCAGATGATGACCTCCTCAGAAAAACGGCTGAGATGCATCATGATCGTAGACATCGCCGACAACAGCTCGATCAGATAATCGCGGTCTGAAACGGAATCCATACTGTTCAGAGTTGCGCCCGCGAAATCAAGAAGCTCCGCCGTATACTCCCGATCCAGCGGGTATGTCGTCCCGGCAAGCGCGCCGGAGCCAAGCGGACAGTAATTCAGCCTCTTCGAGATATCCGCCAGCCGGTCCCGGTCCCTTTTAAACATTTCAAAATAAGCCCCCATATGATGAGCCAGCGTAATCGGCTGCGCTTTCTGCAAATGTGTAAATCCGGGCATGATCGTCTCTGTATTTTCCTCCATAATGGTGAGAAGAACCTCCAAAAGCTCCTTTACAAGCTGATCGATCTCCCCGATCTCATCTCTTGTATAAAGCTTCATATCCAGCGCAACCTGATCGTTTCTGCTGCGTCCGGTATGTAATTTCTTTCCCGGATCGCCGATCCGGTCGATCAGATTCGCTTCAACAAAGCTGTGAATATCCTCGTATTCCCCGGAGATCTCCAGTTTGCCGCTCTCCACATCAGAAAGAATCCCTTCCAGACCTTCGACGATCGCCTTCTTTTCCTCCTCTGTCAGGATCCCCTGCTTTGCAAGCATCGTAACATGAGCAATGCTGCCCCGGATATCCTGCCGGTATAATTTCCGGTCAAAGGAAATAGATGCGTTAAAATTATATACAAGCTGGTCCGTTTCTTTTGTGAAACGTCCGCCCCAAAGCTGTGCCATAGTTGTCTTCCTTTCTGCTTCTTATTCTAAATGTGATAGTGACAAGTTTATCACACTGCAGCTGCCGGTGCAAGTATTGAAACCTTTTGATCCTCATTCTTCCGGCTGTTTTCGGATCCCCTCTTCTGTAATTCGCGCCCGGCCCTGGAATAACTGCAGCCGCAATAATCCTGACGGTAAAGTCCATATTCACGCGAAAGCTCGATGGAACGTTTGTATCCGTTTCTTTTCTTAAAATCCGAAAAAAGGTACGGTACGCCGTACTGCTTCGCGAGCTCTTTGCCGATCTCGTTGAGCTTGTCGGCTTTCTTAAGCGGGCTGATGCTGAGCGTTGTCGTAAAATAGTCGTACCCGCCCTCCTTCGCTGTCTGCGCCGCTTCCGTAAGCCGGAGCCGGTAACACTTAAAGCAGCGTTCTCCGCCCTCCGGAACAGATTCCAGACCCTTCGACAGTTCAAGAAACCTCGGATAGTCATAGTTTCCCTCTGCAAAAGAAACCGCATGCTTCACCGGCAATTCACAGATCAGGCGTTTCTGTTCTTCCACCCGTTTCCGATATTCCGATTCCGGTGAAATATTCGGATTATAATAAAATACCGTAATCTGAAAAAAATCCGACAGATACTCAAGAACATAGCTGCTGCATGGTGCGCAGCAGCTATGAAGCAGTAGTGTTGGTACTTTTTTTTCTTTCGTGATCTGATCCAGAATCTTCTCCATTTCTTTTTGATAATTCAGCATGATCGATTCCTCAAAATCCTCTGTGATTATTTTTTCTCCGCGAGCGCCTTCTCCATTGCCGCGACCGCTGTCTCAAGCACTTTGATACGTGCATAATACTTATTATTGCCCTCTACGATCACCCATGGAGCGTTCGGTTTATTTGTACGGGCGATCATCTCATTGACCGCAACCTCATACTGATCCCACTTCTCGCGGTTTCTCCAATCCTCTTCCGTGATCTTCCATTGCTTCTCCGGATTTTCCTGACGTGCGGTAAAACGATTGAGCTGCTCGTCCTGATCGATCTGAAGCCAGAACTTCACTACAACTGCGCCGTAATCCGTCAGCGTCTTTTCAAACTGATTCATCTCACGGTATGCGCGTTTCCAGTCGTTCTCCGAGCAGAATCCTTCCAGACGCTCAACCATCACACGACCGTACCATGTGCGGTCAAACACCGCGATATGGCCATTCTTTGGAATGTTTTTCCAAAATCTCCAGAGATAGTGATGCGCTTTCTCATCCTTTGTCGGAGATGCAACCGGATGAACCACATATCCCCTTGGATCCATATACTCCGTCAGACGCTTGATAGCGCCGCCTTTCCCGCCGGCATCCCATCCTTCGAATGCGAAAATAACAGGAATCTTCTTATCATAAATCTCATTATGAAGCGTCTGAATACGCTTCTGAAGAGTCTTAAGCTTCTCTTTGTATTCTTCCTTTGTAAGCTCCTTATCAAGGCTCACCTCGGAGAGCGGCTGCTCGATCACTTCGGCCAGAGTCTCAGAAGAAACAAATTTCTCCCGGTTTAACTCTCTCTCAAGGCGGTTTACAAGCTGCTTCATCATATCCGCCACAGCGCTGTCATAGTTACTCGTATCCAGAATATACCACGGAGCGCGGACTGTATTCGTCTTATCGATCAGGCGGTCAAACAGCTCATAATACTCGTCATATTTTTTATTCTGTTTCTTATCCTCCGGCGTGATCCGCCATGCGGTCTTCTTGTCTGCAAGCAGCTTCTCATAACGCTTCTTCTGTTCCTTTTTGCTGATGCAGGCGAAGAATTTCACAACAATCATACCATTGTCCGTCAACGTTTTCTCAAACTGGTTGATCTCGTCCACATACTGCTGAAGATCCGCTTTCTTTTTCCCGAACGTGCGGGACACAACATCCCGATACCACGCTCTGTGATATACCGCAATCTGCCCCTCTGCCGGGATCTTCTGCCAGAAACGCCAAAGGAAAGGATATCTGTTCTCCTCCTCGCTTACATCCTTAAACGTCTCAACATAAAATCCACGCGGATCCCACGGATGGATCATCCTGCTTGTCAGAGCTCCCTTTCCCGCAGCGCTGAACCCTTCCATAATAATGATGATCGGAATCCCCTTTTCTTTACAGGTTCTCTGAATCTTTTCAAGTCTTACTTCCAGGTTCTTGATCTCTTCTTTGAGCTCTTTTTTGTTATCTGTCTTCACAGAATGTTTAATTTTTTCCAGCATAATACAAACCTCCAAATCAATTATTTACACGAAAACATCTTCTGTTTTCTATTTTACCAAAAAAAGCCATACTACGGTAGGGTGAATTTTTCTTTTTACAGATTCTATAATTATTTTTTATACATATATTTACTAAAGTTAATAAAAAGTCTTTTGCGTATATTATTATGTTCAAAGGTGATAAGGTTGAAAAAAGAAAAGAAAGATTGTTTATACGCCCTGTACACAAGGCGCATTCGTGATTTGCGCGAAGACCATGACAAAACGCAGCGGGAGATCGCTGCTTATTTGGGTACATCACAGACAATGTATGCACGTTACGAACGGGGAGCAAATGAGCTTCCGGTTCGTCACTTGATTGCGCTCTGTCAGTATTATGATGTTTCATCCGACTATATACTCGGATTATCCAAAGTAAAAAAGCAAAGCGAATAAGCGAGGTACGAAAAAGGATGTTTTTTTCGTGCGCTTTTTTGGTTCCCATTTATTCTCCTGGTTCATAAAATATCGTAGAATACTTCATGCCTTATGGAACATCGGAAGTTCCATAAGCATGGACTCTGGAACTGGGGGTAATTATGGAAAATATCCTGGAACTGCAAAATGTTTCTTACGCCTACCACAGCCTTGACGGCGAAACAAACGCACTGGACCGTCTGTCGTTCTCCATTCGCGACGGGGAATTCATTGCCATTGTGGGGCCGTCCGGATGTGGGAAATCTACACTCTTAAATATCATTTCCGGACTTCTTACGCCATCCTCCGGAAAGATCCTCCTGCATGGGCAGGAATACGGAAAGACATATACACATATCGGCTATATGCTTCAGCACGACCACCTTTTTGAATGGAGATCCATTTACAGCAACGTCCTGCTCGGTCTGGAAATACAGCATAACCTGAATTCCCGCACCCGTGAAAAGGCAAATGATCTGCTTCATGATTATGGTCTGATCGATTTTAAGGATGCGCGTCCTTCCGAGCTTTCCGGCGGTATGCGCCAGCGCGCCGCCCTGATCCGTACGCTCGTTCTGGATCCGGAACTGCTCCTGCTTGACGAACCGTTTTCCGCGCTGGATTATCAAACCCGTATTCAGGCCGGGGACGATATCGGGCGGATCATCCGCAAGGAAAAGAAGACGGCGATCCTCGTTACACACGATCTTTCCGAGGCTGTCAGCCTTGGCGACCGGATTCTTGTGCTCTCAGCACGTCCCGCCATCCTGAAAAAAGAAGTTCCCTTGCACTTTAAGGAAGAAGAAAACGAGCCTTTACAGAGGAGAAATGCGGCGGAATTTAAACAATATTTTAATGAGGTGTGGAAGGAGCTGAATAAAAATGAATCCTAAGGTTTACCGAATGCTTTCTGATCCGCCGGTCCCGCAATCCGAGGCGCAGAAAGCTTTCATCAGGAAAAACGTCCGGAAGCTTTCTATGATCCGGATACTTCGGATCCTGATCCTCCTTCTGTTTCTCTTCGCATGGGAATTCTGCGCAGACAAAGAGATCATCAATCCCTTTATCTTCAGCAGTCCTTCACGTATAGCCGTCTGCTTTTATACAATGCTTACGCAGCAGTCGCTTCTGCATCATATCGGCATCACACTTTATGAAACATTGGTAAGCTTTGCGCTTGTATGCACGATCAGTATTCTCATCGCTGTTTTCATGTGGAGCAGCGATTACATTTCCGGTATTCTGGATCCATACCTTGTAGTCCTCAACAGCCTTCCGAAATCCGCGCTTGCACCGCTTCTGATCGTATGGCTCGGCGCAACCCGGACAACGATTATTGTTGCCGGGATCTCAGTTGCAATCTTCGGAAGCGTTTTGAATATTTTTACCGCCTTTTCATCCGTTGATCCGGAAAAAATCAAGCTCATATATACGCTGCATGGAAATAAGCTGCAGGCTCTCTTCAAGGTGGTTCTTCCGGCCTCGATTCCGGCAATCATAAGCTCTGTCAAAGTCAATATCGGACTTTGCCTGGTCGGCGTTGTGATCGGAGAATTTCTGGCGTCCAAAGCAGGGCTCGGCTACCTGATCATATACGGTTCCCAGGTCTATAAGCTTGACTGGGTCATCATGAGCATCCTGATCCTGTGCGTCATTGCGATGATATTATATGGGATCATCCATCTCATCCAGCGCCGATATAACCGGAAGTATTGATTGAAATAGAGAGTTCGCAGGCGGACTCTCTATTTCAATCTTTCATTTATATAATATTCAAGCGCCTTTGTCGTTCCATCCACCCCAAGAGGACTGCTGCTAATGCAGACATCATAATGTCTGGAATCGCCCCACTTATAATCGGAGTGCCTGTTGTGATATTTCTTGCGGTTTCTGTCATGCCTTGCGATCTTCGCCCTGGCTTCCGTATCATTCAGATTATATATGTCCCTGACACGGGCAAGCTTTTTCTTCTTCTCTCCGGTAATAAAAATGGAGATCAGACAATCATAATCCTGCAAGACAGTCTCCGCACAGCGTCCGACTATGACGAAGGATTCTCCCTCTTCGGCCTTTTTTTTCAGGAAATCAAACTGCATTTCAGCAAGAATCTCTTCCATTGAATTGGTATGATTTCCAACCCTCCTCGTAAAAATAAGGTTTCTTGGCTTCTCATCATATTTCTCAAGAACCTCAACCTTAATATCCATGTCCTCCGCTATCTCATCGAGCATACTTCGGTCATAAAACTTAAGTCCCATGTCCTCCGCTATCTTCTTAGCGATCTCATGCCCTCCGCTGCCGAATTCACGGCTAACTGATATAATTACCTGCGTTTCCATATTAAACGCCCCTTTCGTTGCTTTGTCTATATTATACAAAAGAACAATTGAAATTGAAAGCGTTTGTGCACTTTTAATAAAATTTTCATGAATTGTAACCGGGGCCTTTGGAATAACAGGTTAAGTTTCAGCTTCCCTCAAGCTCTGCGGAAGTTGGATGTGGAAAAGCAATCCTTCATGGAGCGTCCCTGTGACAGCCGTCCCTATGCACAGAAAGAAAAATCTTGATATTTCATAATAGGTGATATAATTTCTCCATAAATGTCTTTCCAAAAAAAGAACGGTATCTACCCTAAAAGATAAATACCGTTTTTTTTAACTGCGTCTTAAATAAATGGTACTATGCTTTTGCGATCTGTTTCAGAAACGCCCATCGCATTCATTGCCTGTTCTGCAGTCAGTCCTAAATTATCCATCAGATTTCTAATTGATTGCAACAAAGTTGATACTCTTTCTTTCTGAGCCGCTTCCTCATTCATTTGTTGTATGGCCAAACACACATCAATCGCCTCCTCACCTTCTTTGACTGCTATCTTCGCACCTACACACGCATTTAATACATCCACTTTTTCTCTCCCCAAATGGCGGAAAGATTCGTCCGCATCCAGTACCTTTTTCAATTCATCCTTGTCTCTTGCATACTTGATAAATGATAAAACCTCTTTCAAGGAACTCTGGAATTTTCCAAAATCTTCATCCTCTATCGAAGCCGGTGCAAGCAAGTTAATCTTATAATCAGGAACCAGCGCAAGCACCCTCGCATCCTGTTTATCAAACATCTCATGGATAGATAACGGGCCGTCCCACTCTTTCGAGTCAAAATATACAACCAGTGTCACCACAGGCAATAAATGATCTTCTTTCAGAAAGCCGGAAAGATATTCATCGCTGCCGACATTTTTATAATCACCGGACAATCTGTGGGAAGCTATCGCTTCTTCCACCTGCTTCGCATATTGGAGCGCATCATAAACCATATTTTTTACCGGCATCGCATAATGAATATTTGACTGGTTCTCGATTGCCAGAAGCAGATATGCGGTACTTTTATCCATCATCGCAACCACGGATTTTATGACATCCCTTGTTTTCTGTACTGGCTGGCCGGCACCCTTTTCCCCGCCATAAGGAACATCTATCTCACGGGTATCCAGTTCCTTCAGGCTCTCCGGATGGATGACCTGTTCTCCGCCATATACAAAATAGTTAAACGCATCCGCAAAGATTTCATTCTGTCTCATATATTTTGTTGTTACCGTATCTTTTACTCCCAAAGGATTCACCACCTTTATTATATGCCACCTCTAAACAAATATCCCTTCCTATTACCTGTATCATACCATAGCAACTCAGGTTTTACAAACAGGAAGCCTGTGTCGTTTATTGCGGATTTTTCCATGCGATTTTTCCATGCCTTGGAGACTTCTGGCTTTGAACCTTCTTCGTCGCCCCTCTTGATATTATTCATCGAAATGAATATAATAGTAATATCTGCAGGAAGG
>CAZPXF010000061.1:4078-13555 GCA_964590945.1 uncultured Lachnospiraceae bacterium | reverse complement strand
AACTATATCTTATTTTACTGAAAAAAGCAAGTTGAATTAGATTTCCTTTTCGTGTATGATTAAGTAGCATGATGGAAGGAGATTTGTATGGACAGATTAAAGCTTGAGACAGTTTTGCGGGCAGAAGATATTCTGACGGATGAACCAATGAGTAAGCATACGACGTTTCGTGTCGGCGGACCGGCGCGGTTTTATGTGATGCCGGAGAATGCAGAGCAGATCGCCGGGGTGATCCGTCTTTGCAGGGAAGAGGGCGTCCCGTATTATCTGATTGGAAACGGGAGCAATCTTCTTGTCGGTGATAAAGGCTACAATGGCGTGATCATTCAGATCTTTCGCAATATGAATGAGATCCGCGTGGATGGAGATGCTATCCGCATTCAGGCAGGCGCGCTTCTGTCAGCGGTTGCGGCTCAGGCGCTGCAGCATTCCCTTACGGGATTTGAATTTGCCTCCGGGATTCCCGGAACCTTCGGCGGCGCAGTTGTGATGAATGCGGGGGCCTACGGTGGCGAGATAAAGCATGTGATAAAAGAAGTACGTGTTCTTACAGGCGACGGGGAGATCATAACGTTATCCGCCGATGAACTCGAGCTGGGTTATCGTTCCAGCATTATTATAAAAAAAGGGTATATTGTCCTTGATGGGATCATAGAACTGGAGAAAGGGCGGAAGGAAGATATCCAGACATATATGGATGAACTGAAGGAGAGACGTATTACGAAGCAGCCGCTGGAATATCCAAGCGCGGGGAGTACCTTTAAACGCCCGGAAGGGTATTTTGCCGGGAAGCTGATCGATGATGCAGGACTTCGCGGATTTCGCTTCGGCGGCGCGCAGGTCTCGGAAAAGCACTGTGGATTTGTGATCAACCGGGAGAAGGCGACGGCGGCGGATATTCTGGGGCTGATGAACCAGGTACAGAAAAGGGTAAAAGAAGCTTTTGGCGTGGAGCTGGAAGCGGAAGTGAAGAGAATCGGGGAATTTTAAGATGAGATTTGTGATTGTAACAGGAATGTCGGGAGCAGGGAAAAGTACGGCGCTGCGGGTGCTGGAGGACGCAGGTTATTACTGCATAGATAATCTGCCGCTTCCGCTTGTCCCAAAGCTTGCGGACTCTTTGGATTCACCGAATGAGGAGATCACAAAGCTTGCCCTCGGTCTTGATATACGCAGCGGCAGCGGCTTCTCGGAGCTGGAGCTGATCCTGGATGAGCTAAAGGAGCAGGGGACGGATTGTGAGATCCTGTTTCTGGAGGCGGACACATCTGTTCTTGTGAAACGCTTTAAGGAGACGAGACGTACGCATCCGCTCGCAGGAATGGGACGCGTAGACGACGGGATCGCAGAAGAGAGGAAAAGGCTCGCCTCGATCAAACGCCGCGCGGATTATATTGTGGATACAAGCCAGCTTCTGACAAGGGAGCTTCGCAGGGAGCTCAGAAAAATATTTGTGGAAAATAAAGAATATAAGAATCTTTATGTTACCGTCTTATCCTTCGGCTTTAAATATGGCATCCCAGGCGATGCGGATCTCGTCTTTGACGTTCGTTTCCTGCCGAATCCGTACTACGTGGAGGAGCTGCGGTCCTTAAGCGGCAATGACAAGCCGGTGCAGGATTATGTGATGAAGGGCGATATGGCGAAGCCATTTGTTGAAAAGCTCTGCGACATGGTGGATTTTCTGATACCGGGATATATCTCCGAAGGGAAAAACCAGCTTGTGATCGCCATCGGATGCACCGGCGGCAAGCATCGTTCCGTGACGATCGCCAACGCGCTGTTCAATAATCTGAAGGAACAGGAAAAATACGGCGTGAAGATAGAGCATCGGGATCTGGAAAAAGATACCAGAAGAAAAATGCAGTAAAAAGGTGATTATATGTCATTTTCGGGAAAAGTAAAAGAAGAGCTGGCGCGTCAGAATACGAGAGCCAGGCATTGTCAGATAGCGGAGCTTACAGCGATCATCACATTATGCGGCAATATCTCTATTTCCGCAAGAGATCATTACTGTATCCGCTTTCAGACAGAAAATTTAACGGTTGCGAGAAAATGCTTTACATTACTAAAAAAAACATTTAAAATAGAAGTCAACATTTCAGTCCGGACGAATCCTGGAAATAAGAATCGTTTTTATTCGGTCCTTGTTCTAAGACATGAAGACGCGGTGCACATTTTACAGGCGATGAAGCTTGTGGATGAGAGCGGGGGGTTTCAGGAACTTTCAGTTGTGCAGAGCAGTGTGGTTTCCAGAAAATGCTGCAAGCATGCGTTTTTGCGAGGCGCTTTTCTTGCGGTGGGTTCTATGAGCGACCCGGCGGGGTCGTATCATTTGGAATTTGTCTGTTCCAGAAAGGAGCAGGCGGAGCAGATTCGGGACATTATGAATAGTCTTTCGTTTCATCCAGGAATCGTTGTGCGGAAGAAATATTTTGTTGTGTACCTGAAAGAAGGAGATCAGATCGTCGATATTCTTGGAATGATGGGTGCTTCCGGAGCGCTTCTGGAATTGGAAAACATCCGCATATGGAAAGAGATGCGGAATTCGGTGAACCGTCAGGTCAACTGCGAGACTGCGAATCTGAACAAGACAGTATCGGCAGCGGTAAGGCAGTTGGATGATATCCGGCTTATTCAGTCGGTCATGGGATTGGATAAGCTTCCGGAGGGACTTCAGGAAATTGCTTTATTGCGATTGGACAACCAGGATGCGACTTTACATGAATTAAGTACCATGCTTAGTTACCCAATTGGAAAATCGGGAGTGAATCACAGACTTCGCAAATTGAGCGATATTGCGGATCGCTTAAGACAGACAAGGGAGGCATAGCGTTATGATAATGAAAACCGTTTCTATCCGCATTCCGGAGGGCCTTGAGGGACGGCCGGTGGCATTGCTTGTACAGGAAGCAAGCCGGTATGTAAGTAAGATTTATATTGAATCTGAGTCCCGCAGGGTCAATGCAAAAAGCATTATGGGAATGATGAGTCTGACATTGGCAAAGGGTGAGACAGTCAATGTGATTGCAGATGGAGAAGATGAATCGGAAGCAGTAGCAGGGTTGGAAGCCATTTTGGGGAACGACAAATAACTATAGTTCATAATGTGTGTGAATAATGGAAGCTGCGGGGCGATAGATAACCGCAGCTTCTGTTATCCTGGAAGATGTTCAGTTATTTATGAAGAAAGGTGTTTTTGTATGAAAAAGCTATTATTTGTATTTAACAGGTACGCAGGAAAAGGGCAGATCACGCTGAAGCTTGCGGAGATCCTTGATATCTTTGTCAAGGGAGGCTTTGAGGTGACCGCATATCCGACACAGAGCCACAGGGATGCGTTTCGTAAGGTCCGGCATATGGATGATGAGTATGATATTGTCGTATGCAGCGGTGGAGACGGAACTTTGGATGAGACGGTTGCAGGCATGATGTCAAGAGAACCGGAGAAAAGGCGTCCGGTCGGTTATATTCCGGCAGGCTCCACGAATGATTTCGCGAACAGCCTCGGCATCTCCACGAATATGCTGGATGCAGCGGAGACCGTTGTTGACGGAGCCGCGTTCCGGTGCGATGTGGGACACTTCAACGGGAAAAATTTTGTCTATATTGCGGCTTTCGGACTTTTCACAGACGTCTCCTACGAGACGAAGCAGGAGCTGAAAAATGTGCTCGGGCATCTGGCGTATGTGCTGGAAGGGGCGAAAAGTTTATTTAACATTCCTTCCTACAAATTGAAGGTTACGCATGACGGTGAAGTGATCGAGGACGAGTTTATCTATGGGATGGTGACGAATTCCAAATCCGTCGGCGGTTTCCGAAGTATTATAGGAAGAAATGTAATATTTGACGACGGCAAATTTGAGGTGACGCTTATCAAGGTTCCGAACAATCCGCTGGCGCTCAGCGAGATCATTGCGGCGCTGCTGAATGAGCAGATCGATACGAAATATATGTATACGTTTAAGGCGAAAGAGCTTCGCGTCGAGAGCGAAGGGAAGGAGATCCCGTGGACACTGGACGGGGAGTACGGGGGAAGCCATGAGATCGTCGATATCCGTAACGGAGCAAGGGAATTGACCCTCATGGTTCCGGAGGAGGAGCTTCCGAAAATCACAAATACACCGGAAGCATATATCCATCCGGATATCCCGTAACGCTGCTTTTGCCAGGAAATGTACGAAAACAAGAATATCTATTTACAATGGTAAAAAAAGTAGGGTATAATACTTTTGTATAGAAATTCATCAGAAATATTTTAGAGGAAAGAAGGTAAAAGTTATGGCTTTAGTAACAACAACAGAGATGTTTAAAAAGGCCTATGATGGCGGATATGCTATCGGCGCTTTCAATGTTAACAACATGGAGATCGTGCAGGGTATTACCGAGGCGGCCGGAGAGCTCAAGAGTCCGGTTATCCTTCAGGTGTCCAAGGGGGCGCGTGCATATGCGAACCACACATATCTTGTCAAACTGGTAGAGGCAGCTGTTCAGGAGAATCCTGAGCTTCCGATCGCACTGCACCTGGATCACGGCGACAGCTATGAGCTTTGCAAGAGCTGTATCGACGGCGGGTTCACATCTGTTATGATCGATGCATCTTCTAAGTCTTTTGAGGATAATATCGCAGTGACAAAGAAGGTTGTTGAATATGCTCACGCACACGGCGTAGTAGTTGAGGCTGAGCTTGGAACACTTGCAGGCGTTGAGGATGAGGTAGTTGTAAAGTCCGGACATGAAAGCTACACACGTCCGGAGGAGGTTGAGGAGTTCGTCTCCAGGACAGGATGCGATTCTCTGGCGATCGCTATCGGAACGTCCCATGGGGCATATAAGTTCAAGGCTTCTCAGTGTACACGTAATGCAGACGGCATCCTTGTACCGCCGCCGCTTCGTTTTGACGTACTTGAGGAGTGCACAAAGCGTCTCCCGGGATTCCCAATCGTACTTCACGGTTCCTCATCTGTACCGCAGGAATTTGTCAAGATGGTAAATGAGTACGGCGGAAATATGCCGGATGCTATCGGTATTCCGGAGGACGAGCTTCGTCATGCTGCAGAGCTTTCCGTATGTAAGATCAATATCGACTCGGATATCCGTCTTGCAATGACAGCTAATATCCGTAAGCATTTTGCTGAGCATCCGGATCACTTTGATCCACGTCAGTATCTGAAACCGGCCCGCCAGGCTGTAAAGGATATGGTTTCCCATAAGATCATCAATGTATTGGGAAGCGCAGGCAAGATGTAAGGAACACTTTCGTTTTGAAAGTATTTTAAACAGAATGAATGGAGGAAAAATCAATTATGTTAGTATCAGCAAAAGAAATGCTGGAAAAGGCAAAAGCAGGGCATTATGCAGTAGGACAGTTTAACATCAATAACCTTGAATGGACGAAGGCTGTTCTTCAGACTGCCCAGGAGTGCAATTCACCTGTAATTCTTGGCGTATCTGAGGGCGCTGGAAAATATATGTGTGGTTATAAGACGATCGCAGGTATGGTCAACGGTATGCTGGAGGAGATGAACATCACAGTTCCTGTGGCTCTTCATCTTGATCACGGCAGCTATGAGGCTTGCTATAAGTGTATTGACGCTGGTTTCTCTTCTGTAATGTTTGACGGATCTCATTATCCGATCGAGGAGAACATTGCAAAGACGAAAGAGCTTGTTGCAGTATGTGCAGAGAAGGGTCTTTCCCTTGAGGCTGAGGTCGGATCCATCGGCGGAGAGGAAGACGGCGTGATCGGACAGGGCGAGTGCGCAGATCCGAAGGAGTGTAAGATGATCGCTGATCTTGGCGTAACAATGCTTGCGGCAGGCATTGGCAATATTCATGGAAAATATCCTGAGAACTGGGCAGGGCTCAGCTTCGAGACTCTGGATGCAATCCAGCAGCTGACAGGCTCTATGCCGCTCGTGCTTCACGGCGGTACAGGTATCCCGACAGATATGATCAAGAAAGCGATCAGCCTTGGCGTTTCCAAGGTCAATGTTAATACGGAGTGTCAGCTTTCCTTCGCAGAGGCTACCCGTGAGTATATTGAGGCCGGTAAGGATCAGCAGGGGAAAGGCTATGATCCGCGTAAGCTTCTTGCACCGGGGTTTGAGGCTATCAAAGCAAAAGTGAAAGAAAAAATGGAGATTTTTGGTTCGGTCGGACAGGCTTAATTGTCAGATTCATACAAATCTCAAATTTGCACTTGCCTTTTAAGCTTAATTGATGTATATTAATTAGCATAATTGAACAGACAAGAATAAATGAACAAAGGTGTTCCAAGGGATTGGAGTGCCTTTTGTTTTATGTTGCTATGCATCTGAAAGGAAGCTCCGGGGAGATTCCTGTAGTACAGGGGCGAAGCCGGAGGGCTGGCCGGTGTCTGTAATCACGCTTGAAGAAAGGAATGGTAACATGAGCGAATATTACAACGTAGCAGATATTTTTGGGGAGAACGTATTTAATGATTCTGTTATGCAGCAGCGTCTGCCGAAAAAGGTCTATAAAGAGTTGAAGAGGACAATCGAAGAAGGTAAGGAACTGGATCTGGCAACGGCGGATGTTATTGCTCACGAGATGAAGGAATGGGCGATCGAGAAGGGCGCGACCCATTATACACATTGGTTCCAGCCTCTGACAGGCGTTACGGCCGAGAAGCATGATTCCTTTATTTCTTCCCCTTTGCCGGATGGCAAGGTTCTGATGAGCTTCTCCGGCAAGGAGCTGATAAAGGGCGAGCCGGATGCCTCTTCTTTCCCGTCCGGAGGACTGCGGGCAACATTTGAGGCGCGCGGATATACGGCGTGGGATTGTACATCGCCTGCATTCGTAAGACAGGACGCGGCTGGCGCAACGCTTTGCATTCCAACGGCATTTTGTTCTTATACGGGCGAGGCGCTGGATCAGAAGACCCCGCTTCTCCGTTCGATGGAGGCTGTCAATACGCAGTCTATCCGGCTTCTTCGGCTTTTCGGCAATACAACATCCAAGAAGGTTGTTCCTTCTGTCGGGCCGGAGCAGGAGTATTTCGTCGTTGACAGGGAGAAATATTTAAAGAGAAAAGATCTGATCTTTACAGGGCGCACGCTTTTCGGCGCTATGCCTCCAAAGGGACAGGAGCTTGACGACCATTATTTTGGGGCGATCCGCGAGAGAATTGCAGCCTTTATGAAGGATGTAAATAAAGAACTTTGGAAGCTGGGCGTTACGGCAAAGACGCAGCATAATGAGGTTGCCCCGGCACAGCACGAGCTGGCTCCGATCTATGCGGAGTGCAACGTAGCAGTCGACCACAATCAGCTTACTATGGAGACATTGAAGAAAGTTGCTACGCGTCACGGGTTACAGTGTCTGCTCCATGAGAAACCATTTGCGGGCGTAAATGGTTCCGGCAAGCATAATAACTGGTCTCTGACAACGGACGACGGAATCAACCTTCTTGATCCGGGCAAGACGCCTCATGAGAACATGCAGTTCCTTCTGGTGCTGTCCTGTATCCTGAAAGCGGTAGATGTACACGCGGACCTGCTTCGTGAGTCGGCGGCAGATGTAGGAAATGACCACAGACTTGGTGCAAACGAGGCGCCTCCGGCAATCATCTCGATTTTCCTTGGAGAGCAGCTTACAGACGTTATGAACCAGCTTATCAGCACAGGCGCGGCTACGCACAGCCTGAAAGGCGAGGTGCTTGAGACCGGCGTTAAGACGCTTCCTGATTTTATGAAGGATGCGACAGACCGTAACCGTACGTCCCCATTTGCTTTTACAGGCAATAAATTTGAGTTCCGTATGTGCGGTTCCAGCGATTCCATCGCAGAGCCGAACATTGTACTGAATACAATCGTTGCAGAAGCGTTTTCGGAGGCATGCGACGAGATCGAGAAGGCCGATAATGTAAATGAAGCGGTTCATGATCTGATCAAGAAATATATGACTGAGCACCAGAGGATCGTATTTAACGGCAATGGATATTCTGAGGAATGGGTTGAGGAAGCGGAAAGGCGCGGACTTCCGAATATCAAATCCATGGTAGAAGCCATCCCTGCGCTTGTCACGGATAAAGCAGTTGCGTTATTTGAGAAATTCGGCGTATTTACAAGGGCTGAGCTTGAATCCCGTGCAGAGATCCAGTATGAGGCGTATGCGAAAGCGATCAATATTGAGGCGAGGGCTATGATCGATATTGCGAGCAAGCATATTATCCCGGCTGTCGTCCGCGCGACAAAGAGCCTTGCCGATACAGTGATCGCTGTAAAAGAGGCCGGTGCAGATGCAAGCGTTCAGAGCGGGCTTCTTGCTGAGACGTCCGCGCTGCTTACAGAGACCAAGAAGGCGCTTACCGCGCTTGAGGAGGCTGAGAATAAGGCAAAAGAGATCGCGGAAGGCGCAGAGCAGGCTGCCTATTATCGCGATGTGATTGTTCCGGCTATGGCAGCGCTCCGCGCCCCTGTAGATGAGCTTGAGATGATCGTTGACAAAGAAGTATGGCCAATGCCGTCTTACGGCGACCTGATCTTTGAGGTTTAAGATACACAGGTATTCTTCTTTTATAGAATTCTTATAAAAAATTAAGGGTTCCCGTACTTTTCATACCATAAGGTTTATGGTATTCTAAGTACGGGAGCTTTTATGTATGGCAATTTCGTTCCCGTTTATTAAGAGGACAGGACAATGACAAAGAGAGAATTTTTAAAACAACTGAAAGCTGCGCTGGATAATAATATTTCTTCTGCGGCAATCTCAGAAAATCTGGATTACTATGGTTCGTATATCGACAGCGAGATTCAAAGCGGCCGCCGGGAGCAGGAAGTGGTCAATGGACTTGGAGATCCGTGGGCGATCGCCCGGACGATCATTGAGACGGAGAAACGCAGCGGCAGAGGAAATTATACGTACACCGTGCAGGAAGACGATTTGAGGCAGGAGCAAAGAAGCAGTATGGGCGGCGGCTCTTTATCGAATGTAAAGAGGATACTGGTCATTGTATTGGTGCTTGCTGTGATTCTCGCAGTGATCTCAGCGGTCATGGGTCTGGTCGTATCGCTTCTGCCGGTCATAGTGCCGGTTGTGATCGTGCTGGCGCTTATTCGCGTTTTTCAAAGCCGGTCGTGAAAGAGACTGTAAATTGTTAAAGAGGCCATGTGACCATGACCTCTTTAAGGGGAGTATAAATAATTAATAAGGGGTTGTGGAAGGATAAAATCTTCCACGTAGAAAAGTATATAAGGAATCTGCGTAAAATGCAAGAGAAAAGAAAAAAAATCTGAAATCCATCTGAAATGAATAAAAAAAGCGGGCATGGTCATAATAATCCTGTACCAAAAATAATCAGGAGGTAATGATAATGGCACGAAATTATAGTTCATCGAATGCATCTGATAATTCTAACAGCTCAAACAGAAACAGCAGCAACAGCAACTGCAGAAATGAGTCTGATAAGAATGCATATGGAAATGAGTCCAATAAGAATGCATACGGCAA
>CAZPXF010000061.1:0-3978 GCA_964590945.1 uncultured Lachnospiraceae bacterium | reverse complement strand
TTACTAGGAACATCGGATAAGAAAGAAGGATCTCCGGGGCGCAGGCTCCGGAGATTTTTCGCGGAATGCAAGTCTTACAACATCTCGAAAAATATTTACCCCCGCAGATATTTGTGTTATTTTATTATAGAGGTTTTACACGGATGGGATGAGAAAAGAGAGGACTTGTATATGAAAGGACGTAAAAGAATCTATCTTCAACTGGTCGCGATAATGACAGGTATTTATCTGGGTCTGTTGATGATCCTCTATTTTTCGGAATCAGCCAGCAGCAGCGCTACGATCAGAACCTTCGGAGATGCGTTCTGGTACTCTCTGGTCACACTCACAACGGTAGGATATGGTGATATGATGCCGGTGACGCCTTTGGGACACGCGGTGGGGGTTGTATTTCTGATCCTCGCCACAGGAATCATGGTGACGCTGCTCGGAGCTGTAGTATCCTTTCTGACCAGTGAAGCAGTTCCCCTCATTCTTCTGAGATTTCAGAGCCATAAGGACTGGTATTATTTTGCGGATTGCGGGGCGGAGTCCGTTACGCTGGCGGGGAATATTTACAAAGAAGATCCCGGCGCAGTGATTATTTTCGGGGAGAAAAGATCGGAACAGAACGAGGTTCCGGATTATCCATGCATGTTCCTGGGCGCGTCCCTGGCGAAAACGGTCGCGCAGAAGCGGAATCATGGATCCAGATGTAAGGTCTTTCTGATGAGGGAAAATGATATCGGTGTGAATACCCGTGCAAATAATCTGCATGAGCTGCCGGTGGAGGTCTACGCAAGAACGACCAACGGCCAGGATAAGCTCTCGGGCAATATTATTTTTTTCCACAGCTATGATTGCTGCGCAAGGAATTACTGGCATTCGAGACCGCTTTGCAGTCATGAAAATACGATCGTTATCATTGGATTTGGAAATTATGGGCAGTGCATTTTGGAGCGTGCGATACTGATGAATATTGTACGGGTGGATCAGCATGTGACGTATCATGTTTTTGGAGATGCAAAGGAATTTCTTGCTATGCATTACCGGCTCGGGGAGGTGTTTTCTGTCAATGAAGAATCAGAAAGAGGGGATTCCCTGATCTTCCACGATGAATTCTGGGGAGAGCAGCCGGAACTGCTGGAGCGGGCAGACCGCATCATTATCTGCGACGATAATGAGATGGATGGATGGAATATTTTCTGGAAAATGAGCAATTACTACAAAATACAGGGCCGCATCGATCTGCGCAACAGCCGGAAAGCGCCGGGCGTGTCATATTTTGGGACAAATGAGGAAATCTATACTCCGGATGAGATCATGCGCACCCGTCTGAACAAGGCGGCTGTGACGATCAATGAGATTTTCCGGAGATCGGTTTCGTATGAAACACTGAGCTGGGAGGAGCTGGATGATTTTCACCGTCAGTCTAAGATCGCGGCTGCGGATCATCTTTGTATGAAGCTTCGAATCCTTCTGGAAGACGAGACGATCACAGAATATACAGCGGACGTGCTGAAGGAGGCTTACCGGAAATATTGCCGGACGAGGCTGGATGAAGATGTGAAGGATATGTACCGCAGGCTGGATCATATGCGCTGGCTTCGCTTTTATGTTTTTTATAATTGGAGCTGCGGCCGGAAGCGTGACGATACCGCAAGACAGCATCCGATGCTGTGCGCATATGAAAAGCTGACGCCGGAGCAGAAGAAAGAGCGCGATGCGGCGTGGGAGATTCTGGGGAATCTTTCGGAGGAATTCGTATCCGGATAAAACGCAGGAAATAAGGAGAAAATATGATAAAATATCAGTTTATCGCACCGTGTCATTTTGGCCTGGAAGCGGTTTTGAAAAGAGAGATCACGGATCTTGGCTATGAGATCGTCAGAGTTGAGGATGGGAAGGTCACATTTACAGGTGATATCTGTGCGATCAGCAGAGCGAACATGTTCCTGCGTACAGCGGAGAGAGTTCTGCTAAAGGCGGGAGAATTCCATGCAGCTACATATGATGAGCTGTTTGAGGCGACAAAGGCGATTCCATGGGAAGCATACATTCCCGTGGATGGAAAATTCTGGGTTGCGAAGGCGAACAGTATCAAAAGCAAGCTTTTCAGTCCCTCGGATATTCAGTCTATCATGAAAAAGGCAATGGTGGAGCGCCTGAAGCTGAAATACAAGACAGAGTGGTTTCCGGAGACAGGAGCGTCCTATCCGCTGCGCGTTTCCCTTATGAAAGACATTGTCACGGTCGGAATCGACACGTCCGGTATTTCCCTGCATAAGAGGGGGTACCGGAAGCTCAGCAGCAAGGCGCCGATCACTGAGACGCTGGCGGCGGCTTTGATCATGCTGACTCCGTGGAGAAAAGACCGGATTCTGGTGGATCCGTTTTGCGGGTGCGGTACATTTCCAATCGAGGCGGCAATGATCGCGGCTAATATCGCGCCGGGCATGAATCGCGGGTTCTTGGCGGAGGAGTGGGGGAATCTGATCCCTAAGAAGGCCTGGTATGCGGCTGCAGATGAAGCGGCCGATCTTATGGATGATTCGGTCAGCACGGATATCCAGGGATATGATATCGACGGAGAGATCATCAAGGCTGCAAGAATAAATGCCAGAGACGCCGGAGTGGATCGCCTGATCCATTTTCAGCAGCGGGAGGTCAGGGAACTGCATCATCCGAAGAAATATGGGTTCATCATCACGAATCCGCCTTATGGGGAACGTATTTCTGAGAAGGAGCTGCTTCCGGAAATCTATACGGATCTCGGCGAGGCTTACAGGAGGCTGGACGCCTGGTCGGCATATGTGATTACAAGCTATGAGGATGCAGAGCGATATATCGGGAGAAAGGCGGACAAAAACCGGAAGATATATAATGGAATGATGAAGACTTATTTTTATCAATTCCTGGGGCCGAAGCCGCCGAAAAGAAAGAGGGAAGAATGATGGAGAGAAAAATTATCTTTGCTACCGGCAATCAGAATAAGATGAAAGAGATACGGGAGATCCTTTCGGATATCGGCTTGCCGATCCAGTCTATGAAGGAGGCCGGAATCGATGCGGATGTTGTGGAGGACGGCGCGACATTTGAGGAAAATGCGCTGATCAAAGCTACGGCGATCGGAAAGCTTACAAAGAACTGTGTTGTTCTGGCGGACGATTCCGGTCTTGAGATCGACTACCTGAACAAGGAGCCGGGGATCTATTCCGCAAGATATGCGGGGGTGGACACGTCCTACGATATTAAAAATCATCTGCTTTTGGAGCGGCTTGCGGGCGTGCCGGATGAGAAGCGTACGGCCAGATTCGTCTGCGCGATCGCGGCTTATTTTCCGGATGGAACGACAGAAGTGGTGAGGGGAACGATCGAAGGGCGCATCGGCTATGAGATCAAGGGGGCAAATGGTTTCGGATATGATCCGATCTTCTATGTGCCGGAATATGGATGCACCACGGCTGAGATGGATCCGGAGCAGAAAAACAGCCTGAGCCACAGAGGGAATGCCCTTCGTCTGATCCGTCCGGTCATTATGGAACGAATGAAGAATAGTTAAGAAAATGGAGAGAATTATGCGCGTAATGATCGTCAGTGATACACATGGAAAACATGGCGGCCTGAAGAGGGCTTTGGAGAGGGAAAAGAAGGAAGGCGGCGTGGATATGCTGCTTCATCTCGGAGACTCTGAGGGGAATGAGGACTACATAACGGCGCTGGCAGAGTGCCCGACATATATCGTGCGCGGCAACTGCGATTATTCCAGCGGCCTTTTGAATCAGGAGATCGTCGAGATCGGGGGACACCGTATTCTTATGACGCATGGCCATGAATATATGGTGTCCGTCGGGATGGACAGAATCCGTGCGGCTGCCAGAAAATCCGGATGCGATACGGCGATGTTCGGCCATACGCATAAGCCGTATCTTGACGTGGGTCTTGGGGAGCAGATTACCCTTATTAATCCGGGAAGTATCGCATTTCCAAGGCAGCCGG
>CAZPXF010000060.1:0-13745 GCA_964590945.1 uncultured Lachnospiraceae bacterium | reverse complement strand
TTTTAAGTATTAGAGATTCCCTGTCAATGATCTCTGTCAATCTTACAATTTATACTTGCAAGTACATTCGTATACTGTATAATAAAAGTATCTACAATAGAAGGGAAAAGTATATTTATGAATTACGATGATTACAGCAACATGTGTGATAAGATAATGGCAAAGAACAGCGAGTATCTCGATCTTTTTGAACATACCCTGATTGCAGATGGTCTTAAGGCCAACACCATTAAGAGGCATTTGTTCAATGTTGACTTCTATATAAATGACTTCCTTCTGCATGAGGAACCCCTCTCGATAGACTACGGTATAGAAAGGATCGATTCCTTCCTTGGCGATTTCTTCATACGCAAATGTATGTGGTCTACACCCGGGAATATAAAGAGCACGGCAGCAAGCATTAAAAAGTTTTACAAATGCATGAAGGATCATGAGATTGTGAAAAAGAAGGATTATGAATTCTTATGTTCCAGAATCAAGAATGGAATGGAAACCTGGCAGAACGATTGTGCTTTATATAATGATCCTGATGAACCAAATCCATTTTATTACTTCTTTTGATGGCGACGCCTCTTATTTAAAGCTTGTAAGGCTTTTATTTAAGCGGCGTCCATATATATTTATGCACTTTCACATCATATCTGTTTATCTCGTTAATGATCAATGCGTCCATGCGATATTTTATATATTTTCTCATTGTGTTATGCATTCCGATTGACAGTGCCAGAATATTGTTGGCATCACTAAACCCTGAGATTAAACTCCTGAAACTTTTAAATATTAAACTTTTAAAAATTTATCAAAAAACATGTTGCATTCTCATTAACTATATGCTATAGTATATATTAGTTGAGGCTAACTGCTTATAGTCTTAACTATCCTTATAAAATCAAATATCTGTATCCTTTAAAAAGAGGTTCGTGATCACCACGCGAACCTCTTTTTGCATCTTATTTATGCTTCCGTATTTCGTATTTTCTATAGATTTGCCCGGTATTTATCGACAGCCGACTTAATCCGTTTTACTGCCTTTTCAAGCTCCGTCTCTGCCGCCGCAAATGAAAATCTGACGCACACCTCGTCGCTTCCATACGCATCCCCCGGAACGCCTACAACAAGAGCTTCACTCAAAAGATAATTGCATACGCCCTCCGAATCCAGTCCCGGCAGATCAAATTTCACCCAGGCATAGAAAGCTCCTTCCGGCATACTGCACTCCACGCCCTCGATCTCATTGAGACCGCCGATAAATAATTCCTTTCTGTGTTCATACTGGACGCGCATCTCCTCGATCTCATCATTACAGTCCAGCGCAACTATTGCAGCCTTCTGGATAAATCCGCTGACACAGGACAATGTATGCTGATACAATTTCGTCATAGCCTTGCGGATCCAGGCAGATGCGGCTACATATCCGAGACGCCATCCCGTCATTGCGCAGCTTTTGGAAAAGCCATTGACAGTCATGACACGATCCTTCAGATCCACATAAGACGCCATACTTACGGTCTGATAGCCTGTATATACAATTCTCTCGTAAATCTCATCTGTCAGCATCAGAATATCCGGATGTCTGCGCATATACTCTGCCAGTATTTCCGCATCCTCATGTCCGAGCACCTTGCCTGTCGGATTGTTCGGATAATTTATGATGATAAGCTTCGTCTTCCCGGTCGTCTTTTCTTCCAGCTCCTCCAGTTTAAGGGCAAATCCCTCCGAAAATTTCAGCCGTACCGGTACCGGGATCCCCTGGGACGCCTCAATGATCGATGGATACGAAACCCATCCCGGCTCAAGGTAGATCACCTCATCCCCCGGATTCACAACGCTCCTTACGGCGAGATATATTGCAAACTTTCCTCCCGGCGTTACCAAAATATCATCCGCCGAATAACTGCATCCATTTTCGACGAGGAGCTTCTTCGCAATCTTTTCCCGCAGCTCCGGAATACCTGTTCCGGATGTATAATGGGTATATCCTGCCATCATCTGCTTATATGCTTCCTCGCAGATT
This sequence comes from uncultured Lachnospiraceae bacterium, assembly GCA_964590945.1. Lineage (GTDB taxonomy): Bacteria > Bacillota > Clostridia > Lachnospirales > Lachnospiraceae > CAZPXF01. The sequence goes on along the minus strand of CAZPXF010000060.1, from coordinate 11,731 downwards.
CGAACCGGCGTATCAAAATCCGGCTCGCCGCCCGCAAGATTGATAACCTCCGGATTCACCGCCTGCATCTCTTTGGCCTTTGCCATAAATATTATGGATTTGGACGGCTGCAGCGCCTCGATTGTCTTATTCAGTATCGTCATAATCTTTCTCCTGTCCATTAATTCCCAGATCTGTTTTTCTCTGTAACTGATTATAGCATGAAACATTCCTTTTAGGAATTATAAATTTATTTTTTTGATATTTTAATTCATTATTTTTGATGCTTTATCAGCGTTCCCATCCGCCAGCTTTTCTTTTTCCTTCAGACTGAATGAATCCAGCAGATAGGTCTTATTCCCTTCCATCTGCACCGGATAAGCCTCTTTCATCTTCTGGTCGGCGATCTTTATATTTTCCCGAAGCTCTCTGGAAGAAATAAGCTCGCATCCCTGCCCCATAATGATAACCTGCTCCACGCCGTCCGATGTAGCAACGGTCACGTGGTATTTACGGCTGTTTTCATGAGCAAATTTCTCTATATACTGGTCTGCCGTCTCCGCCTCCTTTGTAAATACAACGTGAATGTTATGATAATCGTAATACTCCGTCTCATGCCCCTTCACGCGATATGCGTCAAACACAGCAATCAGTTCGCATCCCCTTGACGCCTGATAGTTACAGAGGATGTCCAAAAGCTTTCCTCTGGCCCCCGCCAGATTTACTTTGGCAAGCTCCGTCAGATCCTCCCAGGCATAAATGACATTATATCCATCCACAAGCAAATATTCTTTCTGTTTCTCCTGCTCCTTTGCTTTTCCAAAAGTCCTGTAAACCGGCTCCGCAGATTTCTTCTTTTTCAGTCCGCGTTTCATGTCCGTCTTCTCACGTCTGTTTGCGTTAAATGTCTGATCCAGAATCCGGTCAACCTCCTCCGAGTCGATCCATTCCTCTTCTGTCGGCGCTTCCCGCATTACAAGCCTGCCTGTTTCCAGTCCCCCAGGCGTCTTCTTTTTTGCAGTCAAAATACTTTCCAGATGCATATACCGGGTCACCTGATCCCATCTTACGGAGATTCCGCTTCCATGAGAACAAAATACAGAATCCGAGGGATTCCAGAAATCAAGCTCCGGATCATAACCCTTTTCCTTCACGACCCTCGCCGCGTCATGGCAAATATCGTAGCCTTTCAATGTGCAGAAAATATGTCCCCGTCCTCTTGTATATGCCGCAACCTCAAGGGAATATCCCCTCATCGCAGATACCGGTGCGGAACCCGTGAGAACCGCCATCTCTCCATTGCGATCCGGAGGATCCATGGTTCCATGTCTCTGTTCAATATCCGTCATAGCCCTGCCGATCATAGTTTCCGGCACTTCCAGACGAAAATCATACCATGGCTCCAAAAGCACAGACTCCGCCTGCATCAGTCCCTGACGGACTGCGCGATACGTCGCCTGACGGAAATCTCCGCCCTCCGTGTGCTTCGGATGCGCACGCCCGGACTTCAATGTGATCTTTGCATCCGTCAGTTCTGCTCCTGTCAGCACCCCTTTATGGCGTCGTTCCATCAGATGTGTCAAAATCAGCCTCTGCCAGTTTTTATCCAGGATATCCTCGCTGCAGTCCGTCAGGAACTGCATACCGCTGCCCCGCTCTCCCGGCTCCAGTAACAGATGCACCTCTGCATAGTGGCGGAGCGGCTCGAAATGGCCGACGCCCTCTACAACATTTGCAATCGTTTCTTTATATACGATACTTCCGGCATCAAAGGATACGTCCATGCCGAACCGCTCCTTGATCAGGCGCTTTAAAATCTCGAGCTGCACTTCCCCCATGATCTGAACCTGGATCTCCTTCAGCGTCTCGTTCCAAACGATATGAAGCTCCGGCTCTTCCTCCTCAAGTAACCGGAATTTAGGAAGCACCATCGCCGCGTCAACTCCGTCCGGCAGGATGATCCGATAAGTCAGAACCGGCTCCAGCACAGGCGCCGACGCCCCTGCCTCTACGCCAAGTCCTTCGCCCGGACGTGTAACAGAAAGTCCCGTTACAGCACAGATATCTCCCGCATATACCTCCGGCACAGCTTCGTATTTCTCTCCGGAATAAATGCGGATCTGATTGACCTTCTCCTCCCATGCATCTTCTTTTTTCAATATATCACGAACCTTGAGAGTTCCTCCCGTTATTTTCAAATACGTCAGCCGGTTTCCCTGCTCGTCCCGAACGATCTTAAACACCCTCGCCCCGAATTCCTTCGGATAGGACGGCATCTCCGTATATCTCTGAAGTCCGTCCATAAATTCCTGTACGCCGTCATTGCGAAGTGCAGACCCAAAATAACACGGGAAAAGCCTGCGCTCCCGAATCAATCTTGAAATCTCCGATTCCTCTACGGCTCCATTTTCCAGATAATTCTCCATAACCGCCTCATCACACATGGCGATATTTTCATAGAATTCATCCGTCATCCCATCCGAAAAGCAAACGCACCCGTCGTCAAGCTCCCTCTGTACCTGCAAAAGCAACTTGTCTTTATCATTTCCTTCCTGATCCATCTTATTGATAAATAAAAAAGCCGGAACGCCATACTTCCCCAGCAGCTTCCACAATGTGAGGGTATGTCCCTGCACGCCGTCCGCGCCGCTGATCACCAGGACCGCATAGTCCAGCGCCTGAAGCGTCCGCTCCATTTCCGCAGAAAAATCTACATGTCCCGGCGTATCCAAAAGCGTGATTCTCTTATCGCCAAGCTCCAGCACCGCCTGCTTGGAAAAAATCGTGATCCCACGCTCCTTTTCCAGCTCATGCGTGTCAAGAAAAGCATCGCCTTTATCCACCCGGCCCATCTTCCGGATCGCGCCTGCTGCGTAAAGCATACTTTCCGACAAGGTAGTCTTCCCCGCGTCCACATGAGCCAACAGACCCGCGCAAATACGTTTTTTATGCTTGATTGTTTTATTTTCAGACGTATCTCCCATAGAAAATACCCCTTTCTACTGCTGTTCATAATAATTTATTCCTTATCATAACACAGAAAGAGGAATCCGTGTTATTCTATTTGAAATAAGATTCTTCCGGAAAGCATCGCGCCGGAGCCGGTATCGGCGCTCATCACACGCATGGATTATTTTTAAACCCGGTTGGAAAGGAAACAAAAGAATGGCATCGAACACTAAATTAAATCTTATGACCGAAGGACCTGTCTGGAAACATATCATAACCTTTGCGATCCCGCTTTTTTGGGGAAATCTCTTCCAGCAGCTCTATAATACGGCCGATTCCCTGATCGTAGGAAATTTCCTGGGAAGCCCGGCTCTCGCCGCGGTCAGTTCCTCCGGCAGCCTGATCTTTCTGACCGTCGGCTTTTTCAACGGCGTCGCGACAGGCTCCAGCGTCATTATCGCAAAATTCTTCGGCGCGCGGAATGCTTCATACCTTCAAAAATCCCTCCATACGGCGGTCGGCTTTGGTCTGATCTGCGGAGCTCTTCTGACAGCAGTCGGAGTAATTGCCGCGCCGCATATTTTAATCCTGATGGGTACGCCGTCCGAAATCCTGCCTTACTCTATTACATACTTCCGGATCTATTTCTCCGGTTCGATGGCGTTCGTTATGTATAACTTTTTCGTGGGTATTCTTCAGGCCGCAGGGGACAGCCGTCACCCGCTTATTTATCTTGCAGTCTCGTCAGTTGTAAATATTGTCCTGGATATCATTTTTATTGCGGTATTTCACTTTGGCGTTGGTTCAGCGGCTCTTGCGACCGTCATTTCGCAGGCGCTCAGCGCCCTTCTCTGTCTGCGCCAGCTGATGAAAAGTCCGGAGGAATTTCGTTTCCATCCAGGGAAGATACAATTAGATCCGGATATGCTGCGCCAGATCGTATCCAACGGCATCCCTGCCGGACTCGAGTCTTCGGTTATTTCGATTGCAAATGTATTTGTCCAGTCTAATATCAACCGTTTCGGCGAGTTTGCAGTCGCAGGCTGCGGTTCCTATTCCAAGATTCAGGGATTTGGCTTCCTTCCTGTCACCTGCTTCTCTCTGGCGCTCACAACATTCATCGGACAGAATCTTGGGGCAAAGAAATACGACCGCGCTAAAAAAGGAGCAGCCTTTGGTATCCTCTGCTCCATTTCCATCGCCGAAATCATCGGCATCTGCATCTGTTTTTCTGCTCCGGCGCTGATCGCAGCTTTTGACAGAACCCCTGAGGTCATTGCCTTCGGAACTGCACAGGCAAGAACGGAAACACTGTTCTACTTCCTCCTTGCCTTTTCACATTGCATCGCCGCGATCCTGCGCGGGGCTGGTAAATCCTCCGTGCCAATGTTTATCATGCTGCTCTTCTGGTGTATCGGACGCGTAGGTTATATCACAATTATTCTGAGGTTCATCCCTACGATCAATATGATCTTCTGGGCGTACCCGATCACATGGGCGTCCAGCTCCGTCATATTTCTGATATATCTGCTCAGATCCAACTGGATATACGGCCTTGAGAGATAAGTCCGGTAACATTTTCTTCATCCGGACTTTCCCTGTGACGTTTTAAAAATGTCTACTTTGTCCCGAAAATACGGTCTCCGGCGTCGCCAAGTCCCGGACAGATATAAGCGTCCGCGTTCAGCTCCCGGTCTACATGTCCCACATAGATCTGCACGTCCGGATGTGCCTTGTGCAGGCATTTCAGACCCTCCGGCGCTGCTATGATAAACATGCACTTGATATTTCTTCCGCCATGCTGCTTGATATAATTAACCGCAGCTACTGCGGAACCTCCGGTCGCCAGCATTGGATCTACAAGTACGATCAGCCGCTCATCGATCGGATCCGGCAGCTTGCAATAATACTCGCACGGTTCATGCGTGACCGGGTCGCGGTAAAGTCCGATGTGGCCGATCTTCGCCGAAGGCACCAGCGTCGTGATCCCATTGACCATGCCAAGTCCGGCGCGGAGAACCGGAACTACCGCCAGCTTTTTGCCTGAGATCATCGGCGTCATGCACTTTTCCAGAGGCGTTTCCACCTCCACATCCTCCGTCGGAAGATCACGCAGCGCTTCAAATCCCATCAAAATGGCGATCTCCTCAACAATCTTCCGGAATTCACCGGTTCCGGTCTCCTTTTTCCGGATCAACGAGATCTTATGCTGGATCAGCGGGTGCTCCATGATATATACATTTTCCATTTTTCTTATCCTCCGTATGTTTTATGCTGATCCCATTATAATATAATTTGCGGATGATTGGAACAGGTACACCATGCAATCGTTTCAGGCAATTCGTACTTTTTAACTTCCCGTTGTATGTCTGCGAAAAATGTAAACATAAAATGGACTATGCAAACATAAGCCTGCATATCCTTCTCCCGCTCTGTGTCCTGAAAATTTTCTCGCAGACAGATGCCGCAGCGTCGCCTCTCAAACCATCCTCGTACAGATTCACCAGAAAATCCGCCTCGATCAAAATCTGATAATCGATGCCGTTCACATCTGTATATGTGTGATGATGTCCGACCAAATAGCACACGCGTTCCACCAGCTTTTCCTCAAATCCCAGCCTTTCCAGCATTTCCCTTGCCGCAGCGGGTCCTTCCTGCTCCTGCAGCTTTCCGTTGGAGAAACCATATTTGCTCTCTGCGGGTTTGATGCCGATATCATGCACATAAGCCGCCGCTTCCAGTATCTTCATGGTCTCCTCCTCCACATGCTCCATCTCTCCGATCAGCTTTGCAAAGGAATGCACCTTCACAAAATGCTGGATACGTTTTGCATCCCCTTCATAATAACGAATCATTTCCATAAAAAGCATATTAAGCATTCCGGAACCCGCCTTTCATAATCAACTTATTTATGTACAATTATATATCGACGGCCGGTTTTTGACAATCTGCATACAGATATTTCTAAAGCTTCCAGCTCGCCGCCAGCTCTCTGGACCGGACAAACCTCTTATAGATCCCTTCCTGCTGCATCAGCTCGTCGTGTTTTCCGCTCTGAACGATCCTTCCTCTGTCGACCACAAGTATCTGATCCGCATTTCTGACTGTCTTGAGCCTGTGGGCGATCAGGAAGATCGTCTTCTCTCTGGTAAGCGCATCAATGGCCTCCATCAGCTCTTTCTCATTTTCAGGGTCGACATTGGCAGTTGCTTCATCGAGAATAATTACCGGGGAATCCTTCATGATCGCCCTGGCAATGGAAATCCTCTGCTTTTCGCCGCCGGACAGGCTGGCTCCGCCTTCTCCTATGACCGTCTCATACCCCTCCGGCAGCGCCATGATAAAGTCATGGCAGCACGCTTTCTTTGCCGCCTCGATGACCTGCTCCATCGGTGCGTCCTCCTGCCCGAAGCGGATATTGTTGGCAACCGTATCCTGGAACAGATAGACATTCTGGAACACGAAGCTGAAATTCTTCATCAGGCTGTCCATACTGTATTCCCTGACGTCCCTGCCGCCCAGCGTCACTTTGCCGCTGTCCACGTCCCAGAATCTCGCGATCAGATGGCAGAGCGTTGTCTTTCCCCCGCCGCTCGGTCCTACGATCGCTGTCGTCGTCCTCTCCGGGATATGAACAGAGATATTGTCAATGATTTTCTTTTTATCATAGGAAAAATCTACGCCCACCAGTTCCACATCAAAATTCTCCGGCGTGATCTCCTTGCCTTCAATGTCCATTGCCGGAAGTTCCATTACTGTCTGCGCCTTATCTACGCTGATATCCACAGTACGCAGAAGAGCCGAATAATTCCCCGCCTGTTCCAGGCTTGCAAATACCATGAACGAGCAGATCGTCATACCGATACAAATGATCAGCTCCATGCTTCCCTGCAGGTACAGATAGATGGAAAATAATGTCATTGCAACTCCCGTCAGCTTGATGACGCCGTTCTGAACCGCCATAAACGGAACAAATGTCAGCTCCAGCTCGATGTTGACGTCCTTATTTCTATCGATCGCAGCATTTAGTTTTCCTGCCATTTTTCCGGTCAGATTATACCCCTTTACCTCTGCGATGCCCTGTACATATTCCAGCACCTTTTCCACAAGACTTGTGTCGGAATCTATCTTTTTCGGGGAAACACGCCCGGATCTCTTCTGCATGAAACTGTTGATTGCAAAGAACAGAAGCATTCCGATGAGCAGTACGGCTCCGATCCTCCAGTCATAGAAAAACACCATGACTGTGATCAGCATTGTTGTGAGGATGCCCTGCGTCGTCAGCATGACAACTCTCGTTGCCACATCTGCAAGATTCTCCATCGTATTTGTCGTCACCGATGTAATATAGCCAAGACTGTTTTCGTTGAAATATCCCATGGGAAGATAACGCAAATGCTCGGCGATCTCGATCCTTTTATTTGCCGCCGTTCCATAACCGGCCTCGCACTGCAGGATCGTGGAGCGGTACTTGGCTGCGGCCCCCGCGATAATACTGAAAATAAGAATGCCAAAGCACTGCCAGATCAGCTTTGTCGTGATCGTACCGTTTAAAGCTCCCTGAAGCATCAGCATAATAGCCGGGATCCTGAGCGCCTCCATAAAGGCAAGGATCACGCCGTCCGCCAGAGAACGGTAAAATTTCTTTTTATTCTCACCACAAAAGGCAAAAAATTTCCGGAATATCTTAAGCATATGTCACACCTTCTTTCTCATCGTTTTTCACGCCGATATGGGACTCCCACATCTTCGCATAGAGCCCTCCTGCATTCAGCAGCTCCTTGTGTGTACCTTCCTCTGCAACTCTGCCGTCATCGATCACAAAGATCTTATCCGCATCTGCAATCGTGGAGAGACGGTGCGCAATGACGATCAGCGTCTTTCCCTGTACCAGCCTTGCAACGGAGGACTGGATGACAGCTTCATTTTCCGGATCCGTATATGCGGTCGCCTCATCGAGAATTACGATTGGCGCATCCTTCAGCATCGCTCTGGCAATAGCAATTCTCTGCCTCTCACCTCCGGAGAGATGGCCGCCCGCGCCTCCGACTACAGTATCATAACCATTTTCCAGATTCATGATGAAGTCATGGCATCCGCTTCTTACCGCGGCCTCCTCCACTTCTTCATCTGTGGCGTCCATTTTCCCCATCCGGATATTTTCCCGGATCGTGTCGTCAAAAAGGTAATTATCCTGCGACACGTAAGCAACCTGACGGTTATATTCCTCCATAGACAGATCTCTGAGATCCACGCCGCCGATCCTGACGCTGCCTCCCCTGGTATCCCACAGAGATGCGATCAGCCTGGCGATCGTGGATTTGCCGCTTCCCGAAGGACCGACCAGAGCATTGACTGTCCCCTGGCGCATGTGCAGATTCACGCCGTGAAGGACTTCCTTTTCCTTATATGCAAAAGTAACATTTTCCAATTCTACGGAGTAATCCTCCGGTTTCTTCCGGTTCTTCTCCGGACGGTTTAACTCCTCCCGGCAAAGCACGTCTGTCACCTCTCCAAGAATCGTACGAAGCTTTCCTATATCATCCGAATAGGACATGATCGTGATAAGCGGCGTCGTCAGGCCCAGAGAGAGGATGATGCACATAACGAAATCCGCCACAGACAGGGAACCGTTTTTCACAAGCAATCCGCCAAGAGGCAGTACGGAGATCGCAGTGCATGGAAACAGAACCATAGCAATGCTGAAAAATACGTTGCACCGGCGCATCCACTCTATATAACAGTCCGCACCCTCCCTGGCAGCGATCTTGAATTTTTCATAGGAATTACGCGCCTTTCCAAATGCCTTGATGACCTCGATTCCGCTGATATATTCAACCGCCGTATCATTCAGGATCTTTGTCTTTGTCACAGTATTCCGGAAGCTCTCCTCATACCCGATCATCATGCCCATATAGCAGAGCATTCCAAGCGGCAGGCTGATCAGGGATATCAGCGCCATCCTCCAGTCAATGACGCACAGGTAGATGAAGACCGCTACAGGGGCAAGGATGTTCGCCGTAAATTCCGGCAGGATATGCGCCAGCGTCGTCTCAATGCTGTCGACCCGCTCCACGATAATATTTTTCAGGGAGCCGGACGGCGTCTCCTTCACCATCCCCAGCGGAACCCTCGACAGCTTGTCGCAAATCTGTTTCCGGATAGTGGCGAGTACATGGAAGGTCGCCTTGTGGGAGCATGTTGTAGAAAGCGCATGAAAGATCACTCTTCCCAGCCACAGTACCACCATAAAGATCCCTTCATGAAAATAAAATTCCCATTCTCTGTTGCCGCCGATCAGCTCCGCGACCATATTTCCCATGATGATATAAGGGAAAATACTGCACGCGACACCGCACGCAGCAAGCAGGACACTCGCAGTATAAAAGCTCTTATGCGTGCCGGCAAATCCGGCAAGCCATCCAATCGTTGATTTTTCTGTTTTCTCCATCCAATCTCTCCTCCTTTATGTTAGTTTCTACTAACCCACGGTTAATTTATAAGAGAAATCCGACATCGAATTTCTCTTATAAAAACAGTTCCTGTTATTCAAACTTCACATGCAGCAGTTCCGACCATCCCGCCGTATAAAATCTGTGAAACTGGGAAAGATACTCCTTCGCTTCTTCCTTTGGCATATCGTGGATGATCGATTCAAAGATTCCGTTAAACAATCCGCTTGCTATGATGTGCGCCAGATTCTGATTAACCGGCTCCGGCTCATATCCCATAGCTTCAAGCGTCTGCATATATTTATAAGTGGAATCTACCTCCCTTACCGCAAGCTGGTGGATAAAATCCGCGTAGGCGGTTCCCTCGGCGCTGGTGACAAGAAGCTTAAACGCATCATAATGGTCATAGATATAATCCAGCATGATATCCATATAATCGCCGGATGTATCGACCATCTGCTCCGTCTGCTGCTCGCCCGGAAGCTTCTCGAACTCGTCGACCGTATGATTGAAAAGCGCGAGCGCATAGTCTGCCTGCTCGCCCACCAATGCTGCAAACAGATCCTCCTTACTATTGTAGTAACGGTAAAATGCGCCCGTCGTCACCCCGGCGCTCTTGACAATATTGCGAAGAGACGCATTCAGGAACCCTTTTTCCATAAATTCCTGTTTTGCCGAATCCAGAATCCTTTCCAGTGTGCTTTTTTCTTCTGACATAATATCCGCCTCCGGAAATAACAGTGTTAGCTAACACTGTTATTATATGTGCTTTATTCATTTGTGTCAATGCACATCACTTTGGGTAACTGTGCAAAAATTCTCAACTTACGGGAAACATATATTTAATAGAAACGATCCGCTCAAACAGCTCCGTATCCCCGATCACAACAACGCACAGCTTCTCTCTGGTACGGGACACCGCCTGAAAGAACAGCCTGTCATAAATATAATCCGGGTTCGGATGATTTCTGCCCTGCAGCTTTCCATCCTCGTTATAATAAAAACTTTCATCCAATGTAATGACTACCTTCTCGAACTCCTGACCGATGGCATTCTCCGTGTGAAAGCCTCTGTCGCATACCTTCAGAAATCCGGACTGCTCTTCTGTTTGGCCGTATTCGATAAAAGTATAGCCTTTCTCATTAGAATAATATCTCAGAATATTCTCCGCTTCCGAAGTATCTGCAGCATATGCTATATCCACTGCGTCGTACCCGTAATTTTTACCCGCGATATCCTTGAGATTCAAAAGTCTCCGGATAAAAGAGCTCATCTCCTCATTGCTCCGTATCCTGCCCGACAGCTTGTATTCGGTAAAATCCTCCAACTGCCGTAATCGCCCCGGAATATTTCTTCTCTGCTCCGTCTTGGACAACGTCTGAAAATAATCATACGAAAAAACACAGGGGATCCGGCGTTCCTTTGTTATCCGTATCACCTCGTCAAGATTATCAGAGAACATGTGCTGTGTCTCATCTACAAATAAAAACCGGTAGCCGCCCAGATTGGCGCAGGGAACAGATTCCTCCCCGATGATTTCAACATTTTCAAGTAACTCATTCAGCGTTCCATGGGCTTCACACAGTCTGCCGCAATGTACAATACAGCAGCTTCCATGTTCCGCGCAGTTTTTCGCCAGATCATAGAGAAGCAGGGTCTTTCCGGTTCCCGCCATCCCTGTGATACCTCTGTAAAACGTCGTATTCCCGGACAGTATTCCGGACATGACTTCGTTCTTTATCATCTCCTGCTGCTGTGTCAGAAAATACCGGTTTCCGGCGAACTTCTCCGGCATATTCAGAGGCGAGATCAGATAATCCTTCGCACGGAACAATGCGTCGATATCCCCCGTCTCAAAAACAGAGAAACCACGAAGCGCCCGTATCAGCTCTTCAAAATCACAGACCCGCAGGTCATCCCCCTCCAGCGTATAGAGAACCCCTGTTTCATCCACGAATGTGAACAAATGTAATTCAGATGCCAGACATCCAAGATAATACCGGTTCTTCAATAGCTGTCTTTTTATCTTGTCCCCGGCGACATCCTGACTTTTCAGTTCAATGTTCAGCACCGCAGTATTTTTATGGATCTTTAGAAGATCAAATTCCTTCCCGATCTGCCTGATAGAATACCCGTAGTAAAAGCCTTCCAGCTCGCCCACTGTCACGCCCCTTCCCCACAGCAGCTCTACCAGATGGATCAGATTGCCAAATTCATGTTCCCTGACCCTCATCGGCTCGCTCCTGCCGGAGAGGATATTTTCATATTGCGTATAAAAATCCTTATCTTGATTTCTCGTCAGCAGATACAGATTTACAGCCTTCATCGCTCCGTCCCCTTTGCATTCCGTT